>CAJCIT010000054.1 GCA_903970405.1 Acidobacteriaceae bacterium | reverse complement strand
CCGCCTCCAGTAAGTGCCCGCGGCGCGCGACCACACCCCAACTCCGCTCAGTCGGCCGCCCAAAAACGTAAAATCCTCGCCCGCAAACGCAAATTTTCACCTACTGGCTTTTCTGTGCGCTCGAATTTGAGGCCCACACTCGCCTGAACAGTTCGTTTCGTCGCCGGGTGTAGGGCAGGCTGGGAAGCATGCGGCGGGTTGAGAACCCGCCCGGCCGCTTGTTAATTGCCCTCAGTTACTGAACGCCTTCTGCCTCCGTGGTGTCTTTATACGCAGGAGATCGAGATGAACAAAGGGCCTGGGCGTTAAGCGAGAATGTCGTCCATGCAGGAGCCGGGTCCGGAGAATGGGGATTTCGAAGGACTCATGCGTGAATCGTACCGCTTGGTGTATCAGGTGGCGTATTCAGTGCTCCAGAATGCGGCGGATGCCGAGGAGGTGGCACAGGATACGTTCCTCACTGCGTACACCAGGTTTGACAGCCTGCGGGACGCCGATAAATTCCGGCCTTGGGTGGCCCGCGCCAGTTGGCGGCTGGCTTTGAACCACCGGCGCGGAGCGAAGCGGGCCATGGGACGGGATGGCGCATGGGTGGCAAGCCAGGCCGCTTCCGAAACTCCGGAGACACAAGCGTCGGAACGGGAGTTCGAGGTCCGTTTGAGAGCGCAGGTGGAGTTGTTGCCGGAGAAATTGAAAGTGGTGGTGCTGTTGATAGGAGTGGAGGAGATGGACGTTCGAACGGCCGCCGGGATTTTAGGGATTCCGGAGGGAACGGTACGGTCAAGACTGCACATGGCCAGGCGTCGACTGTTGCGCGAGGTGGCGCGATGAAGGGCTGTTCGATGTGGACGGATTCAATTGCCGGCTTTGCCCTTGGCGACTTGCCGGAGCCTGACTTGGCGGCGCACCTCGCGATCTGTCCGCTGTGTCAGAAGGCGTTGCAAGACAGCCGGGCGATGGCGGCGCGGATCGATGAGAGTCTCCGTCGCAGCGCCGCGGTGGAGCCGCCTCTGTACGGACCGGAGCGAGTAATGGCGCGAATTCACGGGCAAACGGATACTCGCGGGTGGTGGAGGTGGGCCATGGTTGGAAGCGCGCTGGCGGCGGTGTTGATCGCGATCGTCATTTGGGCGCGGCGTCCACCGTCTGAGGCGGAGGTCACCGCGCTTTCCACTTGGCGCTCACCCACTCAGGCGCTGCTGCGTCCTCCAGTGGCGGCAGCGTGGAGCACAACGCCTCGGCTGGGGGAAGAGTTTTTCAAAATTAAGCCGTCGGGAGAAATACATGCTCAATAAATTCTGGTTGCTGGCCGCATCAATGTTGATGTTCGTTTCGTCGCTCGGGGCGCAACAGCCGCCTGCCGCCGACCCTCTGAACGAGCTGCTGTTTCCACCGGAGCTGGTGATGGCGCGGCAGAACGCCATCGGCCTGAGCGACGCGCAGAAGACTTATCTTCGCGCCGAAGTATTAAAGGCCCAAGCGCGCTTCACGGAGCTGCAATGGGAACTGCAGGACGCTATGGAAGGATTGATCGGACTGTTGAAGCAATCGAAGGCGGACGAGGCTCAGGTGTCCGCGCAACTGGATAAGGTTCTGGCGTCGGAGCGCGAGATCAAGCGCGCCCAAATCTCGCTGCTGGTCCGCATCAAGAACGATCTGACCCCGGAGCAGCAGCATCGCCTGCAGGCCCTGCGGGGCGAGTCGAAATAACCATGCCTGGAGCGCCGCCGCTTCCGAGCCGCGACCGTCAGGGAGCGGTCGCAGCGCTCGTTCTGACGTGCGCGGATCGCTCACGCAACTTTCCAAGCTAGGCCGCGTGGTCATCTTCCCGAGCTTCGATTCTTCTCGCAGCTCAAAGGGGCGAGGCGCGGAAGTGACTGGGCCGGCTGTTCAGCCAGGCCTGGGTAAGGCCGAATTCTTTGAACAAGCGAGAGGCGGAGAAGCTCGTACCGTCGACTTCTGCCGCGGGGAGTTTATGCAAATACTAAGTCGATCTCTTATGGCTTTCTTGATTGGGACCGTTTGTTTGGCCCAATCCACCACTACACAACCGCAAACAATTTGGTTTGCTCCGATCGCTCCGGCGGCTTGGAACAACATGATCGGTTCCGTGGATTACCTGGACCTATTTGCACCGGGCGCGCCTTGGACCACCGCGTCTTCTCGGATTCGGGTGTTCAAGATGTACACGCAGATGCTCAGTCCCACTTTTCCAGGTTCGTTCTCCGACGACACCCTACGCCAGATCTTCTCCTATCTGAACAACCATCACATTGCTCTCGCGGTGGAGTTTCCTCCCTTGACTCCAACCGCGGCATGCGGAATGGGGGTGGAGGGTTTCGCCGGAGAGCTAGCGCTCCCGGTGGCCACCCGCATCCGGCAGTTGGGCGGCAATCTTAAATACGTTGCTTTCGATGAGCCCTTCTACCACGGAAGCGAATTGTACTCCGGACCCAATGCCTGCCGGTGGACCCCGCAACAAATTGCGGTGAACGCGCTTCAGAGTGCTGTCCGGATTAGAACCGTGTTTCCTGATGCGATCGTTGGCGACATCGAGCCCGTTCCCGCCGGACAGAACTGGCTCAACATGTACACGGCGGGGATCGATGCGTGGCGTGAGGCGGCGGGTGCTCCATTCGCCTTCTTCCACTTCGATGTGAACTGGCAGGTTGACTGGAAGCCCAGCGTTGAAAGCCTGCGCCAGATGCTCCAGCAGCGCGGCATTGCTTTCGGAATCATTTACAACGGGTGGATAACGGATTTATCGGACGCCCAATGGATGAACGATGCAGAGAACCACTACGTCGAATGGGAGGCGCAAGGCGGCACGATACCCAGCCATGTGATTTTCCAATCGTGGTATGCCTATCCCCAGCGTGTTCTTCCCGAGTTTGATCCAACGGCCTTTACGTATCTAATTGACAGCTACTTCCGTGATCGAACCAAGCTTTCGCTCAATGTCTCCCCTTCCGAGGTGGCGGGCCGGTTGGTGGACAGTCAAGGAGCGCCGATCGCGTCCGCGCCCATTACACTGACCGCGCAGGCCATCACGGGGTCCGGGACCGTAGCGAATTATGTTCTCAGCGGCACGGTGCCACCCTCAATCACTAAGGCTGTTATCCAGATCTGCGTCAATGCATGCGGCGATGTGGGCGCCACCGACATCAATATCTATAATTTCCAATACGCAAGCGCCGGTGGGCAGACTAGTTTAAATTTTGCGAATGGGCTTGCTGGTTGGGGCGTCGACGGAAGTGGCACCGCGGTGGTTCAGCCTGGCTCCGATGCGAACGGCAAATCGATCCATATAACCGCCACGGCCGCCCAACAAACATTTGTTAACTCCAGGCCCCTAATCGTCGCTCCCGGCGCCGGATACAATCTGACGATAACGGCGCGCGTGCCACCGTCCTCTATCGGCAGTGGAGAGTTCGCGCTTGTCTTCCTTGACGCTAACGAAACGGAGGTCTCTCGGGTCGCGTTCGATTTTGCACCGCCCACCTTGACCCTCGGAAGCGAAAAGACAGCCGGCGACGGCACATACAATATTGCCTTTACTCCTTTGAATCAGGCAGGCTATCGATTGCAGGCGGGCTTTACAGGGACCAACTCTCTGTGGCCAGCGTTCGCGAGCAGCCCTCTCTCTACCGCTCCTTCCATTTCACCGAACGGTATCGTGAATGCAGCCGATCTTAAGGTTGAACCCTTGCCCCCAGACACGTGGTTCACGATCTTCGGGCAGAATCTGGGCAACGCAGCTCAGTGGACCAGCCCAAACACGTTTACACTCGGGGGCGCCAGCGTCACGGTGTGCGGGATGCCGGCCGCAATTTCCTATAACTCGGGGCCGGTGGTCAATAATGGCGTGACGAGCTGGCAACTCAACGCTTTGACGCCGAATGCCATTGCGGGAGAGACTTCTTGTCCGGTTGCCGTCTCCGTGGATGGGCAGGCATCGATGCCGGTAAGTGTGAACATCGGGAGCGGGATCATGGAGCTATTCAGCTTCGCGTCCCCCGAGGGCTCACTGCCCTTGATTACTCACGCCAACGACAGTCTGGTGGGTCCGAGCAGTGCAGGGCTGATTCCAGCGCAGCCCGGCGAGGCAGTGATCGCTTGGGGCACGGGAGACTGCCTGAGTCCAGAGATGACGGTGAATGGGAACATGGCCCCGGTGCTTTCCTCCGGGAGAGCGGATCCCGGCGTGTGCCGGGTTAGCTTCTTAGTCCCCAGTGGGTCGACCGGGGAGAGTCAGTTGAGGGTCTCTACTTCTCCGAATGTTTATCGGTTGTCGGTAGCCCCTTAGCGCGGACCAAGCTTTGATCCCGATGACGCCGCTAGGCGAAGTTGCTGCAAGATCACCCCGTGGCGCGGGCTTTCAGCCTGCTGAGCCGAGAGTCATCTCGGCTGTTCCCCGGGCACCGTTCCCTGGCACTCGAACAACGCTCGTCGGCTGTTCTTTCGTTTCAACGATAACTGTTTTTCGGCCCGCACTAGTTATAACTAAGGTAGTTATACGGCTTGCGGCTTAGGACGATTTCGCTGGTAGGTCTGGACGAAATCCAAGACATCGTAGCTACGGATCTTCTCGTCCGGGAAGAAACTTTCGAGAGCATCCTCCTCTGTCGCAAACACTTCCGTCGCCGTCTCCAGCTTTGCTTCCACTATCAGTTCGATATGCGAGGGATTTGCAGTGAAAATCGCGCCCTTCCCTCCCGCCGTTCGCAACCTGTCAAGGACCATGAGGAGCGTGCCGAGGCCGTCGCAATCAAGCTCGGAGAGACCGCTGAGGTTGAAGACCGCATTTGTCTTGCCGGCTTCAATCAGGCGGTCGAGCTCCCGCCGAAAATCCAGATCCTCTTGTCCGAACGTGAGCTGTCCGGCAAGCGAGACAATCTCGATTCCGTCGCGTTCACTATGGACGATTGCAAGCGGCATGACAGAAAGGAAAAACTGGCTGCGCCGTGTGCGCAGCTAACGGCCGCCCCTAATCGCGGTCAAGATACTCCGGCGGGACGTCGTCTTCCGGGAACTGCTTCGTGTGAACCTCGGAGACGTCGGCATCCGGCGCGTCTTCAATGCCGCCGATTGCTTCCCCCTCGAAGTATTGTCCTTCCTCCAGCAGTTCTACGACGCTCTCTGAGTCCGCCCCCTCCAGGTCTGATAAACCTTGAGTATCTCCAGATTGTCCCGCTGAACCCGGACCCATTCCCTGGGCCTTCGCCGAGACCGTGCCGTATGTTTCCGTTTCCCGATTTTCGCGATTCATATGAGTCTCCAATTCATCGTACAATCCGCGCCCGCGGCTGATAACCAAATACGGTCACCTGACGGCGTACGGTCAAAGAGTATTCACTCTATTTCTGGAGATCCTTGCCTCGGGTTGAATGGACCCCCTTCATCACGGCAATCCCCAGGAGAACAATCGCACCCACCGCGATCCAGTGCGCGGCGACGTGCATGATTATCGCTCCGTAGATGAGTCCGCCGATCAGTATCGCGAAGCCGGCAATATAGATCCCGAAAGACATGACGATTCCTTATCTTGAAGACTCTGCCGGCTTAGCCAGGGAATTCAGTAGGCAGCCCTGGCGAGGGGCGCAGCCGGCTCGCTGATGAGTTCCTCAAACAGGGAGCGGTAATGAACCATCGCCTGGCGCAGTTCCTCCGTGTTGGTCTGTCCGCGCATCTGCCGGAGTGCGATCTCATGAGCCCGGCGGTAGTTCTCCATAACCAATGGATGCCCGACGGAGATATCCGCCGCGCGTTGCTCGAAAGTGCTCACCGGATAGCCGCGGGTAACCATCACGTCGCCAAGGAGTTGGTCCGCTTCGGCGACGGCGCCCGCGGGGCCGTCAACGAAACGCGATTGAACTCCCTGCCACGACTGCAGGAAACGCGCCCGGTCGCCTTGCGAGAGCGGCCGGACGTTAAAGGCCTCAACCCGTTCCGTGCGCTCTTCGAGTTTCGCCTCCGCCGTCCGTCGGTTGCCGCCTTCCTCGACGGTGCGGGCATATTCAGCGTCTCCGAACTTGGTGCGAAGCTTTGCCGTCCGGCTGCGCCGCTGGGAAAAGAACAAAGCGACGGCGCCGATGAGAATGATTGAGAGAGCGACGATTAGAACGATCTGAGATGTAGTTAGTGTCCGGATGTCCATGATTCTTCTCCTCAGTCCTGTCAGAAGTTGAACAGGTTCTGGCGAATTGAGTCTTCGTAGTCCTTCTTTGCAAGCTTCGCTTTGTTACGAAGATCGTCTTCCTTGAAATGGGCTTGTTCCCAATCGTCTTCTTGGCTCGCAGTGGGGCTGGCAAGCGCCAGAGCCTCCTCGGCTCTTATTCCGTCGATCCATTCGTTCACCGCTGCCCGATATGTGTTCCGCGTTGAGAGTTCAGTTCGTTCCATGAGTTCCTCTCTGCTTTAGCGAGCACTTGGTTCGCCAAACGCCGGACGCGACGGCGACGCCGGCAGAGCCGCGGGTGCTTCAGTCACGGCTTCTGCGCGGCCGGCCACTTCCAGTTGCGGATCTCCGGCTTATCGATGCCTTCGGTGTCGGCATAGTCGATACTTTCGATGATCTGTCCTTTAAGCCACTCTTTCAGTTGCGCGCCCGGGCCTTGCAGTTTCGGCACGCGGTCGATCACGTCGATTGCGAGATTAAAGCGGTCCACTTGATTGCGAATGGCAAGTTCCAGGGGCGTATTGATGTTGCCCTTTTCCTTGTATCCGCGCACGTGGATGTTGACGTGGTTGGTCCGGCGATAGGTGAACTTATGAATCAACCAGGGATAGCCATGGAAATTGAAGACCACCGGCTTGTCATTGGTGAAGAGCGAGTCGAAGTCACGGTCGCATAACCCATGGGGATGCTCCGTGTCCGGCTGGAGCCGGTACAGGTCCACCACATTGACGAAGCGGATTTTCAGATCGGGGAAATTGTCGCGAAGGATGGCCACCGCGGCGAGGGCCTCCTGAGTAAGGATGTCACCGGCGCTTGCTACCACCACGTCTGGATCGGCGCCCGCGTCGTTGCTGGCCCACTCCCAGATGCCGATGCCTTTGGTGCAATGAATAACCGCGGCTTCCATATCGAGATAGACAAGGTGCGGCTGCTTATCGGCAACGATGACGTTGACGTAGTCCAGGCTGCGCAGGCAGTGGTCGGCGACGCTGAGGAGACAGTTGGCGTCGGGCGGCAGATAGATGCGCGTTACGTTCGCGCTCTTATTGCTGACCAGATCCAGAAATCCCGGGTCCTGGTGGGTAAAGCCGTTGTGATCCTGACGCCAGACCAGCGAGGAGATCAGAATGTTTAGCGATGAGATGGGGGCGCGCCAGGCGATTTCCAGCTTCGCTTTCTCAAGCCACTTGGCATGCTGGTTGTACATCGAATCGATGATGTGGACAAAGGCCTCATATGTGTTGAAGAGCCCATGGCGGCCCGTCAGCAGGTAGCCCTCCAGCCAGCCTTCCAGAGTATGTTCGCTGAGCATCTCCATCACCCGGCCGTCCGGCGCAATGTCAGTACCGTCGGCGTCTTCCGGCTTAATGGCCGCGAGCCAGGTCTTCCAGGTGGCGTCATAAACATCCTGGAAACGATTCGATGCATTTTCGTCCGGGCTAAAGAGACGGAAGCTGTTCATATTCGCGCGCATCACGTCGCGAAGAAACTTTCCCATTGTTTCGGTCGGCGAGATCTCCTTAGCTCCTGGCCCGTCAATCGCGACGGCGTAGTCGCGGAAATGCGGCAGAGAAAGCGCTTTGCGCAGCGAGCCTCCATTGGCGTGCGGATTGGCGCTCATGCGTCGGGTGCCCGTTGGCGCTAACTCCGCCAATTCGGGAATCAGCGAACCGCGTTCATCGAACAACTCCTCCGCCCGGTAACTCCGCATCCATTCCTCAACAATTCGCAGATGGTCCGGATTGGTTTGGACGTCCGTCACCGGCACCTGATGGGCTCGCCAGAAGCCTTCCACTTTGTGCCCATCTACTTGCTTAGGCCCGGTCCACCCTTTTGGCGTGCGGAGGATGATCATGGGCCAGCGCGGGCGGTCAGGCTGTCCTGTCCGTCTTGCCTTCTGCTGGATGGCGCGAATCTGTTGGACACATTTGTCTACCGTTGCGGCCATCGTTTGATGCATGACGGCGGGATCGTCGCCTTCCACGACATGCGGCGTCCAGCCATAGCCCTTGAAAAGATCCTCGAGTTCCTCGGGCGTGATGCGGGCCAGCACGGTGGGGTTGGCAATCTTGTAGCCGTTGAGATGCAGGATGGGCAGCACTGCGCCATCCCGGATCGGATTCAGAAACTTGTTGGAATGCCAGGACGTCGCCAGCGGACCGGTTTCTGCTTCGCCGTCCCCGACCACGGTGGTCACAATCAAGTCTGGGTTGTCGTATGCCGCGCCGAACGCGTGGGAAAGGCTGTAGCCTAACTCGCCTCCCTCATGGATCGAGCCGGGAACTTCGGGCGTGCAGTGACTCCCCAATTGTCCGGGAAACGAGAAAGCCTGAAAAAGCCTGAGGATGCCCGCCTCATCTTGACTTTTTTCCGGGTAGATTTCCGAATAGGTCTTCTCCAGATAGCAGTTTGAAAGGACAGCGGGCGCCCCATGCCCAGGGCCCGAAATGTAGATCATGTTCAGGTCGTATTTGCGGATCACTCGATTGAGATGGACCCACACAAACGTCTGACCAGGGTCGGAGCCCCAGTGGCCAAGCAGCCGGTTTTTGAAGTGTTCGGGACGAAGCGGCTCCTTGAGCAACGGATTGGCGCGGAGGTAAATCATCCCCGCGCACAGGTAGTTGCACGCCCGCCAATAGGCATCGGTCTTTCTGAGTTGCTCAGCGGTTAGCGGGTCGTCTATCGCCGCGGCGGTCGGCGCATTTTGGGAAAGGGACTCCATAGAGATAAGCTCCTGGTTCGTTCGATTCGTGGATGGGAGTTCGGTTTCGCGCGGTTTTCCCGTTTCGGGCGGGTTACAGAATTGTGGGGGTGATCCTCATTATTCCACGCGGCACTCGCGGACAACGTTGCAAGTTAGTACGCTGGAGGACGGAATGAATCCACTCACCCGTAGAGATTTCTTAGGAAGCGTTGCCATTGCCGGAGGGACAGCTTTCATACCACCTTTGCTGTCAGGGCAAGGACCGGCGGAAACAGGGCCGGAGTATCTGCTGTTCATCGGAACCTATACCGGCAAAGGCAGCCGCGGCATCTACGCGTGGCGTTTTAACTCGGATACAGGCCAGTTGAGAGATCTGGGGCTCGCCGCCGAAACAGAGAATCCTTCGTATGTGGCGGTTCACCCGAAGGCGTGGTTCCTGTATGCCGTGAATGAGACGCCGCAGTTCGGCGGGAAGGCAGGCGGCGCGGCCAGTTCCTTTACAATTGAACCGGCCACGGGGCGGTTAGCTCCCATCAACCAATTATCGACACGGGGCGCGGACCCATGCCATGTGGCGCTCGACCGCACGGGCAAGACTGTTTGGGTGGCCAATTACAGCGGCGGCAGCCTGGCGGTATACCCGGTGCAAGAGGGCGGCGGACTGGGAGAGGCAGTGTATTTTGAGCAATTCCACGGGAGCGGCCCCGTGAAGGACCGGCAGGAAGCGGCGCACGCCCATTCAGTCTCTATTTCTCGCGACAATCGGTGGGCGGTGGTGGCGGATCTGGGCGCCGACCGGCTGCATGTGTACGAAATTTCGGGGTCGCCTCTCGCCGTAAAGCCGGCGTCTCCGGCGTTTGCCGGCGCTCCGGCAGGCGCAGGACCGCGGCACAGCAAGTTTTCGCGCGACGGACGTTTTCTGTATGTCGTGAATGAGCTGACATCGTCATTGAGTACCTATTCATTCGATACCGCGAAGGGCGTCCTGAAGGTGCTGCACACGATATCGGCTCTCCCCGCCGGATTCAAGGGCGGGAACACTGCGGCTGCCATCCGGATCGATGCGGAGGGGCGATACGTTTACACTTCAAATCGCGGACACGACAGCATCGCCATCTTTTCATTGCAGAAAGCGGACCAGCCGCGTTTGGTGGGGAATGCGCCGTCGGGCGGAAAGAATCCGCGGGACTTCAATATTGACCCGACTGGCAAGTGGCTGCTGGTGGCGAATCAGGATTCGGACAATATTCTGGTGTACCCGCGGGATCCAAAAACTGGTCTGTTGAAGGACGCGACGCAGACGGTGGAGACAAGCAAGCCGGTGTGCGTGCAGTTTCTGAAGAGCTAAACGCTGGGCCGCCGTGACGCCTTCGCGGCTCCCTAACACTGCGCTCGAAATTGGTGTGCGAAAATCGTACTCCGTGCGTGCCGCGGCGCACCCCCCTTCCCCGGGAGGTGTTTAGGACGGATATGGCTGAAGCAACCGATTCCGCGACTGTCGTCCAGCGAACTGCCCAGCCCCCCCGCTGGGCTCGCCTGACCAATGTCTGGTATGTCTCAGCCGGGGCGGGAATTATCGCGATTTTGGTTGGCGCGGGTGCTTTTTACGCCGGCCACCAGTCGGCGACCCTGCAACTCAGCAACATCACATCCCGATGGAAAGAAGCACAGCAAAAGGCCGATATGGCCGTCGCCGAACGCGACCTCGCCCGTAAGGACTTGGAGAATCTGCGCGCGTCCATCGGGTCAGCCGATTTGAACAGTGCGGCTTCCGCCATCAAATACCGCGATCGGATCCGCGAGCTTTCCGCCCTAGTGAACAGCTACAAGAATCAGCTGGATCGGACCAAGCTCGTCAAATCCAGCGACTCCGCACTGGCTGCGGTCCTCTCCAGTCCCAACGTCCGGGTTCTGCCGTTCAAGCTTCTCGATCCGCTCCCGCATGCGGTAGTAACCCTGGCCCTGGCGGAAAGCGGCGAGGCAGCTTTTGTCGCGGCGAATCTTCCCAAGGACCATCACTACCAACTGTGGTTCGTTAAGAAGGACAAGAACGACATTACCCGCGGGCAGTCCTTTACCTCCACCGACGAGCGAACGATTCTGGAATTGAGCGCCGGCACACTGACGGGCGTCACTCAAATCACGGTAACCGAAGAAGCCCTTTCAAACGCAGACAAACCGTCAGGGCCGCCCATTTTGGTGCTGTCGCTCGGGTGAGGCGGCCGCACCGTTGGGGCGCCCGCAGTGGGGTCGGCAGCTTCGCGGCCTGGAAGAGACGCGCGGGCCAAGCCGCGCTGGTGGTGAGCACAGCCTGGCCTCGGGGCAGGCCGCGTAAAGCAGGCCGAAGCTGCTACTGCATTTCTTTGCTGACGCGCTCCACCTGCTCCATCACTCGCAGAGTGTTCTCGCCGAGAATCTTTTTGATGTCGCTTTCCGAATAGCCCTTGCGCAGCAGCGCCTCAGAGATCTTAGGAAGCTTGGAGCAATCCTCCATGCCTTCGGGCATGTCGGCACCGTCGAAATCGGAACCGAGGCCCACGTGATCCGCGCCAACCAGCTTCACTGCGTGATCGATATGGTCAATGATTCGCTCCCAACTGACGTGCGGCAGTTTCCCTTCGTCCGTCAGCTTCTTTTGTATCTTGGCCATCTCGCGGCCGACGCAGGCTTCATCGTTATTGCATTTCTTTTCCAGGTCACCGATTCGCGCAACTACGCCGCCGGTCTCTTTGTCAGAAGCGACTCGATATGCCTCGTCAATGAAGCTTCTTTCGTAGTTAATCTGGATCACGCCACCTTTCGCGGCGAGGGCCTTGATCATGTCGTCAGACATGTCGCGGGGGTGATTGCATAAGGCGCGGCAGGAGGAGTGAGAAGCGATTAACGGCGCTTTGCTTACTTCCAGCGCGTCATAGAACGTTTTGTCGCTGACATGGGAAATGTCAACGATCATGCCCTGCCGGTTCATTTCGCGAACAATCTCTTTACCGAAATCGGTGAGCCCGTTGTGAACGGGTTTGTCTGTGGAGGAGTCCGCCCACTCGTCGTTATAAAAGTGGGAAAGGGTCATGTAGCGCACGCCGAGATCGGCGAAGATGCGCACGATGCGAATGTCGTTGCCGATCATGTGGCCGCCCTCAACGCCCATCAGCGCCGCGATCTTGCCTTGCGCATGAGCACGGCGGACGTCGTCGGCGGTGCGGGCGAAGACCATGTCGTTCGAATACTTCTTCACGTTTTCGTGGACAGCGTCGATTTGATCGAGGGCTTTTTGCACGGCAGGCGGGCCCATGATGCGCCCATCGATCCAGATGGAGAAGAAGATAGCGTTCATGCCGCCTTCCCGCATGCGGGGAATGTCGACATGGCCGTCAGGGTTGCGCTTGCCGAGATCGTATTCCTTGGAGAAGAAGCGCTGGGTAGTGTCGTCATGGGTGTCCAGGACGATGGAGGAGAAGTGCAGCTTACGTGCTCGCTCAGAGATATCGTCCGCGTGGACGGTTCGGGTCAGGCTCGCCGCAGCCAGCAGACCAAAAGAGGCGCACAGAACAGCAACTCGGGATCGGTTCATTCATCCTCCACTCACGTCATGGTACACGGGCGCGGAGCCGGAGATAACGGCGATGCTTTCTGGCGGCACAGCGCGGCTTTTGCGCAAACTGTGTCTTCTCCGCAAAAAAAGGTCTGTCCCTTTTCGGGCGAAATCTTTGAGCGGAAAAAGGGTCTGTCCCTTTTCCTGGGAAATCTTTGAGCGGAAAGGGTTTACCATCTTCCGCACGCCGGCGGAAAATCGCTTCAGAACTGCGGATGGAAGCCATTAACCGCAAAACAGCCGACCGCCTGCTTCCGGCCCAAATGCGTCTGTCCCTTTTCGCTGGGAAGGTATTGAGGCAAAGGGACTTGCCCTCTTCTGAGAGGCGCCGGAAAAGGCTCCTCCATGTCGTCGGTGCGGCACCGCCAGCGAAAGGCGAGCAACTCACTTCGTCGATGGGCCTCCTTCAAAATGGCGACAAGCCGGTTTACTGCGCGTATTAGGAGTGGAGTCCGCTGAGCGGAGCTAGCAAAAAGGATCTTCGGTTCCGCAATCCAGAAAATAGAAGTCCCCGTTAAACTTCAGGACACTGAGGCGGCTTTGCAACGCTTGCGCTACCTTAAACGGATCGGCGGGCGGAGCGCCCGCCACCTCCAATAACA
>CAJCIT010000053.1 GCA_903970405.1 Acidobacteriaceae bacterium | reverse complement strand
GTGCGTCGAGTGCGAGGCGCCGCGCGCAGGAATGGAACGCGGTGGTCTGGGGACAGGCTGCTCTGGCCGCACGGCGCGTCGGGAGCGGTAAACAAAACTGGACGTGGCTCGCGCCTAGGCCAGAGTAGCCAGTCCCCCTTCCGTCGATGTGCGCGAGTGGAATATAGCCCGTTTCGGAGCGGCGCGGTGCGCCGCCGGCTGGAAACCGGAAAGGTGTGGACCGGCGCCGGTGGCGGTTGCGTCGAGTGCGAGGCGCCGCGCGCAGGAATGGAACGCGGTCGACTGGGGACAGGCTGCTCTGGCCGCACGGCGCGTCGGGAGCGGTAAACAAAACTGGACGTGGCTCGCGCCTAGGCCAGAGTAGCCAGTCCCCCTTCCGACGATGTGCGCGAGTGGAATATAGCCCGCTCAGGAGCGGCGCGGTGCGCCGCTTGCCGGCAACCGGAAAAGTGTGGACCCGACCGACTGGGGACAGGCTGCTCTGGCCACACGGCGCGTCGGGAGAGGTGAACAAAACTGGATGTGGCCCGCGCCTAGGCCAGAGTAGCCAGTCCCCCCTTCCGTCGATGCGCGCGAGTGGAATATAGCCCGTTCGGAGCGGCGCGGTGCGCCGCTTGCTGGAAACCGGAAAAGTGTGGACCCGACCGACTGGGGACAGGCTGCTCTGGCCGCACGGCGCGTCAGGAGCGGTAAACAAAAACTGGACGTGGCCCGCGCCTAGGCCAGAGTAGACGAGTCCCCCTTCC
Organism: Acidobacteriaceae bacterium; assembly: GCA_903970405.1. Classification (GTDB taxonomy): domain Bacteria; phylum Acidobacteriota; class Terriglobia; order Bryobacterales; family Bryobacteraceae; genus CAJCIT01. The sequence goes on along the minus strand of CAJCIT010000053.1, from coordinate 59,788 downwards.
GTCGATGTGCGCGAGTGGAATTTTCTTCAGTTGCAGACGGTCTGTTCGGCGCGCGGGAAAGCGAGGGGGTCGCGTTCCTCGGCAGGGCCGTCCACACACACCAGATCCTTTTCCACCATCAAGATGAGCGGCTCACGGGCGTCCGTGAGCGACCGATGCAGGTCCAGTTCGTCCGAGGCAGCCCAAGCCATAACGTCCGCGAGGTTCAGCGACACATGAATCCCCGCAGGCGACTGTTCTAGCTGAGCAGTGGCCTCTGCCTCCCGGACGCCGAGGCTGTAGCGAAAGGGTTGCTCAGAGTGAGGGAACCAGATCTCCTCCACCAGCTTTTCTCCGGAGGCCAGTTGACTCACCTCAAGCCGGTTGAGCCGGAATCGGAGCGAGTTCTTGTGAAAACGCAGCTTCATAACGGTCATCATTCTTTCTTAAGCGCCTGCAATCCTTCCGAGCCGTGACCGTCAGGGAGCGGCCGGTTGACATGACAGGAAGAACACAACCGGCCGCTCCCTAACGGTCGCGGCTCGGAAGGGCCGCCGCTAAAGGTGTCAACTCCGGACACGCCACTCACCGGAGTAAACATTGAACTGGCCGCCTCGAACGAAACCAATCAAAGTCATTTGGCGGGCGCGCGCCGCTTCAATTGCGAGGCTGGACGGCGCGCCCACCGTCGCCAAAACCGGACAGCCCGCCGCTATGCACTTCAAAACAAGTTCAAAGCTTCCCCGGCTGCTCATAAAGACCACTTGATCCGTCCACGGCAACTGGCCATTCAGGAAGGCGTCTCCTATCAGCTTATCGAGAGCGTTATGACGGCCAACGTCCTCAAAGAACGAGTTCAATCGCCCGTCCGCATCGAACCGGGCCGCGGCATGAAGGCCGCCGGTCTCAAGAAAGCCCTTCTGCCTTTCAGCAAGAAGACCAGGAAGCCGGCTCACAACGTGCGCCTTAATCTCAAGGGTCCCCGTCTCGAGGCTGGGCAACTCGGGCAGGGCTTCGATGCCTCGTTTTCCGCAGAGGCCGCAGCTTGAGTTCACAAAGCTCGCCCTGGAGAGCCGCCACTGCTCGACATCTACATGGCGCGCCAGTTCGGCCAGATACTCGTTGGGTGAGCCGGTTTCGCCTAGTGCCTGGATTCCCAGCAGGTCATGCCTTTCGGAAAGGATGGATTCGGCAAACAAATAGCCGGCCACCAGTTCGCGGTCGGCGCCTGGCGTGCGCATGGTTACGGCCAGACTCTCCGCCTTTGGAACGCTCTTAAACCAGTGGAGAATCCGGATCTCCAGCGGCTCCTCCACGGCGACAACGTCGATCACTCGAGCCGTGGTTTCCCCGCACGTGCGACGAATCGAGTACTGTTTCGTTTGCCCCTCGGGATTGGTGGAGGTCGTCAAGAGAGCGCCCCGGGAGAGTCGCAAAACCCTAAAAAGAGATTGAGCTGACTTTTCTCTCGCCCTTCGCAGTCTAGCAGCACTATTGGGTGTTGAAACTCGCGATCGTTGGATTACAGTAGATACTGCCCTGAGTCCCCACTTCTGAGATCTGGAGTCTACGTTGCCCTCCCCTACCGCGCCTGAAGAACCGGCCTCGTTCAATCGCTGGCTGATCCCGGTTGCCGCCGTTCTCATTCATATTTGCATTGGGTCCGTGTACTCATGGAGCATCTTTAACAAGCCATTGAACGCGCTATTCCCTCATCCGGCACTAAGCTGGTTCAAAGCTCCTTACATCACGTTCAGCACGGCGCTGGTGGTGCTGGGCCTGAGTGCGGCGTTTATGGGGCCGTGGGTGGAGAAGCGCGGTCCACGGGTGGCGGCCACCGCGGCGGCATTGTTCTTCGGGTCAGGACTCCTCATTGGAGGGCTTGGCGTCCGCGCCGGCAATCAGCTTCTAGTGTGGATAGGGATGGGCGTCACCAGTGGAGTCGGCGCCGGCCTCGGCTACATCGCGCCGGTCAGCACACTGGTGAAGTGGTTCCCTGACCGGCGCGGTATGGCAACCGGCATGGCCGTGATGGGATTTGGCGGCGGCGCATTCGCCGCCGGTTACCTCAACAATTGGCTGATTGCCGGTGTCGGGGTCTCGAACGCCTTGTTGATCCTCGCCGGCATCTATCTGGTGGTGATGCTGTTAGGGGCCGCGTTGATTCGGCGGCCGTCCTCCGGATGGCTGCCAACCGGCTATGTGCCGGCTGCGATAACCAGCCGCCTCGCGGCGGAACGGAGCCTGACACGCAACGATGCTCTGAAAACACCGCAGTTCTATTTGATGTGGGGCATTCTGCTGATTAACGTGTCGGCGGGAATCGGGATTCTGGCGCAAGCCTCGCCGATGGCCCAGGACATGTTTTCAAAGACGCCGGCGGAGGCCGCGGGAATGGTGGCTATCATCAGCCTGTTTAACGCCGGCGGACGGTTCTTCTGGGCCACGCTATCGGACTATATCGGACGCCGCGCTACGTACATGATCTTCTTCGTCGCCCAGCTCGGATTGTTTCTGCTGATCCCGGTGCTCGGGAGCGGCGGGTACTGGATTCCCTTTGAGGCATCGTTATTCGTTATCTTCACGATGTATGGAGGAGGCTTCGCAACCATTCCCGCCTTTCTCGCCGATATGTTTGGACCGAACAATGTCGGCGCCATTCACGGCGCGGTTCTGACGTCCTGGAGCGTGGCCGCGGTAGTCGGTCCCGTGGTGATCACGCAGCTTTCAGATACGGCAAAGGCTGGACTCGCCGCCGGCGCCAGCAAGGTTCACATTTACGACTTGCCGCTCCATGTGTTGGCGGCGTTGCTGGCCATCGGTTTCATTCTCACGCTGCTGGTTCGCCCGCTGCCATCGATTCGAAAGGCCAAGGAAGTGGCGGCAGTGAAAGCATAGTAGTTGCGCATCCGGCTCTCTGTAGAGCGCCAGCCGAGCCGCGAACCCGTCAGAGCCGCGACCGTTCAGGGGGCGACCGGTGAGGGCGTTGCCCGTTAACCGGGAACGTTAGGACCAGCAACCGGTCGCTCCCCTGACGGTCGCGGCTCAGTAGCGCGCACGAAGGGCGCCCGTTCTTTTTTGTGCCGTGTCGGTTAGTCCAGACCGATTGAATAGCCGTGTCACCCGCTTGCTTACTTACGGGCGCGGTTCAGAAGAGGCCTGGGGGGAACCGTTCGCCGGTTCATTGGGTCCGGGATCCGACCGTCAGGACGCGCTGCAGGCGCTCGGCGAAGTTCTCACCGGATTCCGAACTCAGCAGCCGCCTCCGAACCGGTAGCTGGTTTTCAATCTCGTGGACCAGGCGCAGAAGACTCTTGATGTTCGACTCCACCAGCCGCGCGCTGCCCGCAATCTCCGGCTGAGGCAGGAAATGCGTGTCCACGCCAAAGTCGATGCGCAGGTCTTCCTGGTTACTGGATCTCTCACTCGAACCGTTGTCGAAGTCCGGGCCGAAGGACGACAGGATCACCCGGCTGGGGCTTAGTTTCCAATCCCCATCAAACTGCCAGAGATCCCAAAAGCTTTCGAGCTCATAAGCAATGTCGGCGCTGGTGTAGCCGCTGAGCACTTCCGTGATCTCGTCGATCGACGGCGGCCCGTTCATCGGGCGCTCAAGAAGCGGCGGCTCCGTGGTGTCGATGGCTCGAATCAAGACCGTGGTCTGCGGCTGCGCCGCGCGTTGCGAAAAGGGAAAGAGGCGCAGCATGCTCTCATAACGCTGGCGCTGGGGCGCGCGGCGTCCCGGCTCAAGCCAGATTGAGAGAGACAGTTGATCGGTCACACTTCCATTATCCCGGCTGTCGCCTGACCAGTCATCCGGGCGCCCTCCTGGGCGCCCACCCCCCCGCAACATTTTGGCGCAAATCTGTTTGAGCGATACTGGAGCTATGCTGACCGATCTGGTTCAGATCAAGCGGCTGGGCGAGAAGCAGCGCGGCGAGAACCTGAAATTCCGCGCATGGATGAAGCGCCACAACTTTGTGGAGCGCCGGTTCAAGGCGATTGCCGAACGGGTGGAGGACGCCATTGACTGCAAGGAATGCGCGAACTGCTGCCGCGTCGCCACCACCCAGATTTCAGAGCGCGATGTGGAGCAAGTGGCGCGCGGGCTGGGCATGAAGAAGAGCGACTTCCTCCGCGATTATACGGTGAAAACGGATGACGAAGGCCTGATTCTGCGACGCGATGAGAAGGGGTGCGTGTTCCTGGAGGGCAATCTCTGTTCCATCTATGAGTTCCGGCCCAACGCGTGCGAGCTCTTTCCGCATTTGGTGAAGGGCAACGGATCTTTGCTGAGCCGCATGTGGCAGATGCCGGACCGCGCAGTGTATTGCCCCATCGTCTTCAACACCCTGGAACTGTTCAAGAAGGAGACTGAATTCAAGAAATGACGGGAGTCCTGGTCTTGATGGCAGCGGCGCTGGTGGCTGCCTCGTGCTTCTGGCTCTTCGAACGCCGAGAGCGGAGGCGGAGCGCCGAGTATGCTTCCGAACTGGAGCAAGAGGCAGTAGCGAGCGAGGCGAATCACCATGCCGAGATTGAGACGCGCGAGGAGGCTCACCGCGCTGAGGAGGCGGCTCTCGCGGATGCCCTGACCGAGGCAAGGATTGAGGCAGCCCGCCTGGAGGAGCGACTGGCCAAGGCGGAAGAGGTTGCCGCAACACAGATCTCTTTGCTCACTCACAGCGAGCAGCAGTTGGAACTAAAATTCCGCGCGCTGGCGAGCGAGGCGCTACAGAACAATAGCCAACAGTTTCTGGACCGCACGCGAGATCAACTGGAGCATCTGGTGAAACCCGTTGGTGAGAGCCTGCAGTTGTTCCAGGAGCGCGTCCAGGAACTGGAACGGGCGCGCACGGGAGCTTACGAAGGGATTCGCGCGCAGATTCAAAGCCTGTCCACCGCGCATAAGGACTTGCAGCAATCCACTGACCAGCTCAAGAACGCGCTGCGCAATCCTTCACAGCGGGGCCGATGGGGCGAATTGCAGTTGCGCCGGACAGTGGAACTGGCGGGCATGATTGAACACTGCGATTTCACGCAGCAGGAGACGTTGTTCGGCGAACGGATGCGGCGGCCGGACATGATCGTCCGCCTCCCGAACGGCAGAGAGATTGTGGTGGACGCCAAAGTGTCGATGGACGCTTATCTGCGGGCCCTGGACGCGGAAGAGGGCCAGCGCGAACGGCTGATGGCCGATCATGCCCGCCAGGTGAAACAGCACGTCAAGAGCTTGAGCGAAAGGACTTACTGGGACGGCTTGGAGGGGTCGCCGGAACTGGTGATCGCTTTCCTGCCCCTGGAATCGCTCTATAGCGCGGCGTTGGAACGCGATCCCGAACTACTGAACTATGGTGTGGACCGGCGCGTTCTCTTGGCCACGCCCACTACGCTGATCGCCTTGCTGTTTGCCGTCGCCTATGGATGGCGCGAACGCCAGTTGGCCCAAAATGCCGAAGAGATTCGCGAAACAGGCAGCGCCCTCTATAAGAACCTGCTTACTCTGCATGGCCGCGTGACGAGGGTCGGGGGCGCTCTGAACACGGCCGTGACCGCTTACAACGAGGCAGTAACGTCGCTGGATGGGCGAGTGCTGACCCACGCCCGGAAACTGCATGAGTTGAAGGCGGCCACCGGCGGTGAAATCGAGCGCCTGGAGACCTTGGACGTCCAGACCAAAGCCATGACGGCCGGCGACTGGGTTCCCGAGGAACTGCCGCGCAAGGTATCCTAACTTCGCGCCATCGTGCCGCGTCGAAATGGACACCATCCTCCACTGGATTTCTCATTACGGCTACTTCGGAATCTTTGGCCTGCTCGTTCTGGGCATCGTGGGCTTGCCGGTTCCGGACGAAACGCTGCTTGTCATCTGCGGAACTCTGATTGCGAAAGGCAGCTTGAATGCCGTGGGCGCCGGTTGTTCCGCCCTCGCCGGAAGCATTGGCGGTATCACGATCAGCTATCTGGCGGGGCGGCTGGCGGGCAAGGAATTTGTTCACCGCTGGGGCAAGTACGTTCATTTCACCGAGGAGCGCCAGGCAAAGGTCCAGCAATGGTTCGACAAACTGGGGCATTGGCTGCTAACATTCGGATACTTCATTCCGGGTGTGCGCCACTTCACGGCATTGATGGCGGGCGTCTCAGACCTGAGGTACCGGACGTTCGCTGCTTTCGCCTATCCCGGCGCGGCGCTCTGGGTCTGCACGTTCCTCACACTTGGCTATTACCTCGGCGATAACTGGCAACAGGTCCTCGAGAAAATACACCGGTACATTCTGCTAATTGTTATCTGCGCCGCCATCGTGGGCGCAGCCATCTATTTCTATCGACGGAGGCCGAAGACGTGAACGATGAATCCGCTACGGGCGAGAAAGCCCGAGACTCCTTTCTATACAAGCACTCGCTGAGTATCATTTCCAGCGCCATCCTGCTGATCTGGATTGTGCTTTACTTTCCGGCCAATCCGGACACGCACTGGGGATCGTTCTTCGGCAACGCGATCGCCGATTGGAGCGGAGTGGTGGCATCGGTGATCTGCACGCGGATATTGTATGAACGCGGCAATCCGGATTGTGAGCCGCGCCACTTTCGGCGGCAGAATCCGGTGTTGTATTGGATCAAGACCCACTCGCTGACGATGTTCTTCGGCCTGACGCTGTTGGTGTGGATCTACGTCTTTGCCCACATGTCAGCGACCTCAAAATGGGGGCAAGTGGTGGGAAACGTGGTCTCCGAATGGACGCAGATTCTGGGCGCCATCTGGCTGACGAAGCGCTTCATTGAGGGGAGCAGCCTGCGGGATCGGCGACGCCGCCAGAAGCTGGCTCAACGCGAGAGCCGGCGGTCGAGTTCCTGAGACCGGCCACCAGCGAATAGGCAGCCAGCGGCAGCACGGAGACGCCAACACACAGGACCCGGTAATCGCCGAAGTACTTGGTGAGGTAGCCGAAGATTGGGTTGAAAACGAATTGCGTCACGCCGAACGCGGCAACGAAACCGGCGATGGCGAAGCCGGATCGCGAAGCGCCGTAGAGATCGACGGGCACGGTGTAGAGATTCGTGCTGCCCGCGGCAACAAAGCAATAGCTGAGGCCGATCGACACTGTGGCAACCGCGGGAGAGCCGGCGAACGGGACAAAGGCGGTGACCAGGCTGAGCACCGCCGCGATGAGACAGACGCGCAAGCGGGCCGCCACCTCCGGCGCACCGGCCGCGATCCATCTCAATGAGAGCAAGCCCCCGGCTAGCGCGCCCGCGGTGGCGCCCAGCGGAGGAAGCCAGGCATAGACGCGATTCGCGACTTCGGCGGTCAAATTGAAGCGGCTGGTGAGGAAAAGCGTGGTCCAGTTGGGCCACAGCGTGTAGATGGACATCCAAAGGAAGTTGGCGGCGAGCAGGCGCCAGTAGCGCGGATCGCGTAGCAAAGCGTGACTCGCGGAAGGGCCTGGGCCCTGCGTGGCAGGGTTTCGAACGGCCGTAGCGGGGGCCGCAAACAGCCAATTCACGATGAGCCATCCGGCTACCCACACCAAGCCCAATAGGCCCGCTGCCACAAACGCCATTTGCCAGCGGCCATGCCGCAAGGCCCACGCCGCCAGGAGAGGCGCGGCCAGAGAACCGGCGCTGATGGCCAACTGGCCGACGCCCGCGCCCAGTGCGCGCTCCTTCGGAAGCAGATAGGCGCCGTAGACCTTGCCGGTTCCTGGAATTCCGCCGGCCTCGCCGATGCCTAGCGCGACTCGGCACCACAAGAGTTGGGTCGCCGACCGGACGAAGCCAGTCGCCATCCCTGCTAGCGACCAAGCGCCGACGGCGAGGGCCGCCACCGGCGTCAATCCAACGCGGTCCATCCAATAGCCCAGCACGGGAGCAATAGCCGCGTAAGTGACCGCGAATGCAGCAACCAGGTTTCCGTAGTCGACGTTGGTGAGATGGTACTCAGCCTTCAGCACCGGCGCCAGAGAGGCGAGCAGGAGACGGTCCAGATAGTTCAGCGAAGAGGAAATCAAAAAGAACGAGACAACGAACCAGCGTGTCCAGGGAGATTCGATGCGGGGCTCCGTCAACTGTCTACCCGCTGCTGCAATTCCCGCGCGGCGAGGAGAAGACCGCGAACCGGCGCCGGAATCTCTATGGAAGACTGCGTTCTGAGCGACATGCAAACCACCACCACGGATCCGCAGGCCGCCAATTCACCCAGTTTCATGACTCGAAAATCGAAACGCAGCGAGGAACGGCCGACCCGGTCTAACGCAACTTCGATGACGATCAGATCGTCGTAGCCGATGGACTTAGTGTAATCGGCCTCCACGTGTACGCGGGGGAAGGCGAAATCGGTGCGAACTTCATAACCGAGGCCGAGAGTCCGCAAAAACTCGATTTCCGCGGACTCGAAGTATCGGAAGAGACACGTATAGTGAATGCGGCCCGAGGCATCAGTGTCGATGAACCGGATGCGTGTTTCCCAACGGAAGGGATTCGGGACGGGGTTCATGATGGAAAGCGGGAGTCTGCGGAAAGCCGCAAACGCTATTGTGACATTGGGGCTCCAATGGCTTGGTCTTCAGAACCGCGCGTGGAGCAAGCGGACCTCGGCTGGTCCTCTTTCCCTTCGCAAATAAGCCGGCGCTGTTGTCGATGGCAGTCCTGCACAGGCTCATGGTGGACGGTTCCGCTGGGTCGCGGTCCGTTTGCTTCACGCGCGGTTCAGAAGGACCGGCTGTGCTTAACAGACCCCGGGATTTCGAGGCCGCAGCCCTTGGTTGTGGTTAGCCGGCAGGCGAGTAGGCTGTGCATCCGCCCCGCTGCGCCATAATTCATAGTTCGGCCCGCCGCCGGGCTGCGTGAAACCGAATGTTCCGAAAGGTACTGATTGCCAACCGCGGAGAGATTGCCGTGCGCATCGTCCGCGCCCTGCGTGAACTCAACATTCGTAGCGTCGCCGTCTTCTCAGATGCCGACCGCGCCGCCCTTCACGTGCAGATGGCCGATGAGGCGGTGCATATCGGGGCCGCTCCGTCGCGAGAAAGCTACCTGGCGATTGACAGGATTCTCGGCGCTGCCCGTTGCGCGGGAGCGGAAGCCATTCACCCCGGCTACGGCTTTCTCAGCGAGAATGCGGCGTTCGCCCGCGCCTGCCTTGACTCAGGCATCAAGTTTATCGGCCCTCACTGGAGTTCCATAGAGCAGATGGGATCGAAGACAGCGGCGCGCCGCGTGGCCATTGACGCAGGCGCGCCCATTGTTCCCGGAACGGAGCAAGGAATTCGCGACTTCGACGAAGCCCGTCGCATCGCCGCAGCCATCGGCTATCCGGTTCTCTTAAAGGCGGCGGCCGGGGGAGGCGGCAAAGGGATGCGCGCCGTCCATGCCGAGTCTGAGCTGGAAAGCGCCATGCGCGGCGCATCCGGAGAAGCTGAGCAAGCCTTCGGATCGGGCGAGGTTTACCTGGAAAAACTGGTACAACGGCCGCGCCATATCGAAGTGCAGGTGCTTGGCGATGAGCATGGCCACCTGATTCATCTGGGCGAGCGCGAATGCTCCATCCAGCGCCGTCATCAGAAAGTGGTGGAGGAATCGCCGTCACCGTTGGTAGCGGAACATCCTGAGATCCGGGAGCGCATCGGCGAGGCTGCTCTCAAGATCGCGCGCAAGGCCAGCTATGCGAATGCCGGAACGCTGGAATTTCTTGCCACCGATTCAGGCGATTTCTATTTCCTGGAAATGAACACTCGTCTGCAGGTGGAGCATCCAGTGACTGAACTCGTCACGGGCGTCGATTTGGTTCGATGGCAGATTCGCATTGCCGCCGGCGAACGGCTGACGATGCGGCAAGAGGACGTGGAGTGGCGCGGTTCGGCCATCGAATGCCGGCTTTATGCCGAAGATCCGTTCAACAATTTCTTTCCAAGCCCCGGGCGCATTCATCACTACGTTGAGCCGGCCGGGCCCGGCATTCGCATGGATAGCGGAGTCTATCCCGGCTGGACCATTCCATTGGAATACGATCCGCTGCTGGCGAAGCTTTCGGTGTGGGCGTCGTCGCGGCCTGAGGCAATCGACCGCATGCGGCGTGCCATTTACGAGTGTCAGATCACCGGCGCCATAACGAATCTCAGCCTCTTCGCGCGCTTGCTCGACGATCCGGCGTTTCAATCCGGGCGGTTGCACACCGGTTTTCTGGATTCCTTCATGCCTGAGTTCCTGGCGAAGCGTGACGAGGCGTCTCCCGAGGCGGTGACGGCCGCTTTCCTCGCCGCAGCAAGTCGAGAGGATTTGACTCCGCCCGAGGAAGGCTCGGGTTCGGGGAATCGCGCCAGCGCGTGGCAACTCGCGGGCCGGCGGGGGATGATGCGATGAAACTCCGCGCCGATTCGAATGGCCACTCGTATTTGCTCGAGATCGATGCTGTTGAAGGCGGTAAGAGCGTTGCATACACTCTGAAGTCGCTCGAAACGGAGCATCCGGCAGATGAGTTGGGCGGCTCGGCTTCCGTGGTGGAGGCGATGCCGGGAGTCTTTTCCGTGCTGCTGGATCATGAATCGTTTCTGGTTCGCCTCTCGCCCGGCCTCGATGACACACTGGATGTCTCGTTGGGCCCGCGGCGGTTTTCGATTTCGCTGGGCGATCTGCGGGATCATGCCCCACGCAAGAGAGCAGCGTCCGAGGCCGGTCCCCAGGAGCTACGCGCGCAGATGCCCGGGAAGGTGGTCAAGATTCTGGTCGCCGCGGGTGAAAGGGTTGTTCTGGGACAAGGCGTCATCATCGTGGAAGCGATGAAGATGCAAAATGAGATGAAGTCCCCCAAGGACGGCGTTGTTTCACACATCGGGACGTCAGAAGGCGCGACGGTCGCCGCCGGCGCCACGCTCCTGGTTATTGAATAGACGGTTCAGAAGGCCACCCCCCGAAGAGAGCAGCAGCAACAGACTCATGGCAAAACCGGATTGCGCAGTTTGCAAAGGATTGGGATGGCGCGTGTTCGTCCGCGACGGCATCGATGTGGCGGACCGTTGCCCCTGCGTGGCCGAGACGGCGGCAGGCGATCTGGAGGGTCAGGCGCAGATCCCCGCCAACTTCGCCGCTGCCTCATTCGAGAACTTCCGCCTGCCGCAGGACAATCCCATTTCGCAGAAGGTGCTTGCCGATGTGATGCTTGCCGTAAGTTCCTACACACGCAGCTACCCGAACGTGGCTAAGCCCGGACTGCTGTTAGTGGGGCCTCCGGGCACAGGCAAGACCCATCTCGCCGTGGCCGCGCTTCGCATTCTCATTTCACGCGGGCATGCCGGTATCTTCTTCGACTATCAGAATCTGCTCGAACGCATTCGATCGAGCTTTAATGAGACGCTGGGGGCGAGTAATCGCGACACGTATCGCAATGCGCTGGATTCTGAAATTCTGGTGCTCGACGACCTCGGCGCGCACCGCGTCACCGACTGGGTGGAAGATACGGTTACAGCGCTCATCACCCACCGCTATAACCATCGCAAGACGTTAATTGCCACCACCAACCTGACCGATCCTGAGATCACAGGGTCGTTGGTTGAGAAGGCGTCGGTTACCTCCGCCGGCCATTCTTATAAAGTGTCGCTTGAGGAGCGCATTGGCGAACGCGCACGATCACGGCTCTTTGAAATGTGCCGGGTGATTCGGATGCCCAACGTGGAAGACTATCGCATCAAGCGCATGAAATAAATCGTCCGCGCGTACGGCCGAATTTTGAGCACGAGGCCTGCGCGCTTTGTTATCCTGTCCAGCACTACCCGGCGCATGTCTGTGCTTCCTAAATCTCTCCCGAAGGTCTGTGTTGCGCTTGGCTTTCCTTCACCCGAGCAACTGATTCACGCGGCGGATTTGGAGTATAAAGACGGGAACACACTGCTGGAGTTCCGGCTTGACTATCTGCCTCACCCGCACCGCGCCTCCGAGATGGTTTCGAATTTCCTGCATCAGCACCCGGACGCGCGAATCCTGGCCACTTGCCGGCATGAGAGCCATCACGGCGGTTTTCGCGGCACGGTGGAACAGCAGCTAAAGGTTCTCAGAGTAGCGGCCGAGGCAGGCGCTTTTGCCGTAGACATGGAAGTGGAAAGCGCCGAGCGCATCAAACCGGCGGTAGAAGCATTGCGCCAGCAGACGGCGGTGATTGTTTCGTACCACAACTTTCAAAACACTCCGTCATTGAACGCCATCGTGACCAGGCTGTCACGAGTGCCGGCCGATGCTTATAAGATCGCGGCGCTGGCCAATAAACCGTCAGACGCTCTACGCCTGATGGAGTTTCTGAAGACGCCGCACCCACAGCCCCTGGTTGCGTTTGCGATGTCCGAACAGGGTTTTTGCACGCGTGTGCTCTCGCCGGGTTACGGCTGCGCGTTCACGTTCGCCTCGCCCATCGGCGAGCGGGGAACGGCGCCAGGTCAAGTGCCCGCGCATACTCTCAAGGCTCTCTACCGGACCGAAAAGATCACCCGCCAATCGAAGATTTATGGCGTGATCGCTGATCCGGTGGCGCATTCGAAGTCGCCACAGATTCACAATCGCGCGTTTCAGTCGCGGCGCGTCGATGCGGTCTATCTGCCCTTCCGGGTCCAGCAGTCGCAACTCGGCGATTGGATGAAGGTGGCTGAAACTATGCCCGTCGCCGGCTTCAGCGTCACTATTCCACACAAACAGAAGATCCTCCGCTATGTGGACCACATTGAGCCGCTGGCGAAGCGGATTGGCGCGGTGAACACGGTTTGGCGCAAGGCGGGCCGGTGGCGGGGCACGAATACCGATGTGGAGGGCGTTCTGAAACCTCTCTCGCGGCGGCTGCGTCTGGCTCACGCCTCGGTGTTGCTTGCCGGTTATGGCGGGGCGGCGCGCGCAGCGGCCTTTGCGCTGAAGGATGCCGGGGCCAGCGTTACTTTGACTGGCCGCGATGTGGCGCGCGGCGCCCTTCTGGCAAAGGCTATCAATGCGAAATGCATCCCACTGGCTCAGGCTCAATCATCGGACTTCGACGTGCTGGTGCATGCTACGCCGCTTGGCATGCATCCGAACACCAGCGGCTGCCTGTTTGCGGACCGCATCCCGGCTGCCCTGGTCTTCGACATGGTCTACAACCCGCGCGAGACGGCGCTGCTGAAGTGCGCGAAAGCGCAGGGTTGCGAAGCGATAGCCGGCACGGAGATGTTTCTGGAACAGGCCGCTGCTCAATTCGAGATCTGGACCGGCGATACCGCGCCTCGCGCCGTGATGCAGCAAGTTCTCGAAAACGGCGAGTAACAAGTCTGTTTGTTGAAAAGCCTTCCTATAATGTCCTCATGCCTTCCTCGCGTGGCAACAACTTAACCGGTTCAGCAACGAAGATGACACGGCGTCAAATCGCCGTCGCCCTTGTGGCCGTGCCGGCGCTGGCGCAGACCCCGCCCCAGTCAACATCAACCGGCCCGGCGCCGCAACCTGTGAATTCGCTCGAAAAGGCTCAGGGAGATGTCCGCGAAGTCAGTGAACGCTTGCGCAAGATCGAGATCCCAATGGATCTGGAGCCGGCCTTCACGTTTCGCCCCTAAACCAAAATGAACGAACCAGCATGAAGAAGAAAAAGGCGCTCACCGGTTCGGACCTCTTCTTTGCCACCATCAGCGAATTGAGCTCTCGGCTGAGGCAACATGAGTTCACTGCGCGCGAGCTGGCCGATAGCTTCGCGGCGCGGCTGGAGCAGATCGGGCCAACCTACAACGCCCTGGCCCTCTCTTTGCGCAAAGACGCCTTGAAGGCAGCGAAAGAAGTGGATGGCGATCTGAAACGCGATCGGCATCGCAGCGTTACGCAAGGCGTCCCCTTCGCGGTCAAGGATCTGCTGAGCGTGGCCGGCTATCCCACCACCTGGGGCGCGAAGCCCTATGCAAACCAGGTGTTCGATTATGACGCGACGGCCATCGCCCGCTTGAAGAAGAAGGGCGCCCTTCTCATCGGCAAGCTCTCGATGGTTGAGTTGGCGGGCGGCGGCGGATATAACAGCGCTTCAGCCTCCTTGCAAGGGCCAGGGCTGAATCCGTGGAACAAGCAATATTGGTCGGGCGGATCGTCCAGCGGTTCCGGCGCGGCCGTGGCGGCGGGCCTGGTGCCTTATGCCCTGGGATCGGAGACTTCAGGCTCCATCCTCACTCCAGCCGCCTACTGCGGAGTGACGGGCCTACGGCCCACCTATGGGCTGGTGAGCCGCCACGGCGCTATGGCGCTCTCGTGGACGCTCGACAAGATTGGCGTGCTGGCTCGCTCCGCCGATTGCTGCGGCCATGTCCTGAATGACATCGCCGGGTCCGATAACGACGACCCGGCTTCGGCCGGCAAGAGCTTCTACTATGCGCCGCAGTACGCCCGCCGCATCGCCGACCTGAAATTCGGCTTCGCCTCCATCGACTTCAACGAACTCCTCGATGAGCAATATCGGCCTGTCTTTGCGAAAGCCCTGACCGTGATCAAATCGCTGGGCGCCGAAATGGTGGAGACGAAGACGCCTGAACTTCCTTATGGCCCGGTGATTTCGACGATCATCGACTCCGAGGCAGCGTCTATTTTTGAGACGCTGATTCGCAGCGGCCAAGTGGACCAACTGGCTGACCGTCACCAGATAGATGGTCTGAAGGCGTCACTGAACTACTCCGCCGTCGACTACCTGAAGGCCAATCGTATACGCCGCCAAGTCATTCAAAACTTCCGCGATTTATTCGCAGGTGTGGATATTCTGGTGGCGCCTACGCGAACCACCGTTGCGGACCGAGCCGATATTCCATTCGACGAGCAGCGTCCGCAGCCTCCCGCTGCCGGCCCTACGGGCAGCCCGCCGCCCGAGCGTCCGCGCGGTGTCTTTGCCGGACTGGTTCAAGCCTCCAACCTAGCGGGCCTTCCGGCACTTTCACTGCCCTGCGGGTTTGTGAATGGGCTGCCGGTGGGAATCCAAATCGTAGGGTCGGCCTTCTCTGAGAGCATGCTGCTCAGCGTCGGCCAGGAGTTTCAGAAGCTCACCGACTTCCACCTGCAGCGCCCACCCGGCTTGTAAGGGCACTGCCCTGGCGTCCGATACCCTCAGTGTTCCCCGGTAGTTTCAGGCATATGAGATGGAATCCTCCTCCGACTTTTGGGGTCTGTCCCCAATCGGCGGGAAAGCATTGATGCAAAGGGAGTTATGCGCAAACTGAACGCACCGCAGTTCTGTGGTGGGGCTACTTACACGGCCCAGGTGGGGATACCGCTTGATTTTTCAGCGTAGCTGGCGGAACGCCAATCAGGAGATTGGCGTTCCCAGGCGTGCAGCGCGCGTTTCCCTGCTTTTGGGGTCTGTCCCCTTTGGGGGAAAACGCATTGATTCAAATGGAGTTAAGCGCATCCCGAATGCAGCGCAATTCCCGGTCTGATACTCTCTCCCCCATGAAGCATGTTCTTGCCGTCTTGGCCACCTTCGCGCTTGTTACCTCCGCCACTCCTCCTGCTCCGGGCGTACCGGCGACACCCGCCGTCACGTACTACTCCGCCGCCGACCTTAAGTCGATCGGTGCGCAGTTGGGCGCCGATTCGAAGCACGCCAGGTTCGCCTCAAGAAAGCTGGAGCGCTACAGCAACCACTACACGATGCTGGCCCACCGCGAGGGCAATGGCTCAGTGGAACTCCACGTTCACGAAGCCGACATTTTTTTCGTGGTCGACGGGGAGGCGGCCGTCGTTACCGGCGGCAAGATAATGAACCCAAAGACGGAAAGCCCCGGCGAAATCCGGGGCACGTCGATTGAGGGCGGCAAACGCCAGGAGCTATCCGCCGGTGACGTGCTTCATATCGCCGCTAACACGCCCCACCAGCTCCTTCTTGAGCCTGGCAAGCAATTCGATTACTTCGTCGCGAAGGTAACAAACCAGTAAGCTGCGACGAATGCCCCTTGCCCTCCTGCTGACCCTGCTCGCCGTAAGCGGCATCGTTGCCGGTCTTTTTCTCGGCCGGTCGCGAACCCTCTCGCCGCAACTGGTTGCCATCGGCGGAGGGCTGCTCTGTGGCATCTCGCTGTTTTGGGTCTTCCCTGAGATGATTGAGTCTTCGGGCTTGCTATTCGCGGTGCTTCTGTTGGCGGGCGGCGTCGCCGCGCTCTGGGCGGTCGACCGCTTTGTCTTCGCCATCTGCCCCGCGTGCTCGCACAATCATGACCATGAGCACGATTGCCACAAGCCGCCCCTCCACGGCTTCGCCCTCCCGCTGCTGATCTTCGCCGCTCTGCATAGCCTGCTCGATGGCTGGAGCGTCCGCCTGCTGGCGAGCGGCGGTCTCATCTCGTGGGCGCTGGTGGCCGGGCTGGCCCTGCATAAGATTCCCGAAGGTCTCGCGCTCGGAATCATCACTCGCAAATCCATGGCGAGCACGGCGCGCGCCGCTATCGCCGCCATTGGCGTTGAATGCTTCACTTTGCTCGGCGCGTTCATCGAGCCGCGCATTAATCAAGCCGGGACGCTGCGTTTCGGCCCCCTCTGGACCACCAGCGTGCTGGGTCTCATCGCCGGCAGCTTCCTGTTCCTCGGCTACCACACGGTTCACAGCCGGCGAAAGAGCACCCGCGTATTGACGGCTTTCGGAGTCACGATTTTGTTCGTCGCCGGCGCGGCATTCTTCCATGCCAAAGCTGAGTAGCCCGCTTGGGACGCACTACACTAGTCCGTGTGATTCGCGGCGTTTTGACAAGGAGATCGACATGTCCTCCCTTTCGAGAAGACAGTTTCTGAAGAAGTCGGCCACGGACGCCGCCCTGGTAGGGTTGCTGTCGGCGGCGGGCGCGGGCCTTCGCGCCAATCCGCTGGGCCTGCCTATCGGCTGCCAGACATGGCCTGTGCGTAAGTTGATTGCTCACGACTTTCCCGGCGCCATCAAGGAGCTCGCTGCCGCCGGGTTTCAAAGCATTGAGCTGTGCTCGCCAGTGGGGTACGCTACTTCCGGCTTTGCCGACGTCGGAAAGTACAAGCCGGCCGAGCTCAAGACGCTCCTCTCCGGCCTCGGCGTCCAATGTCAAAGCTCGCACTTCGGCATTGGCGAGCTCAGAAAGCACCTGCCGGAACGTATCGAATGGGCCCACGAGCTGGGTCTCACGCAAATGATGGTCCCGAGCCTTGACGGCGCCATGAAGCCGACCCTCGACGATGTGAAGCGCGCCGCCGATGAATACAACAAGATGGGTGAACAGTCGGCCCAGGCCGGCATCCAGCAGGGTCTCCATAACGAAGATTTCGAATTGACCACCATCGACGGTAAGCGGACTTATGACATCTTATTGGAACTGCTGGATCCAAAGCTGGTGAAGTTTCAGTTTCAGGTTTCGACGATCAGTCACGGCTACTCCGCCGCCGAATACTTCCGCAAGTATCCGGGCCGATTCATCTCAATGCACGTGCAGGATTGGTCACCGCAGGAGAAAAAAGAGGTTGCCGTTGGCACGGGATCGATCGATTGGAAGGAGATCTTCACCGCCGCCAAGACCGGCGGCATCAAGAATTACTTCGTGGAAATGGACCTGCCGCTGATGCGGGCCAGCGTTCCGTATTTGAAGAATCTGCAGGTGTGAGCCGCCATCCCACGCTCCAATGCACCAGTCCCTAGCGCCCTGCCCCACCTGCTTGAATGAAAGTATGACCTCCTTCACGCTGGGTGAGCTGGCCGGGCGGCTCGGCTGCGAGCTGATTGGCGACCCGTCGATTCCCATCACTGGCGTTTCGACGCTGGAAAAAGCCGGGCCGGCGCAGATCAGCTTTCTCGCCAATATGAAGTATGCGCCCAAAGCAAAGTCTACCCGCGCCGCCGCCGTTCTAGCCACCGAACCATTGCGAAACACGCAGGCAGCCACGCTGGTTTCCGTCAACCCGTACCATGACTTCGCTCGCACCCTTGAGTTCTTTTATCAACCGCCGCGCCCAACCAAAGGCGTACACCCAACCGCCGTCATCCATCCCACCTCCACCGTGGGCAGCAATCCTTCTATCGGCGCCTATGTCGTTATTGGACCCCAGACGAAAATCGGCGATAATGCCGTGCTTCACCCGCACGCCGTGATCTATGAAGGCTGCGTCATCGGCGACGCTTTCACCGCCCACTCCCACGTCTCAGTTCGCGAGTATTGCCGTATCGGAAACCGCGTTACCCTTCACAACGGCGTGGTCATCGGCGGCGACGGCTTCGGTTTTGCGAAAGCCAACACCGGCGAGCAATTCAAAATCCCGCAATCCGGAATCACCGTCATCGAAGACGACGTCGAAATCCAGACGCTAACCTCCGTCGACCGCGCCACCCTGGGTGAGACGCGTGTCCGGAGGGGCGCAAAAATCGATTCGCTCGTGCAGATCGGCCATGCCTGCACTGTCGGCGCCCATAACATCATCTGCGCGCAAGCGGGTCTTGCCGGCAGCACGGTTCTGGAAGACGATGTCACCATGGCCGGTCAAAGCGGATCGGCCGGACACCTCACGATTCACCAGGGCGCCACGGTCTACGCGCAGGCCGGCGTGGGCCACGACGTGCGGGCCAGGACAACCGTCGGCGGTTCACCCGCGTTTGAGATGCATGAGTGGATCCGCGCCGCCACCGGCTTCAAGAAGCTGCCGGCGATGCTCAGCCAACTCCGCGAGGTGGAACGCAGACTCGCCGCTCTCGAAGGCAAGATGCCCGGCAGCTAGCCGTGCCCCTTCGTTACGATGAAATCGTGTATCTTCGCCAAGCATTTATCATCTGCCCCCTCTGGTGTCTCTGCGCAACCGGGGCGCTAGCCGAAGTCCATACTCTGACGCTGCGTCAAGCTCTCGAGCTCGCCGCCCAACAAAGTCCCGACGTCCTGATCGCCCGGCTCGATACGCAGCGCGCCGAGCAGGGAATTCGAGTGGCCCGCGACCCCTTCGTCCCCAAGGTCACAGCCGGCAGCGGCCTTGCGTACACCTACGGATATCCGAATTCCATTGAGGGTAACGCGCCCAGCCTCTTCCAGGTGCGCACCACCATGGCCTTGTATAACCGCCCGGACGACTATCTGTTGGCGCAGTCCCGCGAGAATGCCCGCGGCTCGCTGGTGGATGCCCAAGCCAAGTCGGAGGAGGTGGCCTATCGTGTCTCCACCGGATACCTGGACGCCTTGGAACTTGCGAAGCAGGTGGATGTGCTTTCGCAACAGGAGCCTAGCCTGGTGCGTGTCGTGGACACAATGGAGGCCCGCGTTCAGGAGGGTTCCGAACTGCCGGTGGAGTCGAAGCGCGCCAAAGTGAATCTCGCCAGCATGCGCCAGCGCCTCGATGCCGCTAAGTCCGACCTCGACTATGCCCAAATGCTGCTGGCGGTTGCGGTGGGATTTCAGGCGGCGGATCGCGTCCGAACAGTGGAGTCGCCGGCGGGGCCGGCCGTCAGCGTGCAATCGGAAGATCAGGCTGTCGAACTGGCGCTCAAGAACGATCGGACCATCCAGCGCTTTCAATCCACCGCGCTTTCGAAGGAGCTCGAAATCCGCGCTCAGAAAGCGCAACGCCTGCCTCAGGTGGACCTGGTGGCGCAGTACGCATTATTCGCGAAATACAACTATCAGCAATATTTCTCCAAGTTTCAGAGCAACAACGCGCAGTTCGGCATCTCCGTCACGTTGCCTATCCTGGTAGGCTCAGCCGCCCGCGGTCTGGCTGATCAGGCGGGCACCGATATCGCCAAGCTTCGCCTCCAGATGAACGACGCTCGCAATCGGACTGCGGTGAATGCGCGCCGCGGCTATCAGGAGTGGAAGAAGGCTGAATCGGCGCGCGATCTGGCGCGCATGCAACTGGACCTGGCCCGCGAGGATCTTTCCGTTCTTATTGCCCAGTTAGCCGAAGGCCGGGCGCCCATGAGCCGAGTGGAACAGGCGCGCGTCGCCGAGAACGACCGTTGGCTGTTGCTTTACAACGCCGAGGCGAACCTGGAGCGCGCACGTCTGGCGCTTCTGAAGGACACGGGAATGCTGCTGGCGAGTCTGCGTTCCGGCGCCCAGCAAGGCCAGCCCTAGCTGCTTGGAGACGGTTTTCGCGAACGGATCGCCTGCCATTTTCGTCCTCCAATAGGCGATACTCAAGAATCTATGGCTAGCGAATTGTTCGACCCGTCCACCACCTCGGTCGAGGGCGCCTCGGCTAGCGGCCCACCTCCGTCCCAGGCCGTCCCGGCAATTGAAATCCATGACCTGACGAAGGAGTATGACGGCTTCTTTGCCGTCAACGGCCTGACTGTCTCCGTCCCGCAGGGCTGTTTCTTCGGTTTTCTGGGACCGAACGGCGCGGGCAAGACTACTACTATCCGCATGTTGATGGGGTTGGCGCAGCCGACGTCCGGTGAAATCCGTGTCCTCGGTCTGTCCCTGCCTGAGAAGTCCTACGAGGTGCGGAAGGAGATCGGCCTGGTGCCTGATGACACGCTGCTCTTCGATCATTTGACCGGCGCCGAATACCTGCAATTTGTCGCCCGCATGTACGGGTTGCCGCGCAAAATCGCCATTGAGCGCGCCGGCGAACTGCTTGCTCTCTTTGAACTGAATGAACACGATCGCAAACTCATTGGGGAATACTCGAAAGGAATGCGCAAGCGCGTGGCCATGGCGGCCGCGTTGATCCACCGTCCGAAGCTATTCCTGATGGACGAGCCCTTTGAGGGCGTTGACGCAGTGGGCGCGCGGCTGATGAAGGACATCCTTCTGGAGCAGGTCCGCCGCGGCGCCACTATCTTCCTGACGTCTCACGTTCTCGAAGTGGTGGAGCGCCTGTGCGACCGGATGGCCATCATCAATCGCGGAAGGATCGTAGTCCAGGGCACCCTTGCGGAGTTACGTACTCAGGCGGCCGAAGCGGAAGGCTCGCTGGAAGAGATCTTCGTCCATGTGGTGGGCGGCCGCCAAATTTCCGAAAAGCTCGATTGGCTCTAGGACCATGAACTCTCAGATTCGCGCCATCGTCTGGGCCCAATACCGCACCATCCGCAATTATCTGCCGCGGACCGGCTTCGGTACCGCGCTGATCGCCGTCCTTGCGGCGCTTTGGTACGGGATGTTTGTGTTTTTGGCCGTCCTGGTGGCCAAGCTTCTTCCCGCGGTGCAGATTACGGATCTGCACCGGTATTTGCCAGTGGGTCTGCTGGGGCTGCTTCTCTTCTGGCAGATCTTCCCCGTCATGACCATGACCAGCGGCTGGTCGCTGGAACTCAATAAGCTGTTGGTTTACCCGATTCCGCCCCGGGCCCTGTTCACAGTGGAAGTGTTGCTCCGTCTTACCACTGCGCCGGAAGCCGTTTTCGTCCTGTTAGGCGCGGTCACGGGGCTGTTGATGCATCCCGCCGTCCATAGCCTTTGGCCGCTCACGCTGCTGCTGTTCATCCCCTTCAATCTCTTTCTCGCCTTGATTATTCGCGACGTCATGCTCGGTTTCTTCCGGAAGAAGAGGCTGCGGGAAGTCATGGTCGGCGTTATCGTGCTGATTAGTCTCTTGCCGCAGTTACTTATGCGCACGGCGCTCGGCGAGACGTTGAAGCCCTACTTTCTCGCCGCCGGCGGCGGGATGGCCACACCGTGGTTTGAGTTTGGCTCACTCGCTACCGGTTCGCGCGTTCTCTGGGCGATGTTGGCCGTTGCCGTCTGGCTGGTGGCCATGTACTTCGTCGCGGTCCGGCAGTTTGCGAGAACGATGACGCTGGACCTCTCCACGTCCACTGATTCGTCCGGCAAACGTCAGACGGCTGCCGTGTCAACGGGCTCTGGCAGCACCTTCGGCGTCAGACTCTTCAATAAGCTTGTTACCTTCCCCGCCAGCTTCTTTCGTGACCCCTACGCCGCGCTTATCGAAAAGGAGCTGCGCTCCCTGCTGCGCACGCCCCGCTTCCGCGTCGTCATGGGAATGGCTACCTTCTTCAGTGTGCTCATCTTCTTTCCTATGTCGTTCGGCAAGAACGGCGCTGCCTTTCTAGGCCGCAATTACATCGCTTTCATCAATATGTACGGCATGCTGATTCTGGGCGAGGTCCTGCTCTGGAATTTCTTCGGTTTTGACCGGCGCGCCGCGCAGCTCTACTACATCACTCCCGTCCGTTTCGCGCAGGTTGTGAGGGCAAAGAACCTAGTGGCCGCGATTTTCATTCTTATTCAATCCACAGTGGTCATTTGCATCTCCCTGCTTTTGCCGGTACACTTCTCCACCAGCACGGTTCTTGGCGGCATCTTCGTCTCAATGGTCACGGCGGTGTTCTTCATCACCGTGGGCAATTACGCATCGGTCATGTCGCCCCGCGCCGCTGATCCCAACCAGACGTTCAGGCGCGCCTCGGGCGGCAAGACCCAGCTCATTCTGCTGGGTTCCTACGTTGTGCTGCTCATCCCTATCGGTTTGGCGTATTTGGCTCGCTGGGCGACTGGTGAAGAGTGGGTTTTCTTTGCCATTGTCGGCTTCGATCTTCTGGCGGCCGCCATCTTTTACTATGTCTCGTTCGATTCCGTTGTCAGCCGCGGCGAGAACAATCGCGAAAAGATTATCGACGCCCTTTCGAAGGGCGGGGATCCCATGGGCCTAAGCTAGGTGAGAACGGGGAAAAATGGAGCCAGACCGAAGGCCACGCCAACTGAGCCGCGACCGTCAGGCAGCGACCGGTTGCCCCAGGGAGACTTACTTTCCGCGGTCGCTCCCTGACGGTCGCGGCTCGGTCGGCGTGCGTGCGTCCGCTTGTCTCCAGGACTTTTCACGACCCGGAATCATGGCAAACTCGGCTCGACTCTGCGCCCTTGCCGTCCTTCTGACCGGCTTGGTGGCTGGCGCTACTGCTGCCAGTAAAGAGGATGTCCTCTGGAACAAGTTGGCGCAGACCATCGTTGCCGAAGATAAGAACCTGGATGGCGTGCTGGGCGTGGCGATTGTCGATCTGAACACCGGCCGCGACTGGACTCTCCATGCCGACGACGTCTTTCCCACCGCCAGCACCATCAAACTTGCTCTGTTAGCCGAACTCTACCGCGAGCATGAGCAAGCTCTGCAAGGTAAGCCCGGCAACGCCAAACTGACTGACACTTATACCGTCCGAAAAGAGGACATCGTCGTCGATAGCCCCATCATGGAGAATCTTACGCCGAGTGTTACTGTGCTTACTAATCGCGACTTAGCCGGCATGGTGGTTGCCGTCAGCGATAACTCGGCGACGAATGTGTTGATCGATCGGGTCACGTTCGCCCGGGTGAATCGGCTGCTCGATAGTTTAGGCGCGCGCGAAACCCGGCTTCAGCGAAAGATGATGGACTTAAACGCGGCTCGGGAGGGCCGCGAAAACATTGCCACACCCCGCCAGATCGCGATGCTCCTGGCGGCTGCTTACCAGGGCAAGCTCTTTGGGCCGGAGCTGACGAAGGACTTCTTCACTTTGCTCTCGACAACGAAATACGGTTATCTGACACGCCTGATCCCCGAAGACGTCAAGATTGCCAATAAACCGGGCTGGTTGGCCGGTGTCCGCAATGACGCCGGTGTGATTTTCGTTCCCAACCGCCCCTTCGTCATGGTGGCGATGACCACTTATGACCGCGACGAACGCGCTGCCGAAGAGACCATCAGCCGCATCTCATTGGCCGCGTACAGCCTCTTCGACACGCTCTCAGTCTCCTCCGAGTACGGCCGCCAGATTACCGAACGTAACAGTCACTGAGCGCGTCAGATGTCAGCCAGTCATAGCTGAAGCCTGTGCCTCCAAACACCGGCGGGCTCCTTGGTGGCACAGACTTCAGTCTGTGATTGAAAAACTTAGCGGGCTTCCGCCAGCTCGGCCTGATGGCAGGCGAGAAAAGCCGACGCGCCAGCCTTGCCCATGTAGCGATCCAGCAGTCGCTGGTCCGTCTTAACCAGATCCACCACAATCAACCCGTCCAGCGCATTTGAGAAATTGGCGTCGATGTTGAACCCAAGCAGCCGGCCGCCCAGCTTCAAATACTGCTTCAAAAGAATGGGTACGCCTTTTTGATCGGTCTCAATGTCGGCAATGAGGGCCGAAAGCTCCTCGATATCCCACACCGTGCCGTCTTCGGTCATGCTTTCCCAGCCGTGGATGGGACGGGTCCGGAACGGGCTGCGGGCGCGCACCAAACGCTCTAGATCTTCGGCGCGGCAGTACTCCTTCAGGAAGGTGACCATGAGCTGGCGAGAATTGGGATGGTAATCGTTGCTGATGCTGACCGGGCCGAACAGAATTTTGTATTTGGGATGGCGGGCGACGTAAGCGCCGATGCCGCGCCAGAGAAGCAAGAGGGGAGCGTAACTGCGCTGGTATTCCAGACGGACAAAGCTGCGGCCCATTTCGAGCGCGGGATTGATGCGCTCCAGGAAGTTGCGCTGATAGGAGAAGAGCGTGGCGGTATAGAAGCCCTTGATGCCAAAGGAGGACAAAATCCGGTCGGACTGGCCCAGGCGGTAGGCGCCGACGATCTCGCGGGCGGTAGTGTTCCAAATGAAGAGATGCTGGTAATACGTATCGAATTCGTCAAGATCGATGGACTTGCCGGTGCCTTCGCCGGTCTGCCGAAAGGTGATCTCGCGGAGACGCCCAATTTCGCGGACAACATTCGGAACGCGGTTGGCTTCGGCGAGGTAGACTTGGTTCTCGCCCTGCGTATCGAGAAGCGCCCACGGCCCGAGCGCCGCGATCTCACCCTCCATGAGCATGGGATCTGTTGGGCCCACCACCGGCTCCGGTTCGCCTTTGAAGCTCTTGGCAAGCTTTTCTTTCAAAGGAACGAGCAGGAATGGCAGCGGCACCTTGGGCTCTTGGCGATTGGCAAGGACATAGGTTTTGCGCCGCAGGTAGTCGGTCCGCTCTTCGTCAGTGGATAAGCCTTCGAGTTTCTTGGGGCTGATGAGATTGCCCACCCGAAGAACGATCGTCTTGCCCTGCTTGTTGAAGAACTCGCGAGCAAGCAGGAGCGTGCGAAGTCGCGGATGGAGCAGCCCGGCGAGTTGAAAGGCGGCGCTGTTTCGCCCTTCAATGAAAATCGGCGCCACCGGCGCCTTCGCGAGGTTGATGAGGCGGATGACGTTCGTACTCCAGGGCGGATCGGTGACCATCCGCCTACGGACTTTCAGGCTCGCGACTTCGCCGGCCGGAAAAACGACCAGGAGACCCCCGCCGCGAAGCCACTCCAAGGAGCGGCGCAGTCCCAGCCGGTTCTCCTTCTTTGACTTTTCGCCGCCGAACGGATTCACCAGGATGCAGCGCTCGGCCACTTTGGGAAAGTTGCTAAGGATCGAATTGGCCATGATGCGGACATCCGGGCGAACGGACTCAAGAAGCGCGCCGATCACTGTGCCTTCGATCATGCCAAAGGGGTGATTGGCGACGATGACGCAGGGGCCAGTCTTAGGTATGCGGGCGAGGTCGATAGCTGAGACGGACCAAGTGACTCTCATCACCCGCAGCAGGGCAGTGTAGAAGCTTTCATAGGCGCGCTGCCGGAGTTCGGTTTGACGATAGATGTCGGCCAAAGCGGTTAACTTCATGGCCTTTTGAAGGAAACGAACTGCGGGATGGGTGGCCCGAAAGCTGAGGAGCCCGTTTTCGTGAGCTGCTGCGACGGAACCGACAGAGCCGTTAGGCGTGCCTTTTGAGGGACTTGCCGGGACGGGCGGCCAGTGTGCTTTGGAAGACAAACTCATTTAGTTCCTTCCAACCTTACTACGTAACTACCACATATCTGTCAATTTCGAGTGACATTCCGGTGACCGGGCGAGCGAAACTAGGGGTTTCAGAGTTGCAAGTTGGTAGAAACGAAGGGTTTGAAGGGTGAGGGGTTGGAAATCGACGGACCGATAAAAGAAAAACCCAGGGGAAAGCGAAAGCCAAGGACACGTGCGAAGCCAAGGGCCGGGATAGTCGTTTCGCCCGTTTTCGCGCTCCCCCCGGCGCTGCGGCGTGGCTCTTCTTGGGACAGGTTTCCTCCAGGGTATAGTCGTGTGCCAGGACCAGCAACCGCGCTCGCAGCCGGTCGTCCTTTATGTACGCCTTGACGCGCTGAGCTGGTTTCTCGCCGCCGCTCAATTTGTGCGTTGGCGGATAGCGTCTCCATGGCGCGGGCTTTAGCCGGCTGAGCCGACAGTCGTGTCGGCTGTTCTTTTCGTTCAACCGTAACCTGGAACAGCCGAGATGACTTTCGGTTCAGCCCGCCGCAGCCCGCTATTGTGTCAGCAGGTAAACCGCAAAACTGCCGAGCCAGTGGCCGCCCTCATAATGCTCTCCCGTGACCGCCGCCAAGCCCGCTGCCTCATGCAGTTCGGCCAGGCGCAGAAGCAGCTCCGTGCGAGCATCGGCAGCCGATAATCGCCGCGCGATCGACTTCAACATCCAGGCCCGGCTCAGGTTCAAGCCATCCAGATGAACCAGCTTCCCATCGGTTTTGTCCAGAACCTCGCCCACAGCGAAGGCGACCGAAGGCCCGTTGAGCTCCGGAAGGAAAGCCTTCAACCAGCCGCCGAACTTGGACTCAGTGAGTACCCGGCCCATGGTGTCGGCTTCGGCCAAACAGGGCGAGAGGAAATCCTCGCCCGAAGGCTCATAAGCAAGCGGGCACGCCCGGTCGGCAAGATAGAAATCGCGGGCGCGCTTTTCAAGCAGACGCTCGAAATCCTGATTCTTGGTCAGGCGCGCATAGTCCAGTGCCAGTCCCAAACCGAAGGCGGTATTGCTGTGTTCGCCGGAACGGACTGGTTTGGTGAGCTTGGGCAGCCATTCCGAAAAACGGGCCACCACGGCTTGTTCCAACGGCGCCATGTTCAGCGCCCAGGCTCGAGCTTCCTCGTCATCCCACTCATGAAGCTCGGCGGCCAGTTGCAGCAGCCATGCCAGGCCGTATGGCCTTTCAAATGAGGAGCGGCCTTCAGCCGCCAGATAACGCGCCTCTTGTCGCAGATTCTCGGCGGTCAAACTGCCCGCGAGCGCGCTCTTTGCCTGTTGAGCGACGGGCGAATCCGGAAATGTGCGCGCCACGCGGGCCAGCAGCCAGTGGCCATGCACCGACGAGTGCCAGTCATAACAGCCATAAAACGCCGGCGTGAGTTGGCGCGGCGCTTTGACGTCCGCATCGCTCGCTAAGGCGTGGGCGATCTTATTCGGATACTCCCGGTGAACGCAGGTCAACACCAGATTGGCGAATCGGGTGGCGTCGGCAAGAGTCAGGCTTCCGCCAAGAGTGGGTACAGCGCACATAAGGAGCCAGAGCAAGAGCCGCACACCGGATTGTAGCTCCGCGGACGGCGAGGCATTGGCTTCCGACCCATGTCCACCACGCAGCAGCCCTTCGGTGGTTTAGGGACACGGCGGCAGTAGACGGCTGGGCCAGCCGTGCGGCAACTGAAAACGGCTTCGTTCGCGTGGTCTCAAACGTGAGTTATCCCAATCTGAGGTTGTCGCCTGCCCTTGCGGCGGCAGCTCTACTCCGCTTCAAGACGGGTTTTCCCGACATCTTTCATTTTTGGCCGGACGAGGCCAGCCTGACCGATAGTTCTCTTTTTCAACTCGGTGTCTTAACCGGCTCCCGCCAGATCCCCAATGCGTATCTCGCTGGTCTTGCCTTCCGGAAGGGCGGTCGACTGGCAACGCTGGATGCCAATATCCCTTGGCGGGCGGTGCGGGGCGCGGGCGCGGATTTGGTGGAGAGAATAGTTCCCTAGTTGTTCGGGCACTTCAGCCGGTACCGCTCGGTTCGGCGCGGGAACTCGGCATCGCCACTAACCTCTCGACTCTCGCTACGATAAGAGAAGCATGCGACAGCGTTTGGTCATGGCCTTTCTCTTGTTGTCGTTCGTGGTGCTGCTTGCACTAGTGATCTGGCAGGGCTCGTTCGACTTCGGTTCGTATGGGCCTAAAGATTTCCGCGAGACAGTGGTGATCTGGGGCATCTCCACATTCATTTTTATCCTCACCGTGACGCTCGGATTCATGCTGATCCGCGCCTTCGTGAAGCTATACATTGAACGGCAAGGACAAAAAGAAGGCTCGCGCATTCGCTCGAAACTGCTGGTCGGCGCGTTGGCGCTTACCCTGACGCCGGTCCTTTTTTCACTTTTCTTTTGCGTCTATGCTCTGAACCGCAACCTGGACCACTGGTTCAGCCGGCCCGCGCAGCAGATTCAGATGAATCTGCGGGACGTGGACACAGCGTTCCATATCGAGTCGCAAGAACGGGCGCAAGCCGAAGCAGAGTGGCTGAGCCTCCTGCCGCAGACCCGTCATGCCGCGGCCACGGGCGACGTGGACCACGCATTCTTCGCCAAGGTCTGCGGCGACAAACTGGTGCGCGAGTTGACAATTGTGCGTGCGGATGGGACACCGGTGGATCTCTATCGAAAAGCCGGCAAATGGGATCATCCGATTCTTCGAGCGGAGGCAAAGATCATTGACGGGCCAACCTATTTAGGCAGGCTCATCGCGTTATCTGAAATGAGCGTCGATCTGGCTTCCAAGCAGGACTCCATTCAGCGCTACATGGATGACCAAAACTCGCTCGCGCAAAACCGTAAGTATTACAAGAATGCGTACCTGCTTCTGATCGCGTTGATTACCCTCTTCATTCTGTTCTTTGCCGCCTGGATGGCGCAGATTCTGGCCGGCCAGATCAGTAATCCCATCTCGGCTCTGCTGGTGGCGGCGAAAGAAGTTCGCCGGGGCAACCTGTCTTACCGGATTCACCAGAATGCGATCGACGAAATGGCCAGCCTGGTGCGCGCATTCAACGAAATGACCGCCGAACTCGAAGGCAACGCCAAGGAATTGGAAGCCCGCCGGCGCTTCACGGAAGCGATTCTGGAGAGCATTCCGACGGGCGTCATCTCCATTTCCGAAGACGGACATATCGGCCGGGTCAATCGCGCGCTGAGCGGCATTTTCCCGAACGGTCAGGTGGCGGCGGCGAAGCGTCTGGAAGATCTCTTCTCCGAGGCTGACCTGAGTGAGATTCGCTATCTCATGAACCGCGCCCGGCGAACCGGCGTTGCCGGTTCGCAACTCGAGATCAAGCGGGAGCAGCGGGTATATCACCTGGCCGTCACGGTCTCGGCCTTGCGGATGAGGCGGGGTTTCGTGGTGGTCATCGATGATACCAGCGAGCTGTTGCGGGCACAGAAGGTGGCGGCATGGCAGGAAGTGGCCCGCCGCATCGCCCACGAGATCAAGAATCCTTTAACGCCCATCTCGCTTAGCGCCGACCGCATTGCCCGTCAGTTGCGGCGGGTGCGTTTGCCGGCTGAGCTTCACCGGATCTTCGATGAGTGTGCGCACACGATTCAACAGGAAGTTCTCAGCGTCAAACAACTGGTGGATGAATTTGCTCAGTTTTCCCGGTTCCCGGCGGCGCAGCCGGTACCGATGGATCTCAATGAGATTATCGAGAACGCACTGAGCGTTTTCTCCGGGCGGC
Organism: Acidobacteriaceae bacterium; assembly: GCA_903970405.1. Lineage (GTDB taxonomy): Bacteria > Acidobacteriota > Terriglobia > Bryobacterales > Bryobacteraceae > CAJCIT01. The sequence goes on along the minus strand of CAJCIT010000053.1, from coordinate 30,359 downwards.
TCGAGGGCATTCAACTGGTCAAGGATTTGTCTCCTTCATTGCCGCTGGTGCTCGCCGACCGGGAACAGATCAAGCGAGTGATCGTGAATCTGATCGACAACGCAGCCGAGGCCATGAATGAGTCGCCGGTGAAGCGGCTTCTGGTTTCGACTGAAGCGTCCGCGAGCCGCGACACCGTGGAGCTCTCCGTCACCGATTCAGGTCCGGGGGTTTCGGCCGAGGATCGAGAGAAGCTGTTTCTGCCCTATTTTTCGACGAAAGAGCGGGGCACCGGTTTAGGCCTGGCGATAGTGAGCCACATAGTTAACGAACACCATGGCCGGGTCAGGGTTGAGGAGAACGTGCCCACCGGCGCCCGTTTCGTGGTGGAGTTCGCCTCCTTCACCGCTGAACCTGAACCGGGCGACCGTCAGGCGCCGCATCTGATCGAGGAACTGCGCCCCTGATGAACCCAATCTCATGAACCCGATCTGACGAACCCAATCGCATGACCAGCACTGCCATCCGTCTGCCCCGCACCCTCGTCGTTGACGACGAGGCCGCTATTCGACAGTCTCTCTGCGGAGCGCTTCAGGATGAGGGCTACGAATGCAAAGCGGTCTCCACTGGCGAGGAGTGCCTGGCCGAGTTGGAACGCTTCACCTACGACGCCGTGCTGCTGGACATCTGGATGCCCGGACTGGACGGGCTGGACATACTGGCGCGCATTCAGGATTTTCCCGTGGCGGGCCGGCCCGCGGTCATTATGATTTCCGGGCACGGCAACATTGAAACAGCGGTGCGCGCGACAAAGCTTGGCGCTTTTGACTTTGTCGAAAAGCCGCTTACTATCGACAGGGTCAGCGTTGTTCTCAAGAACGCCATCAATCAGCGGCGGATGCAGGTGGAGATTGAGCTTCTGCGCGAGGAGGATGGCGCTCCGGAGATCCTGGGGAACAGCGTTCCCATGCGAGCCCTTCGCCAACAGATGAAACTGATGGCCGCCAGCAATGGGCGGGTCCTCATTTATGGCGAAAGCGGCACGGGCAAGGAACTGGTGGCGCGCGCCATTCATCGCGCCAGCCTGCGTGCCGAGGGTCCATTTGTGGAGGTCAACTGCGCGGCCCTCCCCGAGGACTTGATTGAAAGCGAGCTTTTCGGCCATCGCCGCGTCAATCTCGACGGGACACCGGCCATCAAGATCGGAAAAATGCAAAAGGCCCACGGGGGCACGTTCTTTCTGGATGAAGTGGGAGACATGAGCCTGAAGACGCAATCGAAGGTTCTGCGCGCCCTGGATGAGCATCGGTTTGAACCCGTTGGGGCATCGCAATCGGTCCAGGTGGACGTCCGGGTGATTGCGGCCACCAACAAGAATCTGGAGAAGGAAATAGAACGGGGCAACTTTCGGGAGGACCTTTTCTACCGGCTGAACGTGATTCCCTTTACGGTGCCTCCGCTGCGGGAACGCGAAGAGGACATTCCACAACTGGCGAACTACTTCCTCAGGGAATTCGTCACCGCGTATGGACGCAAGCCCAAGGAACTGAGCAGCGATGCGATTGACGCGCTGACGGCATACCACTGGCCCGGCAACATCCGTGAACTGCGGAACCTCATGGAACGGATTGTGATTCTCCATCCGCTTCCCCGGATTGAAGCGCGGCACCTGCCGCTGGGAACAGCCAAGCGCGGCTCCGCCGGCCGCGCTCACGAAGCTTTTGGCAGCCTGCACGATGTAAAGGAGGCGGCCGAGCGCGATTACATTCTTCTGAAGCTCGAGGAAACAGCCGGTAACGTCACGCGGGCCGCCGAATTATTGGGCCTGGAGCGAAGCAACCTTTATCGAAAGATGAAGAGCCTGGGGATTCAAGGCAAAGAGTAAGACGGACCTCCGGCTCACTGCGCATCGAGGGCGTTTTCGAGAGCTCTCTGCATGGCGTCAAAATCCGTTTCGCCGTTGTGGCGCACACCGTTCACGAAAATGCCCGGCGTGCCGTAGACGCCATTTTGCACGCCGGATCTAAAGGACGCCCGCACCTGATCGAGATACTTTTCCGACTTCATGTCCCGCTCGAACAGTTGCCGGTCGAGATTCAATTTATTGGCCCGGGCAAGCAGATCGGCGTATTTTAGATTGTTCTGGTCGCGAAAAAGCAGATCGTGCATTTCCCAAAACTTGCCCTGGGCATTCGCCGCTTCGGCCGCCTGCGCAGCCAGCTCAGCATGCGGGTGCTTCTTTGCAAAAGCATAGTGGCGAAAAACGAATCGGAACCGGTCCCCATAGGTGTCTTCAAGCTTGAGGATGTGCCAATAGGTGTCGCCGCAACCGGGACATTCGTAATCCCCAAACTCCACCAGCGTAAGAGCGGCATCCTCCCGCCCTCGAATATGGTCAGTCTCTACCAGAGGCAGTAATTCCAGGCTTTCGCCGCTATTCAGTGTCAAGCGTCCGCTCCCTTGTAGGTTCGATGCCGCAGTCGGCGGCAAGTTTCATTCGGAATGTGTGCGCTGCAACTGTCCAGCTATTTTATGACCAAGGGCTGCGCCCGTGAAATCCGGGGTCCATCATTCAAGCACAGCCCGCGCTTCTGAACCGTGCGCGTAGGCTATTCGCTCTGTCCAGACGACCGGCCCTGGCCACATCGTCCGTTCACTGGCTCCGCTCGTACTTTCGGGCCGCGGTTCGCTCAAGCAGCCTCGCCGGGTCTGCTTGCTGCTTAACAAGTGTGGGAGATGATCTCTTAAATTGGCCGGGCTGCAAGTAGATAGTTCAAGTCGTCGGGGAGATCGTGATCGAGCAGGAACTTAAGAAGCGGCCATCTGCCGGGCTACGAGCAGGTCGATCTCTTCCCGGTGGTCTTCATAGTAGGCGAGGCATTCGTAAATCTGAGACTTGGTCAGTTGCGGGAAACAGGCCGCCTTTCTGTTAGCCTGAGGCTGTGCGGATTCTCTTCCGGCTCTCTATATTCCCCAGTTTCCTTTCGATCCTAGCCGGGTCCGCCGCCGCTCAGGCAGGCGTGGGGCAGGCCGACCCCAATGCCGGCCAAGATGAGGCGCGGGCGGTTTATGTCGAAGGCCAGGTCTCGCGGATCAGCGGTGAAGATCTGCCCTGGGCCTTGAGCGCCGGTGAGCGTGTACCTGTCCGGCAAATCATCACCACTGGTCCCGACGGCGTGGCTCGCTTTGAGGTGCGGGGCGGCACCTCGTTTGAGATTTTTTCGAAATCCCGCGTCGCGTTTCGCCAGAACTCGGCCAGCGCCGGCGATCTCATGGACATTGAATACGGCAGGGTGAAGATAAATTTCGTCTTTGGGCTCCAGCGGCATAGCCCTGTCCAGCGGGTCATGACGCCAGTGGTTATCGTCACTGCCCGGGCTAACGCGGCCTTCACCATCCTCCAGATCGAAGATCAAACCACGCGCGTTGATGTGCAGTCGGGTGAAGTCTTCGTCCAGCACGCGCTCCTGCCCCGCGGTGAATCGACGCCCGTGAAGGCCGGTGACGCCATCATTGTGAACCGCGACGAACCTATTACCCGCAAGCTGGATCGCGGCACTCTCTACCGCTACGCCTACCGCTCCATCATCGACGCCATGGGTGTCTTTATCAGCCGGCGTTTGCCTGACCGCTTTATCGAAAACATGGACGATGGCGCGGTCTTGGAGGCTCGCTACGTGCGCGGCAGCTCTACCAACCGGCCATAGCCCCTGCTAAGAGATAATTGCCGCACCCCCAGTTTCACACCGCCTGAGTCCCCGATAATGGTCTCAGCATGGCGCTTCAAACTGTTCTCTTGCTGACCGTCTTTACCGCTGTCGCCTTCGGGCAGAACGCCGCCCTCCCGGCGTCCGTTCAGTCCGAAACCCAAAACGGTCTCCCTACCCCCTGGGACGCTCAAAAGCTCTTAGCCGAGCTCGACGCTCAGAATCAGCAGTTCAAGCCGTTGCTGGACCAAATGCATCCCCAACAATGGATGGATGAAAAGGATGCTCCCAGCACTTACATCAGCCAGTGGTACAAAGCCCAGCAACAGCTCACCGATTCGGCCATTGTGGTGAAGAGCTTGGCCGCTCAACCGGAGAGCGTCGCGAAGTGCCTGGACGCCTATTTTCGGATGGAGGCTCTTGAATCCACCGAGCGATCGCTTCTCGAAGGCGTCCGCCGCTATGCCGATCGCCCCCTCGCCGAACAACTGGAGCAGCTAATCGCCCGTAATTTCAACGATCGCGAACGCTTCCGGAACTTTCTGGTGGATCTGGCCACCAATAAGGAGCAGATGTTCCATATCGCCGATCAGGAAGCCCAGCGTTGCCGCGGTATGATCAGCAAGGAAGTGCCGGTGGTCAAGAAGAGCACCAAGCCCAAACCACCGGTTGCGAATCAGGAGTAGGCGCGTCACTCCCGTTAGAGGTCCCTTGTTTTACTGTTCAATCTGCTCTGAGTCTTCCAGCAGCATCTGCGTCTGGTGTACGAAGGATGCCTGCGGCAACCACCTTTGCGCGAGATGCCATCGCTGCAGCGATTGTTGCGAATGTGAGGCCCGCAGTCACCGCGAAGCTGAGTTTAGCCATCCTGAACCGTGCGTCGGTGAGTTTACCAACCCGGTGGACTTGGCTCATGGGACGTCGCAAACGACTGAAGAGATTGAACTTCCGGTACCCTTAGGAACTTTCTGAATGCGCCTCATCGAAAATCTTGATGAGCGCTTACACGATCAGGAAGTAGACTAGGAGTCGTTGTATCCGCTTGAAGACTCTCGCTAATTTCCAAGCGATTTAGGTTGTCAATGTCACGTCTCTATACATTTGCCATGCCCGCCGTGTTCGCGGTGGCCCTGCTGGTCTCGTTGATCCGGGTGGGCGCCACGACCACGCACGAATTCTTCGTTGAGAAGCCCCATCTGAATGCCGGCGAAGCGGCCGCCTCGCCAAAGCTCGAATGGCTTGCGCCCGACTCCGACGCCGATTGGGTTGTCCGCTATCGCAACGGCGCGACCCAGGTGTGGGAACAGTCCTCGGCCAGCGTTTCGAGCCGGGTGCGCGACGAGGAGTTGCGAGTCCGCCGCCTATACAAAGCCAGCCTAAGGCGCCTGGCGCCGGGCGACCGCTTCGAATTCGAGGTCTTCCGCAACGGGGAGAAGGCCTTCGCTCAACGCGGTTCGGTTCCAGCGGCCGGCGCCCCTCGGGCCACTGGGCTGTAGCTCACCAGCCGGGGAACGCCAATCTCCTGGTTGGAGGAGGTCTGCTCATCGTCAATGGCACGCCGACTCGAGTTCGTTCGGTAATGTTTCGCCCAGCCCGATTAGCTTCACGCTCTCAGTCTCAGATCCAGAGTGAGTCTCAGTCTCAGGGAGCGACTGGTTGGCCTTGCCGTCCCGCACAGCACCGCGAGGAGTAAGCGCCCACAGGCCCGGCACAGCTACGCGTAAGTCGCAGTCCTAACCCGCCGTCGGTTGCCAAGAAATGAATTCTCAGACCGCTTCGAATCGACTACAACAACCGCACATTGATGAAGGTGGATACGGGTTAAGATAGCAATCAGGAGCGCACAGGGCGTTTGGCGGTCATTGTGCGGGTCTCAACATGCGCAAGGAATGGGAGCCTTCTCTCGATAGGTGGACGTCGGCTGGACTTCTGGACCAGGCGGCCAGTACCCGCATTCGCGAGTTCGAACAAACACGAACTCCGGCGCAAGGTCTGCGCTGGCCGGTTCTGGTTGCTCTGGTATTCGGGACCATCCTGCTGGCGGCAGGAGTGTTGCTTTTCGTCTCGGCGCACTGGGATGAGTTGTCCCCGGCCGCCCGAATCAGCTTGCTGGTGGCGATGATTGCCGCGTTTCATGCCGGCGGCGCCATGACGTCGGAGCGTTTCGAAGGCCTCTCCGTGGCGCTGCACACCATCGGCACCATCTCCCTGGGCGCGGGCATTGCCCTCGCAGGGCAGGTCTATCATCTGAGCGAGCATTGGCCCTCAGCGATTCTATTGTGGGCGTTGGGGTCCGCCGCGGGGTGGGCGTTGCTGCGGCAATGGCCGCAAGCGGCGTTGACGGCAATGCTGGCGCCCTATTGGGTGTTGAGCGAATGGTGGGTATCCGGTTGGTGGCTGGATGGACGGTCCACGCCTGAGCGGCGCATCCCAATTGCCGTTGGCCTTTGCGCACTGGCGTTCACCTACCTCAGCGCGCAGCAAGGCCGGGGGGATTCGCCCGTGAGACGCGCGTTAACTGTTCTCGGCGGCATCGCTTTGATTCCGGCTGTGGTGTTCGTCGCAATTCCCGAAGGGGTGAACGGCCACGTCTTCGATTGGCCCGCGGTCCGGCTACCGATGCTGATGGCTACCCTTGTGCCGCTGGCGCTGGCGTTCGCCTTGCGCCGCCAAGGCGGCCTTTGGAATGTCGGCGCGACGGTTTGGGTTGCCGTGCTGGCCCTTTTCTCCGTCGACAGTCTCAATCTTGCAAGCTGCTTCTGGTGCTTCCTCGGCAGCGTGGGCCTGGCGTTCTGGGGCATCCGCGAAGCCCGGGCGGAGCGCGTGAATCTTGCCTTCCTGTGCCTCGCAATCACCGTGCTGGTGTTCTACTTCTCAGATGTAATGGCCAAGCTGGACCGGGCCCTGAGCCTGGTTCTGCTGGGCGTTCTGTTCCTAGGCGGAGGCTGGCTGCTGGAATGGACCCGGCGCCGGATCATCGCCGGGATGCGCACGGAGGCCTCATGAGACCGATTTATCGCGGGCTTCTGGTAGCGCTGCTGCAGTGCGCCATTGTGCTGAGCATGACGGCGAAGTACCAGTGGGACCGCGACCGCCTTCCCCGAGTCTGGGCCAGAGTCTCGCCAGTGGATCCGAATGCTCCTCTTCGCGGCCGGTACCTCATGTTGCGATTGCAAGTGGCGATGGATAACGAACCGGGCGACGTTCAGCACGTGCGCCTGTCCGTTCAAAACGGACAGTTAACCGCCACCCCGGATGAGAAGGCGGCATTGACGGTAGGGGGTGGCAAGAATCAGGCTGGCGCAAGAGTGCTTAGTGAGCCCGTTAGCTTTTTCCTGCCGGACACAGCGAAAGACTCGCGACTGAACTTCGGTGAGGAACTATGGGTGGAGGTCAGTGTCCCTTACAATGCGCTGCCGCGGCCCATCCGCTTAGGCATCAAGAAGGATGGCGTGCTTACACCGCTGGATCTGAGGTGATGCGCCTTGCTTATGCGCGATTGAGGGGTTGCCGGCGGCACGTTGCGCCGCCAAGGGCCAATCGGGAGATTGGCGATCCCAGGCGGAGGGTCTACAGAGTCACAGCCTTCGTCACCCCTGCCCTGTGTTTCCGGACGAACTGCGGAGCCAACAACCATAGTTCAGGACTGAATTCGTGGGCGACAGCGCGCCCAAAGTAAAAGCCATAGGCGATGCCGCTGCGCTCAAGACCATTCGACCAACCGTTTTGATGGGGAAAGAGAGCCATGGTCGTCAGTCCTGAACCGAGAGCCCCCGCAATCGGGAGCAAAGCAACTCTCTCATTGCCATCCGGGCCGGGACTTTCGAGGACGCTCAGAATAGCGCAGCGGGTGCGCTTCCACGCGCCGTGGGAATTCGAAGGATGAGGCCGCGGGTCTTCGTTGTGCAAGTAGCCCGCCAGAAGCTCTGCGGTCGCTCGGGCCGTTTGGCGCTCATACCCATAGCCGATTCGCGATCCGTAGTCCTCGGCATCCCGAGGATTGATGCTCGGCGCAACATTTCGCAATTGGTGATAAGCGGAAATCGCGGCGATATCGGCGAACGTCAAAGGGCTTGCCAAGTGGGCCAGCCCCAGGCAAACGCGTTGACGGAAGGTCAGTTCGGTCGGCAAGGTTTGGATAACCCAGGGGTTGCAAGAGGTTAGGGGCAACGTCACCGAAGCGGGCGGCTGAGGCTCGACAGCCCCCGAATTCGGCGTCTGGCCGGACGCAACCAAGCAGACTAAGCAGGCACACACAACTAATAGAGGCAGGCGGAGCTTAGATAGAGCTGGCACTGTTGCAACTTCACCGCTTCCGGCCCCAGTATAATGACCGGCTGTCAAAAACTCAAGCCTTATTGGCCAAACGAGCGAAGAGCGTTCACCGTCTCGCGTTGCCGGCTCTGTTATCCTCCCCTTGCGTGACAAAATGAGGCGATGCTCGAAATCATCAGTCCCGCTACGTCGGCAGCGAAAGCCCGTGTCGTCATTTTCGACTTCGACGGCACGCTCTCGCTGATCCGCTCGGGGTGGATGGATGTCATGGTTCCGATGTGCATCCAGCAGCTATCCGGGCTGGGCACGGGTGAATCCGAGGAGACGCTGAAATCGGTGGTTGAAGATTTTGTGTGGCGCCTCACAGGCAAGGAAACCATCTACCAGATGATGGCCCTGGCCGATGCGGTTGCAAGGCGCGGCGGGAAACCTCTGACGCCGGCTGAGTACAAGAAAATGTACCTTGACCGGCTCTGGACGCGAATTGAATCCAGAATCGTTTCGCTGCGCACCGGATCAGCTTCGCCCGAAACCTACCTTGTCCCCGGATCGCGGAAGTTGCTGGAGCATCTGAACGAGCGGGGATTGACGCTCTATCTGGCCAGCGGGACTGACGACGCGAACGTGAGAGAGGAGGCGGCTCTACTGGACGTCGCGAAGTACTTTCGAGGCCGTGTTTACGGCGCGCTGGATGATCTCACGAGTTTCTCGAAGGCTATCCTGGTTCGCAAGCTGCTCGCTGAGGCAGGCCATCGAGGTGACGAACTCCTGGTGTTCGGAGATGGGTATGTCGAGATTGAAGAAGTGAAGAAGGTTGGCGGAACAGCCGTCGGCGTGGCGAGCGCGGAGCCCGAATGCCGTGTCACCGACGAGTGGAAGCGTAAGCGATTGATCGGCGCGGGCGCTGACGTCATCGTCCCCAATTTTGAAGACCTCGGCGGCCTTGACGCGGCCCTGTTTACGGGAGCAGGCGTTTCCGCACTAAGTTGACCCGCCTGGCCGTATGCCGACCCGCTACCGCGAATTCGATCGATCGAGGCTTCAGTTACTCCCACTGGCGGAGCGTGAGCATGATCTTGACGCTTCCTATTGGCTCTCACTCGATGAGCCGGCGCCTGCCTTCCATCATCCGGATCTTGCCGCTGTCGCCTGCAAGCTGATGGAAGCGAAGCGTCGCGGCGCCGCCCGTATTCTGATGATGGGCGCTCATGTGCTGCGGGCAGGAGTCAGCCGCCATCTGATCGATCTCATGGCGCACGGCTTCATCGACCACATTGCAATGAACGGCGCTGGGGTGATCCACGACTACGAATTGGCTCGAATCGGCGCCACCACGGAGAGCGTCGCGCGTTATGTACGGTCCGGGCAATTTGGGTTATGGCGGGAAACGGGCGAGATCAACGATCTGGTGACGCAGGGGGCGCAACTGGGGCTGGGTCTTGGAGAGGCTGTGGGACAGGCTATTGCTTCGAGCGGCTTTCCGTTCCGCGAGTTGAGCGTTCTGGCGGCGGCTTGGGAGCAGGGAGTCCCGGTGACGGCGCACGTCGGCATCGGCTATGACATTTTGCATGAGCATCCGAACCTGGATGGCGCGGCGTTAGGCGCCGCCAGCTATCGCGACTTCCTGATTTTTGCCGCCGCGGTGGAGCGTCTGGAGCATGGCGTAGTCCTCAACTTCGGATCGGCCATTATGGGACCCGAAGTGTATCTGAAGGCGCTGGCCATGGCGCGAAATGTTGCGCGTCAGGAAGGCCGCGAGATCCGCCATTTCACCACCGCTGTCTTTGACCTGATTCCGATTGAGGGTGACTTCCGGCGCGAATTGCCGAAGGCCGACCCCGGCTATTACTTCCGTCCCCACAAGACGATGCTGGTTCGAACAGTGGCTGACGGGGGCGAGAGCTTTTACTTTTGCGGCCATCACCGTGCCACGCTGCCGGCGCTTCGCTCGAAACTCCTGGAGGGAGGGCGATGACAGCCTCGGAATTACTGGCCAGGATGGCGGACATGCGGGTTCTGGTGGTGGGCGACGTCTGTCTTGACCGCTGGTGCCGGTATGACCCGCTGCTGAGCATTCCATCGCGTGAAACCGGAATTCCGCGCGTTGCTGTCGTCGAAACGGAGCGGACGCCAGGCGCAGCGGGCACCGTGGCCAATAACCTGAAGGCCCTGGGCGTCAAGGAGGTGGCGGTGATGAGCGCCATCGGCGACGACGGCTTTGGCTATGAGCTGCGGCAATCGCTCAACGCCCGCCAGATCGGTAGCAACTATCTTCTTTCCGCCCCCGGGCTCAACACGTTCACTTACACCAAGCTGCTTAATAAAAACACGCAGGTGGAAGATCTGCCGCGTGTCGACTTCGTGAATGTACAGGACATCCCTTCCGATGTAAGTGCATCTATTTGCGACATGCTCGAAGCTGCTTCCCGGTTCGATCTCATCTGCGTTTCCGATCAAGCCGAGACGGAGACAGGCGGAGTGGTGACGGCGGCGGTCCGGGAACGGCTGGCGTACTTCGCCGCCAAGGAAGACAAGCTGGTCTGGGTGGATTCACGGCGGCGCGCGGAATTCTTCAGGCGGGCGGTGATCAAGGTCAATACCGATGAGGGATCGGAGGCGCGGGGCAGAGTGGGAGCGGAGTCGTTCGAGGATCTGAGGCAACTGACCGAAGCTCCCGCGCTCTACGTTACGCACGGAGGAAATGGCGTTCAGATCTTCAACGAAGACGGCGAAACGTGGGTGATGACTCAGCGCGTGCCTCACCCGGTGGATATCTGCGGCGCGGGGGACAGCTTTACAGCGGGCGCCGCTTGTGCGCTGGCGGCGGGCGCCACGGCCCAGGCAGCAGCCCGGCTGGGGCACATGGTTGCGTCGGTCACCATCATGAAGCCGGGAACCGGCGTAGCGTCACCCGCCGAATTGCTCGAGGCGGAACGATTGGTGAACGAATGAAGACGCTGGCCATTGACATCGGCGGAACCAAGTTCTCACTGGCCGCGTTCGACGGTGGAACGATGGTGCATCGCGAAACACGGCCGACGAACCGCGAGGGCGGTCCAGCATGGATGGTGGAACAGTTCCATGAGATCGTCCAGGAATGGATCCGCGCGGGCTTTCACGCGTCGCGGTGCGGCATTGGCTTTGGCGGACCCGTGGACTTCGCGAAGCAAACGGTAACGCTTTCGACGCATGTAGGCGGGTGGGATTCGTATCCCCTGATTCAGCGGGTCACCGAGTTAGTAAGTGGGCCGGCGGTGCTTGATAACGACGCCAATGTGGCGGCTCTTGGAGAGGCTCATTTCGGAGCAGGACGAGGCTTCGATCCGCTTTTTTACATGACCCTTTCCACCGGCATCGGCGGGGGTATCATTGGGGCGGGGAGCGTGTGGCGCGGGGCTGACTCTTATGGCGGCGAAATTGGCCATCTGACGGTTGACCCTGACGGGCCCGATTGCCTCTGCGGTTCCAACGGTTGTCTGGAGCGTCTTTGCTGCGGGCTCTGGCTGGAGCGCGATTATGGAAAGAGCGCGGCTGAACTGATGACTGACGAACGGTTTGTTCTTCGCTATGTGACAAATCTGGCGCGGGGACTGAAGGCAGCCGTCATGCTACTGAATCCAGCGCGCATCGTGATTGGCGGTGGCATCGCCAAAGCGGGCGACCGGCTGTTTTTGCCGCTGCGCGCCGAGTTGAGAAGGCAAATCCCCGGCTGGTCGCGCGCCAGGCTGGATGTGGTTCCCGCCGCGCTGGCTGACGATAGCGTCCTCTATGGGGCGCTGGTGCTTGCGGAAGACATATGACCTTTTCAGAATCTTACAAACAACAGCTTATTGAAACCATCCAATCGATTGACACTGCCCAGGTGGATCGGGCTATTGAGTGGTTTGACGAAGCTCGCGCTAATAACCGGCACATCTTTGTTTGCGGGAACGGCGGCAGCGCCAGCACTGCCTCGCATTTCGCCTGCGATGTTGTGAAAGGCGCCAGCTTTCAACGTGAGTCGCGATTCCGGATTCTTGCATTGACAGATTCGCTGGCCACGCTCACCGCCTATTCGAATGACGTGTCCTATGACTGCGTCTTCGTCGAACAACTGAAGAATTTCGCCGGTCCGGGCGATGTCGTGATGGCGATCAGCGGCTCCGGCAACTCGCCAAACGTGATCAAAGCGGTGGAGTATGCCAATAAAATTGGCTGCAAGACGATTGGACTCACCGGTCGAGATGGCGGCAAGTTGGGGCCTCTGAGCCAGCTCAACATTCACGTGCCGGCCCAGCATATGGGCCGGATCGAAGATGCCCATTTGAACATCTGCCACATGATCGCCTATTGCTTCATGGAGCAGAAGTAAACGCTTAGATTGCACTCCATGTTCAAGCCACAGACTTAGTCTGTGGCGCCAAAGAGCCCGCATGTCCTTGGTGGCACGCGCTTTAGCCTGTGGCCGGGCGGTCTAACGGGACGCCTGGCGTCCCCAAAAGGCGTCTGTCCCTTTTCCCTGAAAGCATTGCTTCAGGTTACGTCGCGGAACCGCCGGTACGCGTGAATGGGGCGGCTGAACCGCCGCCCAAAGTACGGAAAACCGTTCTAAAAGGCTGCCGGTGTTTCACCCCGCCGTCGGTTTCCTTTCCAGGGGGTACCTGACTAAAGGTTCTTGGCGTCGCGCTGGTGAACCTCAAAGGCGGCAAGCTGACGCTCCGCCTCATCTTTGGCGATCCCGTACCGCTCCTGAATCTTTCCTACGACCTGGTCGCGCCGCCCCGCGATTACCGTCAGATCGTCGGAGGTAAGCCTGCCCCATTGCTCCTGGATACTGCCCTTCAATTGCTTCCAATTTCCGGCAAGTATTGCTTCATTCATTCCATTTCTCCTTTTGCGATTACTCTTGTGCGAATTAATGCGGAGCGTGCGATAAGTTCCGCCCTCCACCCTCCTTCTGACAGGCAGTCGCATCGCCAAATGAAGAGCGCACTCAGCCAGACCGGACTTGCTGGGCGAATAAATCCCTCTTCACGGGGGTAAGTCACGCGCCGCTCCGACCGCTCCTCGTCAATTGACCTTAGACGGTCAGTTATTCATCCGCTGCTACCCGGTGAGCCGAGGCCCCCAGGCGTTTGCAGCCAATCGATTCAACAAAACGCCGACTGGCGCTCTTCGTGCACTGAAGGCCGTGTTGCCCGAAGGCCGCCCGAAGCGGTGGTCTGGTCAACGGAAGAGGTTCAAATAAATGCGAATGATTTTGGTAGCTGCTTTGGCGATTACGCCCCTGGTGGCAAGTGAAAACGATTCCGCAAAGCGGCTGGACCAAGCGGCCAGCGTGCTCACGGAAGTTATGGGAACGCCTGACAAGGGTATCCCGGAGGATCTGCTCGACAAAGCTCACTGCATTGTCATCGTTCCTTCGCTGAAGACTGCGGCTTTTGTCGTCGGCGCCAAGTACGGAAAGGGTTTCGTGTCGTGCCGGAATAGAGGCGCAGCCGGGTGGTCCGCGCCGGCCGCTCTTCGGATTGAAGGTGGCAGTTTTGGGTTCCAAATCGGCGGTTCGGAGACGGACGTCGTCATGCTGGTGATGAATGACGGTGGAATGAACAAACTGCTTGAAAGCAAGTTCACGCTGGGCGGCGAAGGTTCCGTGGCCGCGGGCCCCGTGGGCCGTACGGCAGCGGCGCAAACTGACGCTCAGTTGCACGCTGAAATTCTCTCCTGGTCTCGCACTCAAGGGCTGTTCGCCGGAGTCGCGCTTGAAGGAGCGACCCTTCGAGAAGACATGGATGACAATGTAGCGCTCTACGGCCGAAAGCTGACGAACCGCGAAATCTTGACGAAGGGAATTCGTCCCCCGAAGGCGGCAGGAAGATTGCTTACCTTACTCAACCACTACTCGTCGACTGAGCACACGGGTCCCGCGACTGCATCCCTCAAGTAACTTAGGGGGTTTACAGTTCGATGCGGCGTTGCGAGGGGCAGTTTCTTAGGGCTTCCCCTCGCAACCTTCTAACGGCTACAGAACATGCAAATCCCTAAGTCTCAAACAAACCGGCGGTTCGGTTCGCTCGGTCCGCCGGCGGCGTTTTTGGCCTCGGCTTCATTGTCAGGCTTGATTTCGGTATCGGGCTTGGTTTTGACGCCGGTGGCCCTGGTAGCGGCCTCCCTGGGAGCTTGGCGGTTTAGGGCGGACCTTGGGTGGACGAATAACTTCTTTGTTGCCCGCGGATGGCTTTCGCGGTACCAGTTTTGGCTCGCGCTGACCATCTGCACCCAAGCCTCTTCAGTGCTGCTCAATCGAGCCGAGACCAATCGAAGGAAGGCATAAGACATGGAAACGGTTACCGCGCCGGCTGGCGCTGGGGTCTTCCAAGAGGGCGAAGAAGTTGTCCTTACCGACGGGCCTTACAAATCCAATCTCGGCGTCTTTGTCAGGCTGAAAGAAGACCCAAACTGGGCGGACATCACGGGGCGCGACGGCAAGGTCTCGAGCCATCCAGTGGAGTGGCTTGCCCGCTCCAATTCCGCAACGCCGGGCCGCGACGCAGAAACGCAAAAGACGGCTTGAGCGTGAAATCGCAAATCTAATGGAAACTACACAAACATGAACCTTCGACCTTTATATGACCGCATTGTGGTGAAGCGGATAGACGAAAAAGAAACCACACGCAACGGCATTTTCATCCCGGACTCGGCGCAGGAGAAGCCACAGGAAGGCGAAGTGGTCGCCGTGGGCCAAGGCAAGATGTCTGAGGACGGCCGTTTAGCCGCCTTGGATGTCAAAGTGGGAGACCGGATTCTCTTTGGCAAATACTCGGGAAGCGAAACGAAACTGAACGGCACAGAATATCTCATCATGCACGAGGACGACATCCTGTGCATCTTGCAACCCGCGATGGCGGCAGCACGCTAGGAAAGACATCATTATGGCAAAACAAATCATTTACAGCGATCAGTCGCGTCAAGCGATTTTACGCGGCGTAAACCAGCTCGCGGAAGCAGTCAAGGTCACGCTGGGCCCCCGTGGCCGGAACGTCGTTCTGGGAAAGAAGTTCGGAGGCCCGACCATCACCAAGGATGGGGTCACCGTGGCAAAAGAGATTGAACTGAAAGACCCGCTTGAGAACATGGGCGCCCAAATGGTGCGCGAAGTGGCATCGAAGACTTCCGATGTTGCCGGCGACGGCACAACCACGGCCACGATCCTGGCTCAGGCGATTTACCGCGAAGGCGTCAAAGCGGTGACGGCGGGCGCCAGTCCGATGGCCGTCAAGCGAGGCATTGACAAATCGGTGGAGCTCGCCGTGGCGGAGCTCAAGAAGCTTTCGAAGCCTGTTTCGGGCGAGATGGTTGCTCAAGTTGGACGGATCTCGGCGAATAGCGACGCCACCATCGGCGACGTGATCGCTGAAGCGATGAACAAGGTGGGTAAAGACGGCGTCATCACGGTGGAGGAATCGAAGACGATGACCACCGAACTCGCCACGGTCGACGGTATGCAATTCGATCGCGGCTACCTGTCGCCTTACTTTGTGACCGATCAGGAGCGCATGGAGACGGTGATGGAAGATCCGTATATCCTGATTCACGAAAAGAAGATCAGCAGCATGAAGGACCTGCTCCCGCTGTTGGAGCAAGTGGCTCGGGCCGGCAAGCCGCTCTTGCTTATCTCGGAAGACGTCGAGGGCGAGGCTCTTGCGACGCTAGTCGTGAATAAGCTCCGGGGCACCCTCAATGTCTGCGCCGTAAAAGCGCCGGGCTTCGGTGATCGCCGCAAAGCCATGCTGGAAGACATTTCTATCCTCACCGGCGGCAAGGCGCTGATGGAAGAAACGGGCATTCGGCTGGAAGGCGTTCAGTTGGAGGATCTGGGCCGCGCCAAGCGCATCACGGTGGATAAAGACACCACCACCATTATCGATGGCGGTGGCGCGCAGAAAACGATCGAAGGCCGGATCAAGCAGCTTCGGAATCAGATTGAGGAAACGACCTCCGATTACGATCGCGAAAAGTTGCAGGAGCGCCTAGCGAAGCTGGCCGGGGGCGTAGCCATCATCAAGGTTGGCGCCGCTACTGAAACCGAGATGAAGGAAAAGAAGGCTCGCGTCGAGGATGCCCTCCATGCCACGCGGGCGGCGATCGAAGAAGGGATTGTGCCGGGCGGAGGCGTGGCGTTGCTTCGCGCGGCAGCGGTTCTGGAACACTTGAAGCTCGAAGGCGATGAGCAGTTCGGCGTCACCATTGTGCGCCGTGCTTGTGAGGAGCCGGTCAGGCAGATCGTCCACAACAGCGGCATCGAGGGCGCCGTGGTTGTCGAGAAGATCAAGAGTCAAGGCAACAATCCACACTTCGGCTTCAACGCCTCAACGGAGAAGTATGAAGACCTGGTCGAAGCAGGTGTCATCGACCCCACCAAGGTCACTCGCACCGCTCTGCAAAATGCCGCCTCCATCGCCTCCCTCATGCTCACCACCGAAGCCATGGTCTGTGCGGTTGTCGAGGAGGAGGAAGCTTAAGTGGCAGCTCCGATGAAAGCCGGCGGCTGATCATGCTCCGCTTAGCGCTGGGGCTGTTTTCCACCCGCTGCCCACACTGCAGATCGATTGATTTTAGGAGTGTCGGAACCAGAAACGCCGTTGAAAGAGCGTTCCTCTGGCTCCTACAACCCTACCGGTGCTCGCTCTGCGGGCACCATTTCTTTTTGTTGAAGCGACCCTCGCTGCTTGATCATCCGGCCTGATCGATAAGACGCCTGACTTGAGCGCAGCCAAATCTGACGTATCCCCGCCACCGAGTCGCAATTCCGCACCGGCCGTCACATCAAGCGGACTGAGCACCGGCATTGCCCACGCCCGTCTTGCGGCCGACGGTCCCAATGCAATTCCGGATACCTCCGTTCATTCGCTTCAGAACGCCTTGTCGAAATTCTGGGCGCCTGTGCCCTGGCTGCTTGAGGGGTCTATCGTCCTTGAGATCGTGCTCCATAAGTACTTCGAAGCCGCTGTCATCGGCGTGCTGTTGGTGTTCAACGCAGGCTTAGCCTACGTCCAGGAAGGGCGCGCCCAAACTACGCTCGCGGCTCTGAAATCGCGCCTGGCATTAGTGGCGTCTGTAAAGCGCGACGGCGCCTGGACGAATATACCGGCTGCGGCACTGGTGCGTGGCGATCTGGTGAAGTTGTCTCTCGGCGGCGTTGTACCGGCCGACGTGCACCTGGTTGAGGGTTCGGTCCTGCTTGACCAATCCATGCTCACCGGCGAATCGATGCCCGTTCAATCGGGCCCGGGCGCGAACACCAATGCGGGGGCGCTGGTGCGGCTTGGCGAGGCTACCGCTGAAGTGACAGCGACTGGCGCCCGCACCGCGTTCGGCCGTACTGCCGAGCTGGTCCGCACGGCGCACGTGGTTAGTTCGCAGCAAAAAGCCGTGTTCCGAATCGTTCGGAATCTTGCCTTCTTCAATGCCGGCGTCATCCTTTTGATGGCCGCCTATGCCTGGGCGCATTCAATGCCGGCAAGCGAGTGTGTTTCCCTGTTGCTCACGTCGGTTCTGGCGGCGGTACCGGTGGCGCTGCCCGCCACCTTCACGCTCGCAGCCGCCCTCGGGGCTCGGGCGCTGGCGAAGCTGGGCGTTCTTCCCACCCGGCTCTCCGCTGTCGACGAGGCCGCCTCGATCGATGTCCTGTGCTCGGATAAGACGGGTACCCTGACCCTCAATGCGCTTTCGGTAACCAGTGTCCGTCCGATGCCCGGCGTTGACGAAAACTACCTTCTGGGTATGGCGGCTCTTGCTAGTTCCGCCGGCGGCCAGGACCCGGTTGACTTGGCGATTCGCGCTGCTTCTTCACAAAAGGCGGCTTCGAGCCTTCCCGCGCTGACCAAGTTTATTCCCTTCGACCCTGACAAGAAAATGTCGGAAGCGATGGCGGCCGGCGCCGCTGGCGGCCTCCAGCGCATCGTCAAAGGCGCCGTATCGGCTGTCCTTGCTTTAGCGGCGCCGCTCCCGACGCTGCCGGGATTGCGGAAGAGCTTGAGAAACAGGGCTCGCGGGTACTGGCCGTTGCTGCCGGGCCCGCCGGGTCCCTGAGGCTCATTGGCCTGATCGCGCTCAGCGATCCGCCTCGCCCGGACTCGGTTTCCCTGATCTCCGAGCTGCGTGACCTGGGCGTCCGCACGGTTATGGTGACAGGCGACGCGGCGGCGACGGCGGCTATCGTCGCCAAAGCCGTGGGATTGCAAGGCGGCGTCTGTCCGCCCGGACCGCTGCCGGGGAACGTCTCGCCTGGGGATTTTGCAGTCTTCGCGGGTATTCTTCCCGAAGGAAAGTACCAGCTTGTGAAGGCGTTTCAGAAGAGCGGGCATACGGTTGGTATGTGCGGCGATGGCGTAAACGACGCCCCGGCGCTACGTCAGGCGCAGATTGGCATTGCCGTATCCACGGCAACGGATGTCGCTAAATCCGCCGCCGGCGTTGTCCTGACAGAGCCCGGACTGGGGGGCATTGTCGCCGCTGTCAAGGAAGGCAGAGTCACTTTTCAGCGCATCTTGACTTACACCTTGAACTCGGTGCTTAAGAAGATTGTGCAAGTGCTGTTACTGGCAATTGGGTTAGTCATGACGGGACACGCCGTGTTAACGCCTATGTTGATGGTCATCTTAATGATCACGGGCGACTTCCTGGCGATGGCGCTCACAACCGACACCGTGCGGCCGTCCCAGACGCCGAATTCCTGGCAAGTTGGCAAAATTACCGTCGCCGGCGTCATTCTGGGATGCAGCTTTCTGGCGTTCTGCACAACCATTTTGGCGGTTGGAAAGTTTGAGCTGCGGCTCGGAATTGAGGCGTTGAGAACCCTTTCACTTGTGGCTGTTGCGTTCGGCAGCCAAGCTACAATTTACGCCCTCCGGGACCGCCACCATTTTGTTGGGCGCCGCCCCACCGCATGGCTTGTCGGCTCCTCCCTGGCGGGCGTGGCAATCGTCTCAGCGCTGGCCGTCCTCGGCATCGCGATGGCGGCGCTTCCGCCTTCGCTAGTGGCTGGCGAATTTATAGCGGCGGTGGCGTTCGGCTTGATTCTGAATGTTGTGAAAATCCCGATCTTTGCCCGCCTTCACATCGCCTAGCAAATACGCGGTGGAGATCTGCAAATCGGCACGCCCGGTGGAACTGCGTGCGTAAGCCATTTGCTTGCCACAATCGCCAGGTCCAATCCCCGCTTTTACGGGGTCGATTGCCAGAGCGCCTTGCGCGGTGGTTTAATAGAGGAGGAAGCGTCGGAGCCAATGAGTGGGCGAAAGCCCACTTTTTTATTGGTTTTCGGCGTCACGGTAGGTCTACCCAAAGCCGCCCGGGCGGCTCGGGAACGGGTTGCAAATGAAGGACGAAGGGCTGATCGCACACGTCACGAAATTCTGTGAGGAAGCGGCCGCCGCGAGCGATGTCGAACTGGTCGAAGTCGAGTTGCGCGGGAGCGGCAAAGCCCGGCTTTTGCGCGTCTATATTGATAAACCGGGCGGCGTCACGCACGGAGATTGCGAAGGCGTGTCGGAACGGGTGGGCGTCCTGCTGGACGAAGCGGATGCGTTTCCGGAGGGTTCCTACACGCTTGAAGTCAGCTCCCCCGGCCTTGAGCGGAAGCTCTCCAAGCCGCGCGATTTTGAGCGGGTGGTGGGGAAAAAAGTTCGCGTCTCCTTGCGTGAACCGATTGAAACCCGGAAATCGCTCGAGGGAACGCTGGCCGGTTTTGCCGACGACACGTTGTCAGTGGAAACCGCCCCGGGTACCGTTCTGCGCATCCCGCTCGGCCAGGTCCAAAAAGCCAATCTGAAATTCGATTGGTGAGAGGGCGCGGGCGCTAAAGTCAGTCCATTAATCGTCGAATTAGAGAGTTTGTGTTGAAAAGAGGTTTGAAGTGGCTTCGATTTATCAGTCCATCGAAATATTGAGCAAGGAGAAGGGTATCGATCCGCAGATCGTGTTGGATGCGGTGAAGGACGCCATGCTGGCGGCGGCGCGGAAGCAGTACCGCACTCAGGAAAACCTTGTCGCCGACCTGGATGAAAAGACAGGCGATATTCAGATCTTCAGCATCCGCAAAGTGGTGGAAGCGGTCACCGATCCGGTGAAGGAAATCTCGCTTTCGGCGGCCCAGAAGATTGACCCGCTGGCCGAGATGGGCGGGGATGTTCGCGAGCCGAAGAAGAAGGAAGAGCTGGGCCGCATTTCCGCGCAGACCGCCAAACAGGTGATTCTTCAGAAGGTGCGCGAGGCGGAGCGCGATAGCGTTTACTCGGAGTTTCAGGGCCGGCAGGGCGAGCTGGTGAACTGCATTGTGAAGCGCGTGGAAGGCCAGGACTACGTGGTGGATATGGGCAAGACGGAAGCCCGGCTGCCCAAGAAGGAACAGTCCAGGATCGAAAGCTTCAGCGTGGGCGACCGCGTGCGTTGCGTGATCAAGGGCGTGGAGCGCGGCGGCAAGAATGCCGGCGTGCTGGTTTCGCGGGCGGCGCCGGAGCTGGTGATGCGTCTGTTTGAGCAGGAGGTTCCGGAGATCTACGACAACACCGTGCTGATCAAGGCCTGCGCCCGTGAAGCGGGTGAGCGCACCAAGATCGCCGTGGCCAGCCGCGACCGCGACGTCGATAGCGTGGGCGCCTGCGTTGGCATGAAGGGCATGCGCGTGCAATCCATCATTCGCGAGCTGCGCGGAGAGAAAATCGACATCATCGAATTTTCAGACGATGCCATTCAGTACGCCACAAAGGCGCTGAGTCCGGCGAAGATCTCGCGTGTTTCGATTCTTAACAGCACAGACCGTCATATGGAAGTGGTGGTGGACGATCTGCAACTGTCGCTGGCCATTGGCAAGCGCGGCCAGAACGTGCGGCTGGCCGCAAAGCTGATCGGCTGGAAAATCGACATCAAGAGTGAAGAAGAGAAACGCCGTGAGGTGGATGCAAACGCGCATGACCTGCTGATCTCCGGCGCGCCGGTTTCGGTGCTGATCGATCATGGCCTCGGTGAGGCTATCGTGGAACGGTTGGTGGCGGCCGATATCGGCACTGTAGAGCGGTTGGGTTCGATGACGCCGGAAGAACTGGAAGCGATTCCGGAAATCAACGAAGGAATCGTGGGCCAGATTCAGACGGCTGTGATGTCTTACTACGGGCAGTATGACGAGCAAGAGACGCCGGCGGACGCCGCGCCCGAGGTCTATGCGGAAGACGCGGGGCCGCCGGAAACCCAGCCGGAAACAACTTCCGAAACGGCGCCGGTGGGAGTTTTGGAACATGATTTGGCGCGGCACGAAGCGGCGCCACTGGTAGAAACAGCCGAGGGCGAGAGTTTGGATTTGGGCCAGGTGGAAGGATTATCGGCGGCGCCATCGAGCCTGTCGCACCAGCCAAGTCCTGAAGAAATCGCTGAAAACGAAGAATCTGGTACCATTAAAGGCGCTGAGTAGCCTGCTACAAGGCCCGTTCGGAGCGGCTCGCGACCTTATATCTGGAACGTTTCCGCACCAGCTATTGCGAGCTTAGCTCAAAGATGGGCGAGTGTTAGAAGTGCCGCCGCGTTGGAGTTGAACAGCAGTCTCCTCTATGAAGAAAATTCGGATTAACGAGCTGGCCCGTGAGCTAGAAGTAAAGCCCGGCGTCATCCTCGACCTCCTGCCCGAGTTGGGGGTGCAGGAGAAGAAGACGCATTCCAGCTCGGTCGATGAGGATGTCGCTGTCGCCCTGCGTCACAAGCTGCATACCTCGGGTGTGCCGGAAGGGGGACGCGCCGATGCGAGCGATCACGCGATGTATGCGGAGAGCGCCCGCCAGCGCGCCGAATCGCGCGACACGTCCGTCGCCGTGGCTGAGTTTCCCGAAGACGAGGACGACTTCGACGCCAACTCCCATTCACGGCTTGACGGCCGGCCGGCTGCCGACAGACTCGCCGCGGACCGGCCCATCGAGGCCACGCGTAAGCCCGCGGAAAAGACTCCTGACGCCCCAGCTCAAGACGCGCCGATTCCCGAAGTAAAGGCTCGCGCCACGGCGCCTGTTACCGAGCCGGTGAGACCTTCCGTCGAGCCGGTGTCGCCGGTCATTCCGCCACGGCCGATCGTTCCCGCCGTGCGGCCGCCTGTTGCCGTCGCGCCGCCACCCCCTTTTGTTCCCTCAGTGCCGGTGGTTCCTCCCGCGGCCGTGGCGCCCACGCCCGGCACCGCCTCTGTGGAAACGGCAGCGGAGCCCGAGCGTCCGAAGCCATCGTTCCAGCCCTTGCGTCCTCCGCTTGTTGTGGGCGGGGCGCTGCAGCCGCCGCTCGCTGCCGCATCGTCGACGGCCACGCCCGGTCCGGCGAACCGGAATGTGGGCATTCCCGCGCGGCCCGCGCCGCCGCTGCGCCCAGGACAGGCGCCCAGCGGGCCGCGTCAACCGATGGCCGATGGATCCAGAGCGGCGATTCCTCCTCCAGCGAAGCCCTCCGCGCCGGCATCGCTAGCCAGCCCCGTTGTCCCGGCCAACGTGGGAACGCCGCCTGCGTCTGCCGCGCCGTCAACCCCACCGCCGGCGGCTTCCATCACACCGTCGTCCCCGCCGCCAATGGCGGCGTCATCCACTCCCGGGGTACCGTCTACCCCTCCGGCGGCCGTAGTTTTACCCAGCCGTCCAGCACCACCTCCCTCCCAGGCTTCAGTTTCAGCGCCCGGCGCGCCCACGGCGCCGCGGCCAGCCCCGGCGCGGCCTCCCGCTCAACCGAATCTGCAGCCCGGCGCGCCGATTGCGCCTCGCCGGCCGCTGGGCGGACAGCCTCCCGCGCGCCCGATAGTGCCTCCGCGGCCGGACCTGCAAGCCCGAATTTTTAGCCAGATGCAGCAGCCCCGCCAGCCGGCGCCTGGCGCGCCTCGTCCCGCGCCTCCCCAGCGCGCCGCTGCTCCCACGCCTGGCCAGCCGATTTTCCCGCGCGGCCCGGTGCGTCCGGGCGGTCCGCAAATGCGCGGCCCCGGCGCGCCCGGACAGCCCTCGCCCGGCGGCGGCCAAATGCTGCGGCGCGGTCCCGGTGTCGGCCGGCAGATGCATCCGACATCTCCGCAACGGCCAGAGCTTCCGACGCCCATCCTGACCACCGAGCAGCAGCGCCGCCATCAGGCAAAGCCTGGCGGAAACCGCGGCCCGAGATCCCGCGAAGACCGCGAGGAAGGCAACCTCCGTGAGCGCGGCGGTAAGCGCCACATGATCGCCGAGCCGCCGCCCATTGACCGTGAAATTACGGTGGCGGAAGGCGTAACCGTGAAGGAGCTTTCTGAGAAGCTCGGCGTGAAGGCGAATCTGGTTGTCAAGAAACTCTTCGATAAGAAGATTTTCGCCACCATCAACCAGACCTTGGACGTCAAGCTGGCTGAAGAAGTGGCGCGCGAATTCGGCGCTTCCACGAATCAGGTCAGCTATGAGCAGGAGTCTACCCAGGACATCGATCAGGCCGAGGACGTCAAGGACATGGTTCGCCGTGCTCCTGTCGTGACGGTGATGGGCCACGTCGATCATGGCAAGACTTCGCTGCTGGACGCCATTCGTGAAACGCGTGTCGCTCTTCGCGAAGCGGGTGGCATCACGCAGGCCATCGGCGCTTACACCGTGGAAAAGAACGGGAAGCGGATCGTATTTATCGACACGCCCGGTCACAAGGCGTTTACAAGGATGCGCTCGCGCGGCGCGAAGGTCACCGACATCGTGGTGCTGGTGGTGGCGGCCGATGACGGCGTGATGCCTCAAACGCTCGAAGCCATTGACCACGCCAAGGCGGGCAATACTCCCATCATCGTTGCCATCAACAAGGTGGATAAACCCGACGCCCAGATTGACCGCATCAAGCAGCAACTCAGTGACCGCGGCTTACTGGCCGAGGACTGGGGCGGCGATGTGGTGATGGTTCCCGTCTCGGCCAAGACCGGCCAGAACCTGGGACTGCTGCTCGAAATGATTCTGTTGGTGGCTGAGATTCTGGACCTCAAGGCCAATCCGGCGCGGCCGGCCCTCGCCACCGTGCTCGAAGCGCAGCTCGATAAGGGCCGCGGCCCGGTGGCCACGCTGCTGGTTCGTAATGGAACCCTGCGGACGGGCGACCAGTTCATTTGCGGCTCCAGCTTCAGCAAGGTTCGCGCCATGTTCGACGATCGCGGCGCCTCCATCCGTGAAGCCGAGCCGTCCATGCCGGTTGAAGTTGTCGGTTTCGAGGAACTGCCGGGGGTGGGCGACACCTTCCAAGTGGTGACGGACTCGGTGAAGGCCAAGCAGGTGGTCAGCCACCGCGGCATTAAAGAACGGGAAGCACAGATGGCGAAGGGCGCGCGTACGGCCACCCTCACATCGCTCAATCAACAGTTCAAAGAAGGCGATCTCAAGGATCTTAACGTCATTATCAAGGCCGACGTGGGCGGTATGGCTGAGGTTGTTTCCGAATCGCTGCAGCAGTTGAGTACCGACAAAGTGCGGGTTCGCGTGCTTCGCGCGGGCGTAGGCGCCATTACCGAAGACGATGTCCTGCTGGCCTCCGCTTCCGAAGCTTTGATTGTCGGCTTCAACGTGAAGACTGAGCGCAATGCCGTTTCGATTGCCGAGCAGCAGAAGGTGGACATCCGGAGCCATAGCATCATTTACGAACTGATCGACGAAGTAAAGCTCGCCATGACTGGTCTACTGGACCCGGTTTACAAGGAAACCGTCCAGGGCCACGCGGAAGTCAAGCAGACATTCAAGATCAGCAAGATCGGCACGGTGGCCGGTTGCTATGTAACCGACGGGTTGATCAGGCGCGACAGCCAGATCCGCGTCATGCGCGGCAGAGACCTGATTCATACCGGAAAGATCGATGCTCTCAAGCGTTTCAAGAACGACGCGAGCGAGGTCAAGAACGGCGTGGAATGCGGTATCTCTCTGGTCAACTTCAACAACATAGAGGACGGCGACATCCTGGAAGCCTTCACCATGGAACGGGTGTTACCGAGCTTACAGGCGCAGTAAGGGCCGTTCTGAGCCGCCCGCCTGGGAACGCCAATCTCCTAATTGGCGGAACTCCGCCCAATCGTCGATGGCGCCGCCCTTCGAGTTCGTTCCGTATTCCTTCTCCATCCGCTTGCTACCAATTTTAAATCGCCGGTCTCAGGCGCAATACAATAACAGGCGACATGCCCTTACTCGACCAGATCCAAAAAGACATGGTGGAAGCCATGAAGGCCAGGGACGAAGCCCGCTTAAGCGCTGTTCGGATGATCAAGACCGCCCTGAAAAAGCAGGAAGTAGATTCCATGAAGCCGCTGGACGAGGCGACGGAGATGCAGGTGATGAACACCCTGCTGAAGCAGCGCCGCGAATCGGCGGACATGTTCCGTAAGGGCGGCCGCGAGGAACTCGCCGCAAAGGAGGAAGCCGAGATCACGCTGATTGAAGCGTACCTGCCATCAGCTCCCTCCCAGGCCGAGCTCGAAGCCGCGGTGACTGCCGCCCTGGCCGAGACCGGCGCAACCACCGCCAAGCAGATGGGCCTGGCCATGAAGGCAGCCCAGGCGAAGCTGGCCGGTAAGCGCGTGGATGGAAAAATACTGAGCGCCCTTGTGAAATCGAAGCTCCAGTAGGATCATCGACCATGGCCCTTGCCCATAAGCCGTTCGTTCCCGAGACGATGAAGATGCGCGAGTTGACCCTCCGCGCCGTGCTGCTGGGTCTGGTGATGTGCGTGATTCTGGGAGCGGCGAACGCCTACCTCGGCCTGCGCGCGGGCGTCACCATTGCCGCCACCTATCCGGCGGCCGTGATCGGGATGGCCGTGCTCCGCCTCTGGCGCGGGTCGATCCTCGAAGAGAACATCGCCCGAACGGCAGGCTCCATCGGCGAATCGGTGGCCGCCGGGGCCGTGTTCACGCTTCCCGCCTTTGTTATTGCCCGGGCCTGGCCCTCCTTCGGTTTCAGGGACGCTTATTGGAAATCCACGACATTGATGATGGTTGGCAGCGTGCTGGGCGTGCTGTTTGTGTCGCTGGTGCGGCGAGTTATGGTGGAGGATCCGGAGCTGCCGTTTCCCGAATCTGTGGCCGCTTCGGAGATCCATAAGGCCGGTCAGCGCGGAGCCCAGGCGGCGAAGTTCTTGTTCTGGAATATCGGCGTCGGCGGCATCGTTTTTCTCTTGGCCAAGTTCGGCCTCTTCTCCGATTCAAAGGACTTCGCGATTCCCATTGGCGCCCTGGGGGCCAGCCGCGTGAGGCTGGGTGGCGCGGCCACTACCAACATTGTGAGGACGGGCGGCGTCTCCACTTTCTCCGGGCCGAGCGTCAGCCCCGCCTACCTGGGGGTGGGTTACATCATCGGTCTGCGGCTGGCCTCACTTCAGTTTTCAGGCGGAGTGCTGGCCTGGGGATTGATGGTGCCGCTGCTAATCTATTTCCTCGGCCCGCAGATCCACAACTTTCTCCCGCCGAATGCCACCGATGAATCCTGGGGCGCGCAATCGGCCGCGGTGTGGCGGTACATTGTGCGGCCAATCGCCGTGGGCGGCATGTTAGTGGGCGCGGCCTACACGCTTTTCCGCATGAAGGACAACCTGGGCGCCGGTTTCAAGCGCCTCTTTGCGGAACTCAAGCAGACACCGGAACAGGCGGCGACGTTGAGCCGCACCGAACAATACATGAGCACAAAAGTGGTGTTCGCTCTGATCGGCGTGGTGTTCGCGGTGATGATTGTGCTGTACGTGTACCTGTCGGGCGGAATCGTTCCCGGGCTGGTGGCGGCGGTGGTCATGCTGGTTCTCGGCTTCTTCTTCGCCACTGTCTCCGGAAACCTGGTCGGCATCATCGGCTCATCCAACAATCCGATCTCGGGCCTTACTCTTTCCACGCTGATCATTGCGGCGCTGCTGATGGTGTCGCTCGGCGTCTCGGGGCCCGGCGGCGTCACAGCAGTACTGGGCGTGGCAGCCGTGGTGTGCGTGTCGTCGGCGGTGGCGGGCGAACTGCTTCAGGACTTTAAAGTGGGCTACATTCTGGGCGGCACGCCGCGCAGTATTCAATTGGTTGAGTTGCTGGCGGTGGTGGTGGCGAGTTCGGTGATGTATTTTCCGCTGGCCCTTCTCCATGAGGGCAACATCAAAGCGGGCGGTACCGGCTTCGGCGATCGAGCCTTATCTGCCCCGCAGGCTGGATTGATGGCGCTGCTGGCGCAAGGCATTGTGGGCGGTGACATGCCCTGGCCGCTGGTGGTTGTCGGCATCCTGATGGGCATTGCGCTGATTCTGATGCAGGTCAAGAGCCCCATGCTCATCTCGGTGGGAATGTACCTGCCCTTTGAAACCACCTTTGCCATCTTCCTTGGCGGCGTGATCCGCTCGCTGGGTGACTGCCTGGCCCAGCGGCGCGGCTTCAACGATGCGCAGCGCGCCCGCATTGAGAATGCCGGCGTTCTGACAGCGTCCGGACTTATTGCGGGCGAGGCAATCCTCGGCTTG
This sequence comes from Acidobacteriaceae bacterium, assembly GCA_903970405.1. Lineage (GTDB taxonomy): Bacteria > Acidobacteriota > Terriglobia > Bryobacterales > Bryobacteraceae > CAJCIT01. Next base: position 2,931 of record CAJCIT010000053.1, on the reverse strand, counting down.
GTGTGGGCGGGGTTGCAGTTCCGTCCCGAAATCATCCAGAAGCTTACAATTTTTGCGCATCCGCTTTACTGGGTGGGCCTCTGCGTCATTGTGGCGCTGGGCGTTTTGATGATTCGGCTGCCGCTGAGCAGCGCGGGCAGCCCCGATGAGCCGGCGCCCCCGGTGGCGATGATGTAGGCGCCAGGATCTACCGCACTCCCGAGGTCTGCCGCGCGCTCAGAAACTCATCGCCCGGCTTCCAGGTGGCGAGCTTCGGCTGATTCGCGATATCCAGCCCCAGCGCCAGTCCGAACTGCGCCATCTGCTCCATGCTCGCGAAGTCCCAATCGTCGTGATACTCGTCAGACGGCTGATGATAGTGCTGCGTGTTGTAAGTCTCAAAAGTGGTGCGTCCGAAATCCGCGGGCTTGCCCAGATAGTCGCGGCCGGCCTCGATCGAAAAGGCAGGCACGCCGACGCGGGCCAGCGAAAAATGATCTGAACGGTAGTAGGAACCTTGCTCGGGCTCAGCGTCGGGCTTAATCTCAAGGCTCAGCCGCTTGGCCGTGCGCTGAACCAGCGGCCACAAGGTGGTGCGTTCAGCGCCGGTGACGAAAACGTCGCGCGTTTTGCCAAATGGGTAGAAGCCGTCGAAATTGAGATCGGCGGCTGTTTGGCCTGCCGGCGCCACCGGGTGCTTGCCATAATATTCTGATCCGATCAACCCTGACTCTTCGGCCGTCACAAAGATGAAGAGCGCGCTGCGGCGCGGCTTATGTGGCAGCGTCTGCCAAACGCGCGCCATTTCCAGAACCATAGCGCATCCGGTGGCGTTATCCACCGCGCCGTTATAGATGTCATCGCCGTTCACCGGGACGCTCCTGCCGAGATGATCCCAGTGCGCGGTGAACAGGACCACCTGTTTCCTAAGCTCCGGATCATCCCCTTCGACGCGGCCGATGACATTCCGGCTCTCGATAGTGCGCAGTTTCACGGGGAGATGACCGCGAATATGAACCCCTAACGGAATGGGCCGGAACTCGGGCCGATTCGCCATCGCGAGCAATTCATCCACCGTCTTGCCTGTGGAGGCAATGAGTTTGGCGCCGGCCTCTGTGGTCACCCACGCCGCGAGTTTCAGCGCCGGCTGACCGGGCTCAAGCTTTACCTCCGGGCGCTCCTGGCTAAAAGACCCGCTCACCGTGGCCCAGCCGTAACCGGCGGTGGGAGTGGTATGGATGATGATGGCGGCGACGGCGCCGCGGCGGGCGGCTTCTTCAAACTTGTAAGTCCAGCGGCCGTAGTAAGTCAGCGCCCGGCCGCCGAAAAACGCGGGGTCGTCCGAAGGCGGTTCGTTCGTGAAGTAGACCAGAACCTTGCCTTTAACATCCACGCCTTTATAGTCATCCCAATGGAACTCCGGCGCGGAGATGCCATGTCCCACGAAAATGGCTTCGGCATCGAAGCCGTTATCCGGCTGCTGAGCGAAGGAGTTGCCGACGAAATCCTGTCCGAAGTGGAGAGTGGTTTTGCCGTCAATCACCAGTTCCGCTTCGGCCTGTTGCGGGGTTGAGCCAAGCAGCGTGACGCGCTGGAAGTAAGTTCCGTCTTCTCCGCCGGCCTTCACGCCGGAGGCTTCAAGCTGCGCGGCCAGATAGTCGGTGGCCAGCCGCTCACCGCGCGTTCCGACGCCTCGACCCTCCAGCGCATCGCTTGCAAGGTACTTCACATGGGCGCGCATCTTCTCTCCTGAAGGCGTGAGGTCTTCGGCGGACGAGAAGGCAGTGAGAAGCAGCGAGAGGGTCAGAGCGAGCGCGATGGGGCGGAAAACTGTGAGCAAAGCCATTCGCCCTCATTGTAAGGGGCCTTTTTCCGGAGTGCGGTAGAATGGGCACTTCGGGCCGTGGCGCAGCCTGGCTAGCGCGCTTGCTTGGGGTGCAAGAGGTCCCGGGTTCAAATCCCGGCGGCCCGACCAGTTTTCCATCGGTCATCAGCGGTTTTAGCCGGAGCCGAAAATCGGTCGCAGGTGATTTTGTAGGCGCGATTGCGATCCGCGCGCCTGTAATTGAAACTCGACCCGGCCTTCGCCAGGAGGAACGACGCGAGCGCGCTCCGGGCCGCGGACCCGCTCATTGTCTCCTGAAGCCGATGTTGCACCTCCCGCAGAGATGCGAGCTGGGCGTCCAAGCGCTGCAGCCACCATGCTTGGGCCATATCCTCGAGTTTGTGAACCTCAGGTCGGCTGCCCGGACGGAACTGGGCGCGGATGTCAGAGACGAGTTCGGCGTATTCGGCGGGATCTTCGCTTGAGAGTAGTCTGAAGTGATTGAACCCGGAAGAGAGGCCGTGCTTGAACGAGTTCTGGGCGCTACGCGCCTTGCCGGCCTGAGTGCTGGGGCCGCCACGGGGAGAAGGGTCAGGAGACGGGGGCGAGTTAGGGTCGCTGGACGGGTCTACTGAATTCGCAGTTTCAGCGCGCTTGGCGGCTTCCCTTTCGGCGAAGGCGATTTCGAAATTGGCGCGGCTGGCGTCGTTCATGCCGGCGGGGGCCGCGATGTTGGAAAAGTACGCAGCGAGTTCCGCGGCGGACAAGGTCGGCTCGGGAGTTTCCTGAGGCGCCGAGGCTTGCGCGGCGACGGGTTGCGTCGATGCCGGGTTGGGCACGTTAGGCGGTTGAGCGGCGCGTCCCTTGCGGCGCTGTTTACGAGTAGCTTTTGACATAAATTCTCCTGTGAAAACGAAAAAGCCGGGCAGGAGGCCCGGCGTTGTGTGGGGACCTGACGGCACCTCACGCTTCAGGCGTAACACGGGGCCTGCGGCGGTTGACCGCGGGGTTGGCTACGGAGCGGGTGTTGCGGGATCCGTGCAGCTTCGGTGCGGGGGCGGGTTTTGAAACAAGATCCAGGTTTGGACCGCAAAAAGTCGAAGCCAATCTGGAACGATGGTTCTGCT
>CAJCIT010000052.1 GCA_903970405.1 Acidobacteriaceae bacterium | reverse complement strand
CAGACCTTCCGCGGAGCCGGTGGCGTCCACCACCAGCGAAAAGGCGGCGCAAGGAAGAACAGCCGGGTCCATAACGACAACCGGTTCAGTACCGAAGGCGGCCGCGATGGCCAATTTCTCAAGGTGCCGTCCATAGTGGACGACGTGAGCGCCGTGGGCAGCTAAGACCTGCGCGACCAGCAGGCCGAGTTTGCCATCGCCCAGAACGGCGACGCGAGGATGCGCCGTCAGGTCTACCTGATCCAGAATTTCGCAAGCGGCGGCGAGCGGCTCCAAGAAGACGGCCTGCTCATCGGAAAGCGAATCTGGCACCAAGTGGAGGTTCCGCTCGGGGAGGGTCAAATATTCCGCGAAAGCCCCCGGATGACGGACAATGCCGAGCACGGTGCGTGTGGGGCAGTGGCGGCCGAGACCGCGGCGGCACCAATCGCAAACGCCGCACGCAAGGTTGATTTCGCCCGCGACGCGGCGGCCAAGCCAGGCAGGATTCTCCGTTTCGATGACGCGGCCCACAAATTCGTGGCCCGGGATCCCTTCAAAGCCGTAGTAGCCGCGCTGCAGTTCAAGATCTGTATTACAAATGCCGGCGGCGGTCATCTGGATGAGGGCGAAGCCGGGAGGCCGAGCGGGGCGGGGAACATCGCGGAGAGTAACGGCGGAGTGAGCGAGATGAAGAGCAAGCATGTGGGCAGCGGGGAGACTTGGCAATCTTCCTATAATGAGGCAGCGTCCCTTCCCGGACGCCCGCGAAAACCTCCGCCTAATGCCAAGCCTTGATTTCGAGCGATCCGACCTTGCCTTCGAGGGCCAGCAAGCGATCCTCAATGCGCCCGAGGTGGGCGGCGATATCGTCGAGGGAGCGATTGTTGGTCGAGATCACAGCCCACACGCTCGCCATCATCGTGCACATGATCGGCAAGGCAATCGTTAAGAAGGGCAACAGCGCGGCGGACAGTTCTTTATTCATTGAACTGTTTCTCCAGCCCGATGAGGTGGGGCTGACTCAATCATCACATACTCAACAAGATGTTGGAGTTCCTATAATGAAGCATTAATAGGAAGCCCTGATGCGTTCCTCTACCCTTGAAACTGCTTCCGCGCCCAGCCCGGTAACGTTATATGCTCACGGGGCCGAAACGCTCAAGGCTTCAGCGGCACTGGTTTGCATCGAAGTGGCGTGCGGCGAGCGTTACGCCTTGAGTGAAGTCCTCTATCAATGCCCGCGGTGCGGCAGCCTGCTGGAAGTGGCCTATGACTGGCGCGGGGCTGACAGCACTCTCTGGAAGCAGACGTGGCGCGCGCGCCGCATGGATAATCAGGCGCTGAACCAAAGCGGCGTGTGGCGGTATCGTGAGATGTTTCCGTTTGTTGACGACGCGGCCCAGGTGGTGACGTTGCGGGAAGGCAATACGCCGCTGCTGCAATCGCCGGGCGCCGCCCAGTATGCCGGGCTCCATTCAATCGCCTTTAAACATCAGGGCTTCAATCCCACGCATTCGTTCAAAGACAACGGGATGACGGTGGGTGTCACCCAGGCGCGGCGAATCGGAAGGAAACGCGTGGCGTGTGTTTCGACAGGAAACACGTCGGCATCGATGGCGGCGTATGCCAGCGCGGCGGGGCTAACGCCGGTGATTTTCCTGCCACACGGCAATATTTCGTTCGGGAAATTGTCGCAGGCGCTCGAATATGGGGCGCTCACACTGCAGGTGGACGCGAACTTCGACCAGATACTCGCGCTGGTGCGGCAGGTCTCGGAGCGGTCGGGCGTGTACCTGCTGAATTCGATCAACCCGTTCCGGATCGAAGGACAGAAGACGATGGGGTTGGAATTACTTGACCAATTGGACTGGCAGGCGCCGGACTGGCTGGTGGTGCCGGGCGGCAACCTGGGCAACACCGCTGCCTTCGGGAAAGGATTTCTTGAAGCGTACCGATTGGGACTGATCTCGAAGCTTCCCAAGTTAGGAGTGGTGCAGGCGGAGGGCGCGGCGCCGTTCTACCGTTTCATGCTTGACCCCAAGCCAAAGGGATTTGTGCCCGAGACCAATCCGGAGACCCTGGCGACGGCGATCCGGATTGGCGATCCGGTGTCATGGCCTAAGGCGTGGAATGCGATTCGCGAGGCCGGCGGCGCAGTGGAATCGGCGAGTGAGCAGGAGATTGCCGATGCCAAGGCCGTGATCGGGCGGGCGGGTATCGGATGCGAACCTGCGTCGGCGGCGACACTTGCGGGCATCAGGAAACTGGTGGCGAAGGGCGTGATCGGCGCGGACGAACAGGTGGTGGCGGTGCTGACCGGCAGCGTGTTGAAGGACCCGGACTATATTTTCAAGTACCACACTGGGCAACTGAAGACCCCAGGCGGAGAGCCGATTGTTTCGACATTCGGCAACCAGCCGATGGTGGTTCCGAACGACGCGGACGCGATCCTGCGTGTCCTGGACGGAGTGGCCTAGTGTACCGCTATGCGTGGCGCCAAGGTTAATTAAGAGCCTGGGGCCACCGGCAAGCGGCTGTGATCTAACTGTCGGCTTTTCTTATCGCTTGCAGCGCCGCATAGTATCCGCACAGGCCATGCACGCCTCCGCCTGGCGGCGTCGAGGCCGAACACAGATATAATCCCTTCGCGGGTGTCCCATATAGCCGCCGCGTCGGCCGGAACAAGAGTTGGCGTAAATTCATTGAGCCGCCGGCAATGTCTCCACCTACTAAGTTCGGGTTCTCCTCTTCCAATCGCGCCGGCGTCCGGACACATCGCGCCAGTATCCGGTCTTTGAATCCCGGCGCGAACCGCTCCACCTGGTTCTCAATCGAAGCCGCCATCTCCGCCTCCGCTTTGGCATCGAAATGCGCGCCGTTCGGCACATGACAGTACGCCCACCCGGTGTGCCGTCCATCCGGGGCTCGCGTATTGTCGAACAGACTTTGTTGCGCGACAAGTACAAACGGGCGCTTTGGAATTTCGCTAGACGCCGGCGACGCGCCTAGGCTCGCTTCCGACGCGGCAATTTCCGCCAAGCTGCCGCCCACATGCACGGTGCCTGCTTCGCGGCAGGCCGGGTTCGTCCATGGAATCGGCCCGTCCAGCGCCCAATCCAATTTAAACGCCGCCCCGCCATACCGGAACCGCCGCAGCGCGTTCTTGAAGGAATCCGGCAGCCGGTTCCCCGCGATCTCCGCCAACGCATGGGGACCGGTATCACAGAGCACCAGAGGCGCCGCCGGCAACTCATCCAGCGAGCGCACGGTCCAGCCGGTTTCCACCTCACCACCCAGCGATTGAAAATAGGACGCCAGCGCAACGGCGATGCCCCGCGAGCCGCCCCGCGGAATTGGCCATCCCGCCACGTGCCCCGCGGCCGCCAGCAGCAGCCCCGCCGCCGATGTCCCCCGCTCGGTCAGCGGCAGGATAGAATGCGCGGCAATTCCGGAAAAGAGCGCCTTCGTCGCTTCGCTCTTGAACTCCTGGGCCAACCGCGTGGCCGGCTGAATCGCCTTCCATCCGAAGCTCACCAGAGTCCTCAGATGAGGCGGAATGCGCGGACGCGGCGGCGCCAGTACTTCGCTCTCAATGGTCTCCCAATTTTGGACAATCGGCGCCATCAGCCATTGGTAGCTACCTTCATCCGGCGTGAAGCGTCCATCGCGCCGCACCGCTCCAGTCTCCGGTACCGACCGGCGCAATACCGCCGCCGAGCCGTCATCCAGTGGATGGGCCAGGGGAATCTTCGGTTGAATCCACTGGAGGCCGTGCTGCTCAAGCGGCAACGACCGGAAGAATCCGGTGGCCACCGCCATCGGATGCACAGCGGAGCAATGGTCATGCAGGTATCCTGGCAGCGTCAACTCAGAGGTGCGCAGGCCGCCGCCAACCTCCGGCGCGGCTTCAATCACCAGGACTGAACGTCCCGACCGGGCCAGCGTGATGGCGGCCGCGAGCCCGTTCGGCCCCGAACCGATCACCACCGCATCGTAATTGGACTTACTCATCGAAAGAAAACGGGACGCCGCCGTCATTACAACAGATAGGGCTATGAGTCAGGGCAGGAACCCGGGCGCGCTCGGCGAATGATGCCGGAAAGCCTCGGCTCGCGCAAATCCGCTTTCGAGGCCCCGGAACTTCGCTACCTCATCCTGGAGCGGATAGTACCTTTGCGGAGATTGCGAGGCGTGGGCGTAACAGGCGGCCCGCTTGCGCTCTTCCACACCCGTGACATCGACATAGTCCCCTGGAGAGAACATTTGCGTATCCTCGCCGTCCGAGACCTCGTAAAAATAGAGCGCGAATTTCTTGTTTTTAACCCAAGTGTCGTAGGTCAGGTTGGCAATCGCTCTGTGATCGCGATGGTTATCGATCAGCCAGTGCGTGAACACGATATCGGGGTTTTGCTGCTCAAGCAGGCGGCGGAATCGATCGTAGCGATCCGCATCCACGATTGCGTGGCCGTCGCATTGATCGGCGAACACCGGGCGGGCTTTCAAGATTTCACAGGCTGCGCGGGCCTCCAGAACGCGCGGGGCGTTGTCATGCTCATAGTCAATGGCGGGACACCTTACGTCGCCGCGATTCAGATAAAGCAGCGTCACCGCGTGCCCCAAACCGGTATAGCGGGCGACCGTCCCTCCGCACCCATATTCGGGGTCGCCGGGATGCCCGCCCGTCACGACGATATTGAGTTTCCGATCGGGAGCTGCGCGGAGTGCGCCAGGACGAGCGAGGGTGACGGCAGCGGCGAGTCCGAACCAGCCGCGGCGGGTGAATGAGGCCATGGCTCATTGTCCGTTACGCCGGGTGTGGGGCGAGTTGCAAACCTGCGGCGGGCTGACAAGGGCGGCCAGGGTAGGTGCAGCGCCGCAAGAGCCATACCGTGTTCCACTCACCGGGTGTCATCAGAAGGATCGCGACGCCTCAGCCTCCCCTCGCATTGCCAGAACTCCACGTGGCCAGACGCAGCGGGTCCGGCGTCAGCCCGAGTTGAACCGCTGCGCTTGACCATTGATACTGCTCCGCTTGAGCGACCAATACGGACTGCCCATTTCTTGGACCGCACCGGATTCCGCCCCACAAATCGATAGGCAGCTGACTTCTATCGACTGCGCTTCAGTTCGCGCCGGCGAGTTTCCAGGTCTCGCTTGGTCCAACCAAGCGCACTCACTAGCCAATCAGGAAAACTGTCTGCCAGCCGAACGATTCTGCCCAGCCGCGCTTCCAAGACGAGCGCCGGTCGGCTTTCAGGCCGGGAGTTGTCGTAGATCCGTACGATGTCAATGCCACTCCTGTCCGGAATCAGTGCGGGTCGGCAAATTGCCAAGACTGCTTGCGTGGATTTTGCGTAAGGTGCGCTCGCTCGCTGAATGCCCGCCTCGGGCTGCGCGGCGCATCACTCGCTCGATGTGGCGCTCAACGGTGTCCAGCGCAACGTAGAACGAGGCACCGGCGCGAATGTTTGCGTGAACGAACTCCTGAAACTCGCGATTCACAACTGTGCGCACGGAGGTCGGGATGTTCTCGTAGGAACCGCCATTCAGTTCCGCCGCACGGTCATCTGCGTTGAAGACGCGATCGGCGAAGCGCGAAAGGACGAACAGTGACGACTTTCCGCCGCCAGGGGGACCTGCGGCGATAAACATTCGAGGTGTAGACATCAACCGCCGAAATCGCGCTCCACGCCTTCGTTCATGTCGGCCGGCAGTTCTTTGAGGAGCATATGACCCTCTGAATCGAGAATCCCCTTGCGCCGGAGCTCGTCTCCTTCGGCTTGCACCCGCTCTAACCCGACCGTGAACATCTGGTCAACGAACGCATCCATCTCCCGTTCATCGTCCAGACTTACGTTTTCGATCGTTAGGCGCTTAGTAACTGGCATCTCCACCTCGGTCACTACCACTTTAGCGGAAATCCGTCAGATGTCGTCATCGCTCGATTCCGGCGTCGCGAGGTAGAAACCTTAGCAATTCTTTCGCTGATAAGCTCAACAGAGCCAAACTCAGAAGGCCGATTGCCAACCGGCCGCAGGTTTCCAACCTGCCCCCCACGGCTCAGTTGAATTTCTTCAGCTCCGCGGCCAGACCCGCTTCGCCTTTGCGACGGTAGATGTCGCGCAAACGCTGCTGCTCAGGCGACGAAGCGATGGCCCGCTTCAGCACCGGATCGAGTGGCGCCGCCGCAATGTCGGCTCGGCTCGGGATCCACAGGCGCCCATCGTCAAACTCCACCGTGTTCACAAAAGCCGAGACGCCTTCAATGCGCATCGGCCGTCCGCCAGGTTCGGAAAATCGCAGTACGCCATCGGGCGCCATCCGCGCCGTCTGCACGGGACCCATCGCCAATTGCGCCGGAAGGTTCCCGGCCATATGATCATGTCCGTGTTCGTCACGCAGAATCCAGCCCAAATCGATCATGCGGACGCTTCGGTTGGTGGTGTTGCGCAGCTCGACACGCGGCCGGCGTAACTCATTGCCCCGCACCTCGGCGGCTCCCCTGATCGCCTGGACCGGCGCTCCGGAAAATCCGACGAACGATATTGCCAGCGGCTGTTCGCCGGGATGGCCAACCGGTGCCAGATCGTGCAGAAGCTCCAGACCCAGTTGCCTCGGTGACAGATCCGGCAGGCCGAAATCCAGTTCCTGGCGCAGCATCGCCGTCTGACGCGTCTCAATTAGATTGCTGAAGTATTGCCGTTCGCGCCGCGCCTGCAACTCATACACCAGCAGAGCGCGGCGCGACCCCAGCTTGTCCTGGCCGTAAAACTGCAAATCGCCAAACAGCACGCCATCCAGTTCGATCTCAACCACGGGCGCCCCGTTCTTGTTCACCATGAATGGGCGCACCACTTCGACATCCACCCGGACGGGAAAGATCTCTCCCGGTGCAATGTTCAGGCTGGGCACGGTGACCGAACCCTGCCCGCCCGGCGTCATATCCTGGGCTTCCACCCGCAGCGTCATACCATGAATAGTCTTGGCGCCGACGTTGCGTAGCGTGAGCTGCGCGTGCAGATCGAGCACCATGGAGAGTCCGCTCAATTGAGCCTTCGATTCGCCCAGATTCACGTCGATGAAGCTCACCGGCGCATCCGCGGGGAGGGCCACATGTACCCATTGCGAGGCGGAATCGGCAGCGAGAGCCGGTCCGGAGCTGAGCAACGCCGCCGCCAGAGCGCGCAGGACGCGGTTCGACGGCGGCGTCCGGCCAGGCTTTCGCGGCATTTCCATTCCTATCCTACTGACCATAGACATTCGTAATCGTCACTTGCCCGGTCTCCGAATCCACGTAACTCGCCGTCACCACCGAGGCGCCCGATACCGACACCGAAACCGGGTTCGACGAAGGACTCAACAACGTCAATGTTCCGCCCGGCGACCGCACTGCGATGCCCAGCGGCGTTGTCAAGACCACCGAACCGGACGGCATGGGCGCAGTCCGGCCCATCGCCATCCGCAACCTGGCGGCCAAGCCGTCAGTCAGGTCACGGGGAGTATTCAAGACCCATCCCATGACAAAAACCAGGACCAGGCCCACTACTACAACGGCGACGCGCCAACCGGCGAAACCGTGCCGTCCTACGTGATCGATGCAGCGGGCCGCGTCGACACCCACTCGGATGTTGCCCAGCATCTCGCCTTCAAGCGCGTTCCAATCGGCGATGGCCTCGAAGCCGGTTAACGCGCCGGCCGCCGCTTCGCCCTGGAACTCCGCCGTCGCAAGGTGGAACCTCTCCACCGCCGCGCTGCATTCCGCGCACGCCTTAACGTGCCGGGCCACGAAGAACAACTCAGTCCAGCCCAGGTCCTTCCGCGAATACAGCGCCAGGGTGCGCTCGGCGGGATGGGCAGGCTTGGGCGCAGCCGGCGGATTTTGAAATGACTTGGCTGGGAACGGCATCAGGGCCTTCTTGTTTCCAAATAACGCTTGAACTTGACGCGGGCGTTGGCAATATGTGACCGCACGGTGGCCATGGAACAATTCATGCGGCGGGCCACTTCGCCGGCGGGTATATCCTCGACATCGCGCAACAGAAGCGCAGTTCGCTCGCGGTCAGTCAGCAAAGCCAAGCCGCCATCCAGTTCCAGCTTCCGTTCCCCGCGAAGAACAATCTGTTCCGGAGAATCTCCCGGCGCCTTGGTCACGCCCTCCGGAAGATCGTTCACGTCGCTGTAAGCGGCGCGCCTGTTGCGGCGCAGAAAATCGATGGCTGTGTTGCTGGCAATGCGCGATAGCCAGTGCGACGCCTTTTCCAGATCCTTCAACTGCCCCTGGCGCTGCAACGCCTTGATGAAGGTCTCTTGCGTCAGATCCTGCGCGTCGTCCACATTGCCGACAATGCGGTAGATCAGCAGGAAGACGCGGCGCAGGTTTTCCTGGACAAACCGGGCTTCCGCGTCGGCGGAAACACCGGACGGCGCTTCGGAAAGGCGCCGCAGGGGGTCGCTCATACGCGCCTCCCCCGAATACCGGTCGATTGAGGCGGTTTCAGATGAGTATTTGCGCTGCATCGTTCGGTCTGCCGGTCCGGGGCACAATGAGTCTCAGCTACCTCAGGATGGCCTGTCAGGCTATCCACAAGGGTTAGACGGTTGCCGCCACCGAACGTGCAAAGCAAACCAGACATCGGGGTTATCCTTGAGTTTATATGAGACGAGTTGCCGTGGTGGGCATCGGGAAAACCGCTTTCGGAGCTTTTGCGCACCGCGACCTCCGGTCTCTCGCCCTGGAGGCGATCAGCCAGGCCCTTACGGACGCCAACGTGCTTCCCGCGCAAGTCGAGGCCTTTTACCTGGGAAACTTTGCGGGTCCTTCTTTCACCGGCCAAAATCATCTTGCTCCGTATGTCGGTTTGGCAACGGGCCTGACTCGCGGAGTTCCGTGTACCCGTATTGAAGATGCCTGCGCCTCCGGAGGTGTTGCTCTTTTTCAGGCGTGGCAGGCCGTGGCGAGCGGTGCCCTGGACCTGGTCCTGGTGGGAGGCGTTGAGAAAATGACGTCGCAACCCACACCTAAGGTTGCCGAGATCCTCTCCGGCGCCGGTGACATGAGCGGCGAAGGGCGCGCGGGCGCTACCTTTCCAGCTTTATTCGCCATGATTGCGCGCCGCCACATGCACGAATTCGGCACAACGAGGGAAGATCTGGCCGCCATTGCCGTGAAGAACCATGCGAACGGCGCCCGGAACCCCCTCGCCCAAATGCGAAAGGTCATTACCCTTGAACAAGCGCTGGCAGGCAAGCCGGTGGCCGATCCGCTGACCGTCTACGATTGCTCGCTGGTGAGTGACGGCGCGGCGGCCGTGGTGCTGGCGCCTCTCGATCGCGCCCGCGAATTCACCAGCCGCTTCTCCGTTATTCGCGGTATCGCCCAAACCTCTGACGGCGTGGCGCTGGACGCCAAGGACGACATCACGTTTTTTTCGGCAGTTCGAAGCGCGGGAAAGTGCGCCTACGAAATGGCGGGCCTCGGTCCGCGGGACATTCAGTTCGCCGAGCTTCATGATTGCTTCACTATCGCCGAAGCCATAGCGTCAGAAGATTTGGGCTTCACCGGGCGCGGCGAAGGAGGCCGCTTTGCTTCGGCGGGCTGCTCCGCCATCAACGGCCGGCTGCCGATCAATACCAGCGGCGGCTTGAAATCCAAAGGTCACCCGGTGGGCGCCACGGGTACGGGCCAGATTTGCGACGTGATCCAACAACTTCGTGGCGACGCCGGTGACCGGCAGGTGGCAAGACACCGCATCGGCCTCGCTCAAAATCTGGGTGGCTCCGGCGCCACGTGCGTGGTCACCGTTCTTGAGGCTGCGTGAACCAAATCTCTCCTGAACGTCAAACCGGCGTTGTCTACAGCGAAACCATTGTTCACTCCGCTCCGGAAAAGTATGTGAGCATCGCTCCGTACCAAATCGCCATCGTGGATCTGTATGGCGGCGAACGCGCTACGGTGCAGATTCTTCCCGAAGCCGGACGGGTCGCCATAGGAGACCGGGTAGTCTTTGTTGAGGAGCAGGCCGGCGTTGCCTATTACAAGAAGCAGTCGTAAAACTGGCAAGAGCTTGCGCGCCGGCGTGAGCGTTGCCGGGGCGCTGTGGGCAGGCCTTTCAGTGGGCGTTGCGCAAGCACCGCCTGCGGGCCAAGCGAGCGCCGCGTCGCGTCCGCTGACGCCTGCCGAGCAGCTGGTCAAGGCCTATATCGACGCCGTCGGCGGCCAGTCCGTGCTCGACTCAGTGAAGAGTTGGGAGCTGACCGGCCATCCCCTCGATACCAAGCGTTTCAACCCGGACAAGACCAAGTTGGTGCTCTTTTGGAAGGCGCCCGAAAAAGCTCGCGCGACCATCAAAACCCTGAATTCCGACGTGGCCGAGGGCTTTGACGGCCAAAGAGCGTGGATTCTCAGGCAACACGGCCACGGCCACAAGCTCTCAATGGAAAAGCAGGATATCCTTCAGATCATCTGCAATCCTTTGCGCTTCACGCGGCTGCCGGTCATCTATCCGGGCGTTGCTATGGAGGGCAAGGGGAAAGTGGAGGGCCGGGATGTCACCGTGTTGCTGTCCAATGTGCAGTGGGGCGACCGCCGATTTTCTTTCGATGACGAGACCCACTACCTGGTTCAGATCGAAGACCATTTCAAGAGTGGCGATCCGCCGCGCTTCACCCGCTTGCGCGACTACCAAGGCGTGGAAGGCCTACGCATTCCGCATGTTATCGAGCAGAATTGGATGGATCAGTTGGAAGGCGGCGGCGTCCGAATCGTCAAGGTCAAACTGAATGTCCCGATCCGCGACGTCACGTTTGAAAACCCGCGTTAAGCAGGCCGCGGCCACCGCGGTTTTCGCCGCCGCGACGCTGTTACTCGCAGCCGCGCAACAGGGGCGCGCGCAAGACCCGGCTCATCCTGAACCGGTTACTACCACGGAGGGCGTGCAGGCCGTGCTCGACGCGTACGTTGAAGCCCTGGGCGGCCGCGCCGCGCTCGATAAGTTGAAAGCACGAGAGGCCGAAGGGGTGATTGAGATTCCCCACCGTGAGGACTCCGGCCGCTTCTTCACCGCTTGGGCGGCGCCGGATCATGGCCGGTTCGAAATCTGGGCGACACCGTCGCCCGTTCTGGGCGTCTCGGGCTTCGATGGACGGTCGGGCTGGCGGGAGGGTGCCAAGGCAATGGGGAGCTACGAACGTCTCAACAAATGGGAAATCGAAGACGTGCTGCGCGTGGCGGACCCCGTCCGCTATGCGAACCTCAAAGACCTGTATCCGGGCGTTGTTCGCGAAGTTGGCGGCGACCAGGCGGCAGCCGGCGTTGCCGTTCTCCGGGTGGTTACCGATGGGGCGGTTATCCGCTACTTATTCGATGACAAGACCCACTTACTCAAAGAAATCGAAGAGCAACTGAAAGACGAATCGGTTCCTCGTCATTACGAGTTCAAGAAGTACTGGAAGGTGGACGGCATCAAGTTTCCGTATCTGCTTCACGAAATCGTGCCGTTCCCGAATCTTGACCCGGCCGCCGCACGGATTGAAAGAACCGTCCGCTTCCGCCGGGTGACACATTCTAAGAAGATCGATGCGAGATTCTTCAAGCCGGACCCAGGCTGGAAGGCCGTTCTCAAACTGCCGGATGAGGCTGAGGAAGCCGGAGGTTTCCACGCACCTGAATT
>CAJCIT010000051.1 GCA_903970405.1 Acidobacteriaceae bacterium | reverse complement strand
GCACTTTTAATGCGGTGGTCGCATTCTTTTCAGGGTCTTACATGGTGGGCGGTCACAGGATCGAACTGTGGACCTCCTGCTTGTAAGGCAGGCGCTCTAACCGGCTGAGCTAACCGCCCCTCTATGTCCGTTAAGCTGATGCAGCTGTCTGACCCCTCGATTATCCCACCGCCCTGAAGCGGCGTCAAAAATCGAACTGGTCGATGTTCGTTCGGTTAAACACGAACGGCGCACCCAGGATGATATCCGTTTTCTGAACTGCTAGCCGCCCAAGCCGCCCGGCTGTGAACTCCGTCGCGCCCGCTTTCAACTCGCCTCGGGCCAGCGCCGCCGCCGCTGTCACCCCCAGGTACCCCAGGTCCTTCGTTTTCCATAGCACCACCGCCGCCACCGATCCGCCATGCACATAGGGCTTGCACAGGTTCGGCAAGGACAGTCCCACCACCGTCGCGTCTGTCCGGCCCGATTGCTTCACCGCCTCGCCCGCCCCGGGAACGGCCGGCGCCGAGATCGCGATGATCACCTTTACTTTCGGATAGACCTTCAAGATGGTCTGCGCTTCGGCGAAGGCTTTGTCGCGGTCGTCGTCGCTCGGACGCAGCACCGCCAAATGCATCTTCGGATATTTCGCCGCCACTCGGCGGTTCATGAATTCGATCCATTGGTTCTGGTTCGCCGCACTCAAGGCGCCGGTGATAATGGCGAATTCGCCCTCCCCGTGCATGATCCGGGCCGATTCATCCACCAGCGTGTTGCCGATGCCCTCAGGTGTCGCCTGGTTCGCGAAATAGTCACGCGCATCGGGCTCCGCGTCGGCATCCCATGTAATCACCTTGATGCCCTGCGCCCGGGCTTTGCGCAGCACCGAGGATATGCCGGGCCCGTTCTCTACCGCCACCGCAATGGCATCCACGCGCCGCGTGATCCATCCTTCCACCACTTCGTTCTGCTTGGCCGCATCCAGGCCCGTCGGGCCGTCCCAAATCAAGTCGATGTTCTGCTCGGCTGCCGCCTCCTCCGCGCCGCTGCGGCAACTGATGAAGTACGGATCGCCTTTGGCCTTCGGCATCATGCCGATGGTCAGCCGCTTCTTCGTAGCGCTCGATGCTGATTCGGCGCCATGCGGTGTCACCACACTCCGCACCAGGTACCAGTTGCTGAGTGACACAATCGCCGCGCCGGCCAGAATGGTTCCGCACAGAATCGCGAGCTGGGAGTTCTTCATGGTCTCCTCGTCATTCTTATTTATTGCTTCTTTCTTGTCCGATGCGGGCACCCGTATTCGATTGGCGAAGCGCTCCAGGGCAATCGTCGAGATCAGCAGGACGCCCGTCAGAATTCCCGCGAGTTCCGCGGGCAGGGCGGCAAGCCGCAGCCCGTTCTGGAGCACCACAATAGCAGCTATGCCCAGTAAGCTCCCGGTAATGGAACCGGCCCCGCCGAAAATCGACGTGCCGCCCAGCACCACCGCCGTAATGGCCGTCAATTCGTACCCGTTGCCGGCATCCGATTTCGCTTGCCCCAGGTGGGCAACATAGATAAGAGCCGCGCCGGCTGCCGATAATCCGCAGAGAGCATAGGCCAGCAGCAAGCGGCGTTCCACCGGAATCGCGGCATAGCGCGCCCCCTCCGGCGAATAGCCGATGGCATGGAAGGCTCGTCCAACCACCGTCTTGTGCTGGAGAACGAAGAAGCCGCTCAGCGCTGCCACGAACACCAGCGCCTGCGGCGGTACCAGGCCACCGATGTAGCCTTGGCCAAAATAGAGAAAGCCGGCCGGAAACCCCGAGTAGTTACGCGCCCCGCCAGTAACTCCCTCCGCCACGCCGCGAAACAGCGAATAGGTGCCCAGCGTGACAATCAGCGGCGTCACCTTGAGGCGGGCGATCAGGAAGCCGTTCAAGACGCCGCCGGCCAGCCCCACCATCAGCACAGCGAGCGCCGCGGCGGGAATGCTCCAGTGAAAATCCTGCCACAGCGCGCCAAACGTCACGGCGCAGAGGCCCATCATTGAGCCCACCGAAAGATCGATGCCGCCGCTGATAATGACTGGCGTCAGCGCCAGCGTGAGGAGACCGATCTCAACGCCCAGCCGGATGCACTCAAAGAAGTTGCCGACCGTGAGAAAGCTCGGCGAGGCCAGGCTGAGGAGCACGATTTCAACCAGCAGAAGCCCGCCGACAAACCACTCCTGGCGAGCGCCCTTCATACGGCGGCCTGTGTTGCCGTGCTGCGTCGCGATTGCCTCAGCGCTTCGAACAAGACCGTGGCTAGAATGATAACGCCTTGAATCGCCTTCTCCCAATAAGCGCTCAGGCCAAGATAAGTCAGCGCCGGCCCCAGGGCGCCCAGCAGGCAAACGCCCAGCAGAGTCCCCAGCAGGGTGGCCCGGCCGCCGGTGATAGGCGTGCCTCCCACCACCACCGCGGCAATCGCTTTGAGTTCCAGCCCCACGCCCGCATTGGCTGGAACATCTGAGAAACGCACCGCGTTGAGAATGGACGCAAACCCGGTCAGCGCACCCATCAAGCAGAAGACAGAGAGCAGAACAAGGCGCGTATCGATGCCCGCCAGATTCGCGGCCGCCGCGTCAGACCCTGCGGCGAAGATCATACGGAATCCAGCAAGGTTTCGCGATGCCCACCAGATGGCGGCGAACACCGCAAGCGACAGCAGCACGATGACCGCCTGCCCACCCGTTTGCGAAAGGCCGAACCACTGAAAACCGGGCGGAAGATTCTCAATCCACGCGCCACCGGTGATCCAACGCAGCGCTTCTCGCCATGCCGTCATGGTGGCCAGCGTCACCACAATGGAAGGCGCACGAACGTAAGAAATCAGAACGCCATTGACCGCGCCAAGAAGTAAGCCAACAAAAATCCCAAGCAATGCCGCCAGCGTTATCGGCAGCCCGGATTGTGCCGCGGCGCCGGCGGCCACCGCGCAAATCGCAAAGATAGAACCGGCTGAAATATCGATTTGTCCCAGCACGATCACCAAAGTCATGCCCAGCGCCACAAGGAGCACCGGTACATTCGTCAATGCCAAATCGCGAAGGTTCTGGAGCGCAAAGAATTCGGGCGCGGCCACCGCCAGCCCGGCAAGAACCAGCAGCAGCGTAATGAAAGCCGGCCACGCTCGGCCCAGGCGAAGAAATCTCATGCCGCGGCCCCCGTCGTCCGGCAAGCCAGTTCCATCACGCCATGGGCCGTTGCCTCCGATCGGTCGAGAATGCCCGCGATTCTGCCCCCGGCCATCACCGCGATGCGATCGCTGAGGCCAAGCACTTCCGGCAGCTCGGACGAGATCATCAGAATTGCCATACCTTGGCCGGCCAGGTCCGCAATCAGCCGGTAGATCTCGGCTTTCGCGCCGACGTCGATGCCTTGCGTCGGCTCATCCAGGATGAGAATGCGCGGTTCGGTGAACAGCCACCGCGCAAGCGCCACCTTCTGTTGATTGCCGCCCGACAGGTTCTGGACCACTGTCTCGACTGAGGGCGCTTTGATCGAAAGACTGGTCTGAAATCCTTGTGCCGCGGCGCGCTCGCGCTTCAGATCGATCATGCCGGCAGCGCTTGAGACGCGATGCAAGGCGGCGAGCGAAATGTTCTGATCGATCGGCAGCGCCATCACCACGCCATGTCGCCGCCGGTCTTCAGGAACATAGGCAATTCCCAACGATCGCGCCGCCTGTGGATTCGGAGTAGAGACGATTTTGCCGTTTAACAGCATCTCGCCTGATTCAGCAGGCGTCAATCCAAAGATCGTCTCCGCCATCTGCGTTCGTCCGGAACCGATGAGACCGGAGAGTCCCAGCACTTCGCCGCGCCGAAGCGTGAGCGAAACATCTTTAACACCGGCGCGGGCGCACCGCAGATGGCGCAGCTCAAGCATAACCTCGCCGGGAACGGTATCCCTCACCGGAAACACGGTATCGATCTCCCGCCCCACCATCAAGCGGATCAAGTCGTGTTGCGTGACGCTGTCCATCCGTCGCGTATCGATGCTGTTGCCATCGCGAAGCACCGTCACGCGTGACGCCAGGCGCATCAGCTCTTCGAATCGATGCGTAATGTAGACGATGGCGACGCCCTTAGATTTCAAATCGTCGACGATCCGATAGAGATTTTGCGTGTCCTGCTCGCCCAGCGCCGCGGTTGGCTCATCCATAATCAAGACTCGTGCATTGGCGTCAAGCGCCTTCGCCAGTTCCACCAGTTGCTGCTCGGCAGGAGTCAGATCGCTAACCAGCGCCGAAGGGGAAAAATTGGCGCCGATTCTTTGTAATAGGGCCGAGGCGTGCGCCGTCCGCTGAGCCCAGGAAATGCGATGCCATGGACTGCCGGAATCGCCGGCCAGCGCGATGTTCTCCGCAACGGTCAAGTGCGGAAACAGAGCCGGCTGCTGGTAAATCGCCGCGATGCCGGCCGCGCGCGCCTGGAACGGATCGCGCGGATGAATGCGCTGGCCGTCCAGCCACAACTCCCCCTCATCGGGCTGAATGGCAGCCGTCAGCACTTTGATCAGCGTGCTCTTCCCGGCCCCGTTCTCACCCGCCAGCGCGTGCACTTCGCCGCGGACCAGATCGAACGATACGCCTTTCAGAGCACGCACTCCGCCGAAGCTCTTTCGGATGTGAACAGCGCGAAGAAGTGGCGTCACCGGAGGAACGCTTCGGGAAGCCCTCCGTCAACGGGAACCACATGCCCCGAGGTCTTGGCGCTGGCGTCGCTGGCCAGCCAGACAATCGCTGCCGCGCAGTCATCCGGGTGAATCGGAATCTTGGTCAGCGTTCGCTGAGCATAAAAATGCGCCAACTTGTCGCGCAACTCTTCAGTCGATTCAGTCTCCGCGAACTCAATCTTGTACTTCGTCAGTGAGCTGATCACACGGTCGCGAGGGAACATCGTAGACCCGGCAACAACCGTTGCGGGTGCAATGCCGTTGACGCGCACCAGCGGCGCAAGCCCCACAGCCAATTCGCGAATCAACTGGTTCACCGCGCTCTTGCTGACGTCATAGGCTTCACTGCCATGCTTCGGAACCACGGCATTCGCCGAACTGGTTAGCACCAGTACTGCCGGGAGATTTTGTTCCTTCAAAGCGGCGCGCGCCTCATCCACCAGAAAGTAGTTGCCGCTGATATTGATGTTGAACGTGGCGGCCCAGAGTTCGTCCGCCAGCCGCCCCTCGCGATCTGGCGCCGCAAAAATGGCGGCGGTATTAATGATGCCGTCAATCCCGCCGAACTGCAGAATGGCCTCCCGGAACGCCTCTTGAATACTGGCGCGCGATGTGATGTCAAGCACGGTGGCATGAACCATCTCCTTCGATGAGAGCTTCGCGGCATCGGCAGCCGTCGCTCTGGCAGATTCCAGGTCGCGATCGGCGACAACCACGTGCGCCCCGCGCTCAGCCAGCTTCAGCACCGTGCAGCGTCCGATGCCGCTGCCCCCGCCGGCCACCACCAGGATCTTGCGGCTGAACTCCTGCTCCGGCGGCATGCGCTGCAGCTTCGCTTCTTCAAGCGCCCAGTATTCAATCCGGAAAGCCTCGCGCGGCGGCAGCGCCACATAGTTATAAAGGCTCTTGAAGTCCGAGGACTTGTCAGCGTGCTTCGCCTGCGGAAGAATCGCCGGGGGATTGCCTTCATCAAGCGCCGTAGCGCCGGCCATCACGTGAATCGCGTTGATGAAGAACTCGCTGGCAATGCGCGCTTCTTTCTTGTTCTTGCCAAACGAGAAGAGGCCAACGCCGGGAATAATGACCACCGATGGGTTCGCATCGCGCAGTGTGGGCGAGGCCGGCTCGGCGTAGGCGCGATAGTAAGCCGCGTACTCTTCGCGATATTGCGCCGCGCCCGCCACAATCTTCTGCTTCAACGCCGCCAGATCTTCCTGCTGAGGATGCCAGTCGATAAACAGCGGCTTGATGCGAGTCCGAAGGAAGTGGTCAGGGCAACTGGTTCCAAGCTGGCTCAGTTCCGGGCCATGAACGGAGTTCGCGAACTCCAACGCGTCCTCGGCGCCGGCGAAGTGGCCCACGTTTCGCTTAGATGTGGAGACCGCGCCGCGTAGAGTGGGAAAAATCAAGGCCGCCGTTTCGTGCCGGTCCGGGACAGCCGCGACGCGCGTCCCGCCAAAAACCTTGCGGCCCTTCTGATGTTCGGCAACGAAGCTGCCCATCTGATCGATGGTTGAGATGCTCGATAGGTAGCAGTCGCGCTGGGTCTGGCCCCAGGTGAAGAGGCCGTGGCTACCCAGAATGATGCCGTCGCACGCAGGGTTGTTCGCCACTGCATCCCGCAGCATCAGGCCGAGTTCGAAGCCGGGGCGTTGCCACGGCAGCCATACCAGCTTGCGGTCGAATTCCTTGTTGAACTCTTCCAGTTTCTGCTTGCCGTTCGCGCTGGCCGCCAGGGCGATGGCCCAATCCGGGTGCAGGTGGTCGACATGAGGAAACGGAAGGAAGCCGTGCAGGGGCGTGTCGATGGAAGCGGCCACCCGGCTGTCACCGAAGGCGGCCAGCGGATAGTATGCCACCATGTCGTCTTCGTGCGCTTCGCCTTTATAAACGGAGCGGAGCTGATCCAGCTTCTCCATATAAAGCAGCGCGAAGCCGGCCTTGGAGATGGATCCCAGGTCGCCGCCGGAACCTTTCACCGCAAGCACGCGGACGCCTTGACCGGTAAAAGGATCTTTCAGATCGATCTTTGAGCTGGTGTTGCCGCCGGCGAAATTAGTGATGCGGAGATCGGCGCCCAGCAGGTTTGAGCGGTAGCGTAAGAGATCCAGGGCGTCGTGTTCAAGGCCCGAGGCGGTGGATGGATCCCAAAGATCTTTCAGGTATTGAAGCGGTGCAAGCGTGGCGGACATGAAACTCCTGACATGGGCAACTTCTTAGGATATAAGTGTTGCCCTTCGTATGCGTTAACCTTTTCAAGTTGTAGCACCAACTAGGGTGGCGGTCCGCGCCGCTGAAACCCGTTTGAAGCGTGCGGGCAATCGAAGCGCAATACCGGATTAGGGAAAATATTGACATGTCCCTTTCCGACTTGGTATTCGGACGGCCGTTGGCGTCTCAGGAAGAGCGGGCTGAGAAGATCGGGCCCATTGCTGGAATTCCCGTCTTTGGTCTGGATGCACTCAGCTCGGCGGCGTATGGCCCGGAAGCCGCACTCACCTTGCTGATTCCGCTGGGAGCGATGGGCGTCGCCTACATTATGCCCATCACCGGGCTCATCCTGGTGCTGCTGACGATTCTCTACTTCTCCTATCGCCAGACCATTGCGGCCTACCCCAATGGCGGCGGTTCTTACACAGTCGCAAAAGAGAATATCGGCGAAGGCGCGGGGCTATTGGCAGCGGCGGCATTGATGATCGATTACGTCCTGACGGCGGCGGTCGGCATTTCGGCGGGAGTCGGCGCGCTGGTTTCAGCCATCCCCAGCTTGCAGCCGCATACGCTTGCCATCTGCCTCGCGATCCTGCTGGTAATCACGGTGGTTAACCTGCGCGGACTTCGTGAATCGGGCAGCGTGTTCACTATACCCACTTACTTATTCGTCGGCTGCCTTTTCATGATGATTGGGATCGGCGTCTTCAGGGCGATTGTGTCAGGTGGGCATCCGGCGCCGGTGGAGGCGATGCCCGCCATCCCCGCCGCCACCACCATGGTCAGCGCGTGGCTCTTGCTCCAGGTTTTCTCGAGCGGCTGCGCGGCGATGACCGGTGTGGAGGCCGTCTCAAACGGTGTGCGTGCCTTCCGTGAGCCCACCGCGCCCAACGCTCAGCGGACGCTCACCATTATCATCGCGATTCTGATTGTGCTGCTGGCCGGCATTGCTTACCTGGCGAAGGCTTACGGAATTGCAGCCACAGATCCCAACAAGAATTACGAAAGCGTCCTCTCCATGCTCTTGCGCGCCGTGGCCGGAAGAGGAATCTTTTATTACACGGCCATCGGGTCAATCCTAGTTGTGCTTTCGCTCTCGGCAAACACGGCGTTTGCCGACTTTCCACGCCTTTGCCGCATGATTGCGTCGGACGGTTACTTACCGCGCGCGTTCGCCTCCACCGGGCGCCGCCTGGTCTATTCACAGGGCATTTACGGACTGGCCCTCCTGACCGGCGGCATACTAATCCTGTTCAATGGTGTGACGGATCGCTTAATTCCGCTCTACGCGGTAGGGGCTTTTATGGCATTCACGCTCTCGCAAACAGGCATGGTTCTGCATTGGAAGCGGCAAGGCGGTGGACACTGGCAACACATGCTGGTCAACGGCCTCGGCGCGATTGCTACGGCGGTCACCACCGTGGTCGTCTTAAGCGCCAAGTTTCTGGAAGGCGCGTGGGTAACGGTGCTGCTCATCCCCATCATGCTGGCGGTGATGGCCGCGGTGCACCGGCACTATGATCTGGTCACGAAAGAGATCGAGTCTGACTCGGCGGCCGATTTCTCTGACTTGAAGCCGCCCATTGTCGTAACCCCCATCGCCCGCTGGAACTTAGTGACGAAGAACGCGTTGCGCTTTTCCTATTCGGTATCGCATGAGATCAAGGCCATCCATGTGGCGGC
>CAJCIT010000050.1 GCA_903970405.1 Acidobacteriaceae bacterium | reverse complement strand
TGCCCTGCTCGGGATCGGCCAGCAGCGAAGACCACCTCGAAACGCCGCCGGCATCAGCGTAAAGCAACCCAGCCGAGCCACGATCAAGCGGATTTCTCTTTTGGGGCCATATCTCTCCGTCCCCGCTTTGCGCCGTCCTGGGGCCATATCTCTCCGTCCCTGCTTAGCCGCGTCCCTGCTTTGCCGTCCCCTGCTTTGCCCTGCTTTGCGCCACACACGAATAAACAAATGGAGAATTTCGGCGGCAAGGCGCCCAGGGTCGCCTTGCACTTGTTGGTCGCCGGGTGGCCGCAAGAGCCGCTTCGCCAGCGACTAACTCAACGTCCTGCCAGGCTCTTTTCGATTTGGATCTTATACCGTTCGGCCTGGCGGTAGATTTCGTCTTTGTCAAGCGTTACCATCCTCCTGCCGATGACAATCTGCTTTCCGTTGACAAAGACATCCTCCACGTCCGGGGCCTTTGTTGCGTAGGCGATCTGCGAATACAGATGGTAGAGCGGCACCGCGTTCGGATGCTCCAGCGAAATGCCGATGAGGTCAGCCCTCTTGCCAGGCTCCAACGACCCGATCTCTTTCTCAAGCCCCAGAACTCGCGCGCCTCCCATGGTGGCCATCTCCACCACCTGTTCGGCGGGCAGAGATTGAGGATCCATCGTCGCGACCTTCTGCAGCTTCGCGGCCAGGTTCATTTCCAGGATCAGATCGGCTGAGTCATTGCTTCCGGCGAACCCGTCCGTACCCAACCCCACGGCGATGCCCATCTTCAACATCTTCGTCACCGGCGCTACGCCCGCGGCCATCTTCATATTGCTGGAGGGACAATGCGCCACGCCGGTGCCGTGCTTCTTGAGCAACACCAAATCGTCATCGCTCATCGAAATCGAGTGCGCCGCCACCACCCGGCCGTCCAGCACGCCCAGTTGCTCCAGCACCTGTGTGGGCGAGATGTGACGCTGAGCCAGGGTGTCTTCGCGCTCCTTGATGGTCTCCGACAGGTGAATCAGCAGCGGAACATTCTGTTGCAGCGCCAGTTTGTGCGCCGCCACAAGCGCTTCATCGGGCGTAGTGTAAATGGCATGGGGCGCCACCGCGGGCACAATCAGCGAATCATGCGCAAAGGTATCGATATAGCGCGCGGCGCCGCGCACGGCCTCCTGCCAGGTCTTGTAATCCGGCGCCGGGAAGCCGATCACCGTCTGCCCCAGCACGCCGCGTAATCCGGCCGCCTTGGTGGTTGCCGCCACTTCGTCTTCGAAGTAATACATGTCTGTATAGGTGGTGGTCCCGGCCAGCGCCATCTCCAGGCACGCAAGCGATGTCCCCCAGTGAACGAAATCCTTGTCGACGTTCCTCGATTCGGCGGGAAAGATGAAATTGGTCAGCCAATCGTTCAAGCGCCGGTCGTCGGCAATGGCTCGAAACAGTGACATCGCCGCATGGGTGTGGGTATCGATCAGCCCGGGCATGAGCAAACTGCGCGGCTTCTTGAGTAGGTGCTCCGCTGTGAATTGGCGCTCAATGTCGCTTTGCGTGCCGACACCCACGATGCGTTCGCCGCGCAACGCCACTGCGCCGTTCTCAAAGACGCGGTGCGTGGCATCCATCGTGATGACGTAGCGCGCTTCGACGATCCAATCGGCCGGCTGCCGGCCGGGAGGTTGGGCGGCGAATAAGCAGCCGGCACTCGCCGCAGCGATCAGTGTCACAGAAGCAAGCGAACGCAGCATCGGACAGAATCCTCCCCTGGGACGGAAACCCGCATCGTCAGAACAGTTCGTTGTTAAAGTAAATCTCTAGCCGCGAACTCCGAATGCGGCGCGTCACTCAATCCTACTTCCACTATGACAACGAAACGGCTGGGTAATAGCGATCTTGACATCAGTCCCCTCGGCGTGGGGGCTTGGGCCATTGGCGGATCGGGTTGGCAGTTTGGCTGGGGCGCGCAGGACGATTCCGAATCTGTCGCGGCGATTCGCGCGGCGCTCGATGCCGGCATCAACTGGATCGATACCGCGGCTGTCTATGGCCTCGGCCACTCGGAGGAAATGGTGGCCAAGGCGCTGAGCGAGGCCGGAACCAAGCCTTACGTCTTCACCAAGTGTGAGCGGCTTTGGCGGGAAGATGGGTCTGTCTACGGTTCTTTGAAAGCGGAGTCCATTCGGAAGGAGTGCGAGGCCAGCCTGCGCCGTTTGAAGCTGGACGTCATTGACCTCTACCAGGTGCACTGGCCGCAGCCGGACGAAGACGTTGAAGAAGGCTGGACCGAAATGGCGCGGCTGCAACAGGAAGGCAAAGTCCGCTGGATCGGCGTTTCGAACTTCAACGTCCCGCAGATGGAGCGCGCCATGCGAATTGCGCCGATCACCTCTTTGCAACCGCCTTATTCGCTGCTGGCTCGCGACGCCGAAGAGCGGATTCTGCCGTTTGCCGAGGCCCACAACATTGGCGTGATTGTCTACTCGCCGATGAAGAACGGGCTCCTCAGCGGCGGTATGACTCGCGAACGGGCCCTCGCGCTGCCTGCTGACGACTGGCGCAGCCGCAACCCGGCCTTCCAGGAGCCGCAACTGAGCCGCAACCTAAAATTGGTAGATTTGTTGCGCCGCATCGGCGAGCGCAACGGCCGTCAGCCCGGCGAGGTGGCGATTGCCTGGGTTCTTCATAACAGCGCCGTTACGGGAGCGATTGTGGGTGTTCGCAAGCCATCGCAGGTCCCTGGCGTCATTGGCGCGTTGGACTACCGTTTGCGGAACGAAGAGGTGGCCGAGATCGAAGCGTTTTTCCAGACCGAAGCGGCGAGTGCGTGAAGAAACTGGACTGCGCAGGCTCGGCAGGGAGGCATTGCGGCAGGGAGTTTGCGCGTTTGTCCGCTTGCTTACGCGCGCGGTTGAGAAGGGGCGCCGGTTGGCAGGACTGGAACAACACCGCGGTCGCTCCCTGACGGTCGCGGCTCAGTAGGCGCGATGCGTCTGTATGTCTCCAGGATTTTTCACACGTTCTGACACTGACTACTGACGCAACGCTTGTGGGGGCTGATTGCCAGCCGGCCGCCCGCCCACAAGCGGCCCTTCATGGTCTACTTGCGAGACAATACCGGAGACTGTATGCCGAATCCTCTTGCGACTCCAACGCCGACACGCACCGTGTTCGCCGGTCCACTCTCCGCCCAGTATGAAAAGGGAGAGTTGCGGTACGTGCGATTCGGGGGCCGCGAGGTGCTGCGCCGCATCTATGTGGCGGTCCGCGATCGAAATTGGGAGACGATTCCGATTCAGGTGAAAGAGAGCGTGTTCGAATCGACAGAGTCCACGTTCTATGTTGAGCTCGAAGCGAGGCATGAACTCGATGGCATCGTGTTCGAGTGGCGCGGGAGCTTGCGCGGCGATGCCGGCGGCAGCATTCGAGTGGAAATGAACGGCGAGCCGAAGACCAGCTTTCTCCGCAACCGGATCGGCCTCTGCGTGCTGCACCCCATGGAGACTTGCTCTGGACGGCCTTGCGAGATTGAGCATACGGACGGCAGGCGAGAGAGCTCGCAGTTTCCGGAGCTGGTTTCGCCGCATCAACCGTTTCTTGACCTTCGTGCGCTCTCTTACGAGGTGGCGCCGGGCGTCCAGGCGGAGGTTCGCTTCACAGGCGATGAGTTCGAAACGGAGGACCAACGCAATTGGAGCGACTACACCTTCAAGACATACTCGACTCGGTTAGGCCTTCCGATTCCCGTGCCGGTGAAGCCGGGCGACCGAGTGGAGCAGTCGGTGGAACTGAAGCTAACCGGCACGGCAGCGCCGCATCGGCACAGCGTCCGCCCGGCGGAACCGCCTGTCGAGATCGCACTGCATGACGAGACCGCTCCGTTTCCAAAGGTGGGGACTGTCTTCGCGGACGGCCTGAGTGCCGTGGGCGCCCACACACGGGTGGACGTGGACTTCGCCGATCCGGATTGGCCCATCCGGCTTCAGGCGGCCGCCGCCTGGCAGTTGCCGCTCGAGATCGCGTGTCTCAGCGATCGGCCGCAGAATGACCTGCCGCTGTTGAAGGAGGAGTTGACGAAGCTGAACCCAGCCGTGGTGAGGTTCCTGCTCTTCCCGGCATCCCGTCCCTTTACCGATCCGGCTGCGGTCGCGGAAGCGAAGCGCATCTTTGCGCGGGATGCCGGCCATGAGGTGTCAATCGCCGCGGGCTCACGCGGCGCTTTTGCCGATCTCAACCGAAATCGAACCATCGTGGCCAATGCCGACGAAGTAGTATGGCCGGTCGACCCGTATGTCCACGCTGACGACTATCGGACGGTCATCGAAAACCTGCAAGGCCAGATGGACCCTCCGCGGACAGCCCGCGTTTTCTCAGGCGGCCGCCCGCTTGTGATTTCAGCCGTGGTTGTTCCCGACATCGCCGCCCGCGCCGGCTGGGTGGCGGTCAGCCTCAAGCAACTGGCGCAGCAGGGCGTGTCCTCGATAACGTATGACTTGAGCGGCGTGGCACTGCCGGAACTGACTCGATTCCTGGGAACCGAGATTGTCCGCTCAACATCCTCAGACCCATTACGAGTGGATGCTCTGACGGTCAAAACAAAAGAAAAGACCACGGCCTTCGTGGCCAACTTCTCCGGCGAACCGGTTGGGGAAATTCGCATCGGGGGCCAGGCGTTGAAGCTGGCGCCTTTCGAGATGAAGACGGCCATTCTGTAACTAAACTGCAATATTTCCCGTGCTTACTCCGCTCACTCAGGTAACGGCTAGCGTGATTAAACTAGTCCGGCTAGAGGAAAGCTACTAAGTTTGTACCCTCCAGCCGCGAAGTGCCGTCGCTTCAAACCGCCCTTTGGTCCAGAACGCTTCATAATTCATGGCGATGTAACAGTTATTCGCTAACCTGATTTCACGCCCGGGGTGTTACAATTTTCATCGCGCCTTGTCGATGCATTGGCCGGTGTGTGCCAATCCGGGGACAGTCTGAGAATCGGAAGAGAAGATTATGAGGAAACGTATGAACAGAATTTGGTGTGCAAGTCTGCTCTGCCTCTCGGTTTTTGCTCTAAACCTGAGCGCCTCTGATGGCGCAGCGGCAACAACCGATGCAACGGCGAATGCAGGCGCCGCCGCCGCGAGCGGAACCAAGAAAACCGTATCGGCGAAGGATATTGAAGAACTTCGTAAACGGATCGCGGAACAGGAACAACAGATCGAGAAATTGCAGGAGTCTCTGTCATCACAGCGGGACCTGCTTGAGACAACCGTCCGCGCCATTTCGGCGGCGGGTACAACGGCTCCTTCAGGAGATGCCCGGCTGGTGAATGCCGGCGGCGTGAGTCCGATGATTGCGCCGGCGTCCCGCGCGGCGCAGCCTTCCGCGCCTATCGAAGAAGCGCCGCTCTCACTGAAGATTGGCGACACCTACATCACGCCGGTTGGCTTCATGGACTTGACGTTTGTGGATCGCACCACGAACGTGGGCAGCGGCATCGGCACCAACTTCGGTTCCATTCCGCTGGGGAACGCGGCCACGTCTAACCTGAATGACAGCCTGTTGAGCGCGCAGAACTCGCGCATCGGCGCCCGTTTTGACGCGCTGTGGAAAGACACGAAGATCCTGGGCTACTGGGAGTCTGACTTTTTGGGCAACCAGCCCACGAACATTCTGGTCACCAGCAACGGCGCCACGTTCCGGCTGCGGTTGTTCTACATCGACGTTCAAAAGCATGGATTTGAAGTGACCGGCGGCCAAACATGGAGTCTGATGACGCCGGGCCGCACCGGCATTTCGCCCCTGCCCGGCGATATCTTTTACTCGCAGGACGTAGACACGAATTACCAAGTGGGCTTGACGTGGGCTCGGCAGGCCGGCTTCCGATTGGCATACCACGCTGGAAAGATCCTCCATTTTGCCGTGGCTGCCGAAAACCCGCAGCAGTACATTGGCGGCTCCTCGGGCGGCGGCACCAGTGTTCTGCCGTCGAACTTGAATTCGGCTCTGGGGGCCGAATTCGATTCCGGAGCAACCAGTTATGCCGCGCCCGCCGTGCGTCCCGACCTGATTGCCAAGGCTGCCGTTGACCTGGGCATTCTGCACTCGGAGTTGGTGGGCATTAGCAGCGCCGCCAAGACGTACGTTCCGCCGGCCACCACCTCCTCCGGGAGCGTCTCATACACCACTGCCGGCGGCGGCATCTCTTTCAATAACGTCCTCAAGATTGCGAATCGTTTCTCCATCATTGAAACAGCCACGTATGGTCAAGGCATCGGCCGCTACTTCTTTGGCCAGGGTCCCGACTACGTCGTCAACTCCAACGGCCGAGCCACCAACGTGAAGGCGGCCGGGGGCATTGTCGGCGCCGAGCTCGGCCTCACCAAATCGACAGTCCTTTACGGCTATTGGGGCCAGGACTATTTCGGCCGCTCCGAAGTGTGGGACCCCAAAGCGAAGACCTATGTTGGCTATGGATACCCGGGCTCCTCCACCGGAAACAACCGCGCCATAGAAGAAGTGACGTTCGGTCTGCAGCAGACCCTGTGGAAGGATCCTCACTATGGCGCATTGTCTATCTTCGGCCAATACTCTTACCTGCTGCGCGATCCCTGGTACTTTGCGGTGGGCGTGCCGAGTCAAGCCACCAGCAACATGCTGTTCCTGGACCTGCGTTACACGCTGCCGGGTCAAGCCCCGAAGCTGAAGTAACAAGGGCTTCCTTAGCGAAGCGAATCCCGGGCTTAGCGCTCGGGATTTTTTGGCGCCTTTTTAATCGGCCGGTTTGTGAATTTTCAGTGAGTAAACAATGAATAAAATTACATATGGAATTTTGTTTTGCGTCGTTGCCTTTGGGCTGAACCTAAGCGCTTTCGACGGCGCTACGGCGACGGCCACAACATCGAACACCGGCCCCGCGGCCGCCAGCGGAAGTACTGATACCGCCGCACCGGCCGCTGCCGCGGCAAAGGATGTAGACGAACTTCGCAAACGGATCGCGGCCCAGGCCGAGAAACTTAAAGAGTTGCGAAAGTCTTTGGCGGAGCAGCGCAAGATGCTGGATGCCGCGGTCCAGGCCATTGAGACTTCGGGCGCGGCGCCGGTTGAATCGGGCGATGCCCGGCTAGTAAATGCGGGCGGCGTCACGCCGTCCATCGCGTCTGTCTCGAGCGCCGCCCAGCCCTCGAGCCCCGTCAATGAAGCGCCGCTCTCGCTGAAGATCGGCAACACCTACATTACGCCGGGGGGCTTTTTGGCCATGTCCTTCGTCACCCGGTCCACGAATTTAGGAAGCGGCATTGGCACCAGTTTCGGCGGGATCCCGTTTAACAACACGGCCGCCGGCAACCTCACTGACATGCTGCTCAGCGTCCAGTCAACGCGTCCCATTTTGCGGTTGGACTCGATGTGGAAAGACACGAAGATTCTGGCCTATTTCGAAAACGACTTCATTGGAAACCAGCCGACCAATATTCTTGTCAGCAGCAACGGCGCCACATTCCGGCTGCGATTAGCCTTTGCCGACGTCCGGCGGAACGGCTGGGAGATCACGGGCGGGCAGACCTGGACCCTGCTGACGTCGAACCGGACGGGCATTTCGCCTCTTCCCGACGACGTCTTCTACGGAAGAACAATCGATCCGAACCCGACGATCGGTGTTTCCTGGGCGCGGCAGGGGGCTTTGCGCGTGACTTATCATGCCGCCGGCGACAAGCTGCACTTCGCGGTGGCGCTGGAGGATCCGCAACAATACATCGGCGGCGCTCAGGGCGCGGGCACTGTGGTTCTGCCATCGAACCTGCCATCCACCGTGGCCGGCGAGCTGAATACGGGAGCAACCAGCTATGCAACGCCGGGCGTCCGGCCGGATATTCTGGCGAAGATCGCCATCGATCCCGCTTACTTCCTGCACTCAGAGTTAGTGGGCCTGACCAGCGAGGCGAAGATATACGACTCGAAAACAGGAAACACCCTCACCACCACCGGGGGCGGCGTGGGGTTCAACAACAACATCGGGCTCGGGAAACGGATCCGGCTCTTTGAGAACGCCCTGTACGGCCGCGGCATCGGCCGCTATATGTATGGCCAAGGCCCTGACGTGGCGGTAAACTCGAACGGACAGCCGACGAATATAACGGCCGCCAGCGGACTGGGGGGCGCCGAACTTCAGCTCACCAAGTCGACGTTGCTGGTG
>CAJCIT010000049.1 GCA_903970405.1 Acidobacteriaceae bacterium | reverse complement strand
TGGTGAGCCGGGCGGGGCTCGAACCCGCGACCACCGCATTAAAAGTGCGATGCTCTACCAACTGAGCTACCGGCCCAAACTTGTCACAACCCTCAACCACCCGGGACCTGCATCGCGATTCAACTCTTTAGAGAGAAGAGCGTGTGGCGTTGCCGCTCGCCGCAAATCTGAGCCGGCGCGCGGCCGAACTGAGCGCTGAAACGCGTTTCCTCTTGAGGTTAGCATGTGGTGGCGCCCGCGGAATCAAACTCCATTCGGTCTACTCTGGTCTGAAGGCTTCTTCTCCCTGATTCGCTCATGACCCGTTCTCTGGTCCCTACATCTCTCTTTCTGGCGGTCGCTCCGGCCTGGGTCTTCGCGCAGTCGCTTCCCTCGGCCCAACCGCTCGAAACCGGCAAGTTCCGGCTTCACAAGTTTGAGCAGCCGATCGGCGAAGAGAACTACACCATTACCCGCCAAGGCGACGAACTTCTTCTGGAGACGGATTTCAAATTCACCGACCGCGGAAGGGCCGTGCCCCTGAAGGCCACGCTCAGTCAATCGGCGCGTGATCTGACGCCGATAAAGTTCTCCATTGACGGTTCCACTTCTCGCTTCTCAATCCTTCACGAAACAGCCACTGTGGACGGCGCTACGGCTCATGTGGAGACGGCCGATGGAAAGCGCGACATTGCGGTGAACCCACACGAATTCTTCACGATTGCCGGATACGCGCCGGTTGCCTTACAACAAGCCGCCGTCAGATATTGGCTTGCGCATGGCAAGCCCGCCGCCCTGGCCACGCTTCCTTCGGGCTCACTGCGGATTGTGGAGCGCGGTGTCGACAAGGTCTCAGTGAATGGAACGCCGCAAGAGTTTCGACGCTACAGCATTGACGGCTTGGTATGGGGCCTCGAAACGCTGTGGCTCGATGAGAATCGGAATCTGGCGGCGGTGATTACTCGCGACGCTGAGTTCGATCATTTTGAGGGCGTCCGCGACTCGTATGAGTCCGGCCTGGCCCGGTTTGTGGCCGACGCCGCAGCCGATGAAATGGCGCAACTGGATCAATTGAGCCGCGATTTGCCA
The DNA here is from genome assembly GCA_903970405.1 of Acidobacteriaceae bacterium. Taxonomy (GTDB): domain Bacteria; phylum Acidobacteriota; class Terriglobia; order Bryobacterales; family Bryobacteraceae; genus CAJCIT01. Next base: position 7,228 of record CAJCIT010000049.1, on the reverse strand, counting down.
GGCCGCGAGACCGGCTCGATGGCATTCGTGGGCGCCACTCTCATCGATGGAACCGGCCGCGCCGCGATGCCTGGCTCAACCATTCTGACTTCCGGCGCGAAGATTACCGCCGTGGGTCCTTCTGGCGCCATCGTCATCCCCAAAGACGCCAGGCGCATCGACGTCAGCGGCAAGTTCATTGTTCCCGGCCTTTGGGACATGCATGCCCACTACGAACAAGTGGAGTGGGGACCCCTCTATCTGGCGGCGGGCGTAACGACCGTGCGCGATGTCGGCAATGAATTCGAGTTCATCAGCACCATCCGCGACCGTGTGAACTCCGGGGCCGGACTGGGGCCTCGCCTTCTGTTAGCCGGCATCGTGGATGGCGATGGACCCATGGCGCTGGGCGTGGACCGCGTCAATTCGGAGGAAGATGCCAAGCGGTGGGTGCAAAAGTATCATGACGCCGGCTTTCAGCAAATCAAAATCTACAGCTCCGTGTCGCTCGACAATGTGAAAGCGGTTTGCCGTGAGGCGCATCGCCTCGGCATGACGGTAACCGGTCATATCCCTCAAGGCATGACTCTCTACGATGGCGTGTTGGCCGGTATGGACCAGGTGAACCACATCACCTACCTCACGCCGCTGCTCCGGCCGAAGTCCGCGCACTCGCCGGAATTATCATCGGAACAGTGGCTGCAGATGCTGAAGAATACCGACGTGAATGGCAAAGAAGGGCGGACGCTGATTGCGTTCCTGAAGAAGCACCACACAGTTATCGATGACACCGCGGTCCTCTTCTCATTGATGTCCCGGCCCGAGTCGAAGCCCGCGGCCTCTGAGGAGCCGGGCATCGCTAACGTAGCGCCTGAACTCCGGGGCCAGATGTTCAACGAAGGACTGACGGCCGCCCAATTGCCGAGCGCCGAAGCCCGCATGCGCATCATGCTGGACCTTCTCGGCGCCATGCATCGCGCCGGCATCCCCATCGTCGCCGGTACTGACCAGGCGGTGCCCGGTTACTCGGTCTATAAGGAGTTGGAGATCTACGTGGCGGCCGGCTTCACGCCGATGGAAGCGATGCAGGCCGCAACCCTTGTCCCGGCGCGCGTCATGAAAGTGGAAGCCGACAGCGGAACCGTGGAGCCCGGCAAGCGTGCCGATTTCGACATTCTGGACGCGAATCCTCTGGCCGACATCCGGAACATCCGGACGGTGCGGCGGGTGGTGGCGAACGGCATTCTCTACGATTCCGCGCCGCTGTGGCAGTCAGTCGGCTTTACTCCGCCCGCCGCCGGCCGCTGAACTCTTACTGAAGTTCCGCCTTCATCGCGGCACCGCCCATGGCCGGGATTTTCGCTTCAATCTTCACGACGCTCCGGGTTGACTTCGCCACCCAGTAAGTAACTCGCTCGGCTGGGTCATCGGGATTGGTAACATCCACTTTGAAGCTATCGAAGGTTCCCGCCGGCACGCTCACGGATTCGCTGCCGCTGACCTGTAACTGCTCAATCTTCGCTTTCTGCTTCTGGACGTCGAAGTTTCGGAAACTGGTGGTATAGCCTTCTTTCAGCGGTAAGCTGGCGATGACGAACGGGGCGCCGGCTGCCTCCGCAAAGGCGGGCCCTCCCAGATCGCAGTCAATGGGCTTGTCGGTCCCATTCATGGTGATTTTGCCCGTAACCTTGGGTCCATCGTAGGTTGCGTCCACCGTAAGCGGGCCTTGTTTCACTAAGCGCGACCTGATCAGCAGGGTGCCTCTTGCCACGGTGGCCGTGTCGGTGGCTTCGCCCATCGGCGTTGTCATGCTGTCGATAAAAACAAGGTTCACGCCCTCGTCCTTAATCTCAGTCTGTAGAGTCAGCGCGAACTCCTGACCACCGGCTGCAATGGTGGCCTTGTACTTGTAGACCCCCGGCTTAGGATCCGCGTCGGGCGCAGGCACGCCGACTGCGCCGGCGTCCATCTTCTTGGCCAGCGTCACCGTCTTTGGGTCAACAGTCAATTCCTGGAGCCGCTTCGCCACTTCGGGTGACATATCCGGCTGGTAGCGGGCGTCCAGGTATTTCGCCAGGAATTTCTCAGCCGCGGCAAAGAGAGCCAGATTATTGACTGGCCGCCGGAAACCGTGGCCTTCGTCGTCCGCTACCAGATACTCCACCGGAAAAGACCGGTCGCGAAGCGCGATGACAATTTGATCCGACTCGCGTTTGTTGACTCGCGGATCGTTCGCGCCCTGCACCACCATCAGCGGAGTCTTGATCTTGTTGGCCGAGTTCAGCGGCGATTGCCGCGCCAGTTGTTGCCGTCCCGCCTCCGTGGTGGGATCGCCCATGCGCTCATAGAACATCTTTCGCACCGGCTCCCAGTACGGCGGTATGGATTCAAGCAAGGTATTCAGATTGGAGGGCGCCACAATGGCGACGGCGGCCGCGTACACGTCCGGTGTAAAAGCCACGCCGGCCAGCGTGGCATAGCCGCCATACGATCCACCGATGATGCCGGCTCGTTTGGGATTGGCGATGCCCTCCGCCACCAGATATTTCACGCCCCACGTGATGTCATCCTGCATCTTCTGGCCCCACTCTTTGTTGCCGGCATCCAGAAACTTCTTCCCATAGCCGGTAGAGCCGCGGAAATTCATTTCGAGCACCGCATAACCGCGGTTTGCCCAGAACTGCGCCAAACTGTTGTAGCCCCAATAATCCCTGCCCCAAGGGCCGCCGTGCGGAAACATCAGGACCGGCAGATTCTTGGCTTCCACCCCCTTCGGAAGCGTCAGATACGCCGGAATTTCCAGGCCATCGGATGATTTGTAATGCACCGGCTTCATCTCCGCCAGATCTTCGCGGGGGATGGACTGGCGGATTCGATACTGCAAGGTCAGCGCCTTCGTCCGGCGGTCGAAGAGGTACGTTTCCCCCGGCTCGCGGTCCGATGTGGCGCTGACCAGCCACAACTGCTCATCGTTCGTATGGGACCCGAAGCCGAGCTGCTTGCCGGGCAGCTTTCCTTCCAGCAAGCGATAATCCGCCTCGAGCTTCTTGTCCTTCCAGTACAGCTTTTCCTTGTCGTCGACGTAGACGGTGGCGATCAGCTCATGAGAAACATCGGAAAACAAAGCCTGTTCCAGATCCACGCGTCCCTTCGGATCGCGCTCCACAAGCTCTTCCTTTTGAGTCTGCGGGTCAAGAAGAACCAGCTCGGCCAGGTCTGTGGAACTCCCTTTGTTGGTGCTCAGGTAGACCTGTTTCCCGTCTTTGTCGAAGGCCAGAGGAGCGCAGTTCTCCATCAGGCCGCAGCCATAGACCTTGGTCAGTTTGTCCGCATCTACGCGCAGGATTTCGGTGTCGCCGTTATCGGCGGAGCGAGTCGCCAGCCGAAGCTGATCCTTCCAATCGAACACCCAGCCCGTAATGCGATCCGTATTCTTGCGGAGCAGGGTCCGTTCGCCGGTTGAGATCTTGACGGTGTACAGGTCATGCCACGCCTTGTCGCGATCGTTCAATCCCACATAAAGCAAGTCCGGGTTACTGAACGGGACATTAAAGATCTCCGCCCTGGCGCCCTTGACGTCCGTGAGGTTCCGCGCTTCGGGCACGTCCTTGCCGGGCGCAGGCGCCGCGCCGGGATTCACCGCGTATACGTTAAAATTTTCGTCGCCGCCTTTGTCCTGAATATAGAGGATGTACTGGCCGTCGCGACTCCAGAAGAAGGCGGGCACCGGCCGTTTGTCGTCGGCGGTGATGGGCTTCGCGGACGCGAATGGCTCGCCCGTCTTCTTAACCCAGATGTTGCGGGTGTCATGAAAGGGCTTCAAAAAGGCGATGTACTTCCCGTCGGGAGAAATCTGCGCCCCAGCGATTTCCGGATCGCCAAAAAATAGGCTCCGGTCGATCAACGGAGGCGGCGCGGCCACGGCAGCCTTCAAGGCAAGAGAGAAGATGAGCAGGCGAATCAGGGGTCTCATAAATTGTTCTCTTCCACTCTACGATTCTTTCGCGACCTTTGTCTCAGGATTCAGCCGCCGGCCTGGGAACGCCAATGTCCAGACGGGCCGCGGTATTTCTTAGCCAGCTCAGCGCTGAGGAGTGTTTCGAATCGTGGCGTTCGGGCCTGCTTTTGGGATATTGTAGTCCTGACTATGAGACGGGCTTCCGCCTACCGCCCGGTGGTGAGTGCGCTGGCCCTGTCCTGGGTCCTGTCATCCTGTGCCACACAGGGACCTTCGCGCCCGGCCGCAACAGATCTAACCCTGGCGTCAGCGCCAACGCTGCCGCGGTTCACGGGCGTAGTCGGCCAATTTGACGCCGGGACTTCCTTCATCGACTTTCTCGAAAAGAACCCCGATCGCGAAGTTCAGTTGAGCATCAGCATCCCGGACGCCGAATTCAAAGGCTCCAACGAAGCGGGCAACACGTTCTTCATCATTTTCGATGACTGCGGAAATCAGCCTGAGGATGAGGCGCCCGCGGCCGGTCCCTGCACGGGAACCGAAGTGACGGTGAGCAATCCGGACGGTCCGTCGCTGCTCAATCACAAGAACGGCGCTTGGCAATTGTCCGGGCGTTTCCAGGTGGGTGAAGAAAGCGGCCCGCTGCAAGGCTTGATGAGCTTTGAACTGGAAGCGGGTGGAGGCGGGCGCCCCTAAGACGGAGCGGGTACTGGGTTTGCATCCCCCCCACCAGCGCGCGTCAGCGCCCGGCCCCACCTGCCCGCGATGACGCACGTTTAGAATGGAGGAGTTACATGTGTGGCATAGCCGGTTACATCTCGTTCAAAGGTCCTGCGCGTCAGGCGGTGGCGCAGACGATGTGCGACCGCATTCGTCATCGCGGCCCTGACGATGAGGGCTTCTTCGTCAATGGCCCCGTGGCCATGGGCATGCGGCGTCTTTCCATCATCGATCTTTCCGGCGGCCATCAGCCCATTGCCAACGAAGATGAAACCATCTGGGTGGTCTTCAACGGTGAGATTTACAATTATCGGTCGCTGCGTCAGGACCTGCTCGCCCGCGGCCACCGCTTTCGCACCGACTCCGACACCGAGACTCTGGTCCATGGCTATGAGGAATACGGCCCCGCCTTCGTTGAGAAGCTTCGCGGCATGTTCAGCTTTGCTATCCGCGACCTCCGCGAACAGCGTCTCTTCCTGGCGCGCGATCGCTTCGGCAAGAAGCCGCTCTACTACGCCGAAACCCCTGCCGGCTTCTACTTCGCCAGTGAACTGAAATGCCTCCGCGCCGTCGGTGTGCCCCCTGCGGTCAACGGCGAGATGAATGCCGAGGCCATCTCTTTTTATCTTCAGTTCGCCTATATTCCCGATCCGCTGACGGCCTTCCAGGGTGTCCACAAGCTCCCCGGCGGGTGCTCAATGCTTGTGTCCGACCGGCCGGACTCCGCCAGGATCACGCGTTACTGGTCAGTCCCCGAGCCATGCGAAGAAACGCGCCCCGGAATGTCCGAAGCGGCCGTCTGCGAAGAGATTCGGTCAATCGTCGATGAGTCCGTCCGCCTGCGCATGATTGCCGATGTCCCGCTCGGCGCCTTCCTCAGCGGTGGCATTGACTCAAGCCTGGTGGTGGCTTCCATGGCCCGCTGCTCCTCCCGCCCGGTTAAGACATTTTCCATCGGTTTCGAAGAAGAGGATCACAACGAACTCCCGCTGGCGCGGCTCGTGGCTAAGCAGTACGAAACCGATCACCACGAACTGATCGTTAAACCTGACGCCATTGAACTGGTGCCGCGCCTTGTTCGGCAGTTCGATGAGCCCTTTGCCGACGCCTCCGCCATCCCCACTTATCTGGTGTCCGAATTCGCCCGGCGCTCTGTCACCGTGGCCTTGAGCGGCGATGGCGGCGATGAATTCTTTGGGGGCTACAGCGAGTTCTTTCAAACCGCGGCACGCAGCCGATTCGACCAGGTGCCGCGCCCCATCCGGGGAGCGCTTTCCGGCGTGGCCAATGCCATGCCTTACGCATGCTACGGGAAAAACTATTTGCGCATGATGAGCCGCCCCACGTCGCTGGAACGTTACTTCGAATGCGCCACGTACAGCTCATACTTCCTGCGTTCCCAGGTCATCAACCCTGAATGGATGTTGGGCAATGACTACGGCACGATGCGGCATTTGCTGGGCGACGCCATTCTGGACGAATCTGCCGACCCCGTTTCCCAAGCCATGCAGTATTGTGCCGCCGCCAAGCTCACCGGGGACATCCTGACCAAGGTGGACCGCATGTCCATGGCCGTGTCACTGGAAGTGCGCTGTCCGCTGCTTGATCACGTGCTGGCGGAAGCCGCGAACCGCATTCCGAATTCCTGGAAGCTGAATACCGGCCGCGGTAAGCTCATTTTGCTGAAAGCGATGGGCGACCGCTTGCCGCCTGATTTGCTCTCCGCTCCGAAGAAAGGTTTCGGGCTGCCGATGAGCGAGTGGATGCGGGGTCCGCTGAAACCTTTGCTGCACGACACATTGCTTTCGCAGAAAGCCCGCGAGCGCGGCATTATGCGCCCGGCCGGCGTCGAGCGAATGCTGGCCGAGCATGAATCGGGCCGCCGGGATAACAACGCGTTCCTGTATGTTCTTTATGTGCTCGAGCAGTGGCTCACGGAGTTTCAATCCAGCGTGGAGCAGCCGCTGGCGACTATCGGGGCCTAGGTCGCGCCAACTCTCTCTTTTGTGAAGCCTCCCATCCCCGTTCTGCTGATGGTGCGCCAGTTGACCGAAGGCGGGTCCGAACGCCAATTAACGGAACTCGCGCGTTCGCTTGACCGCACTCGCTTCACACCACATGTTGGCTGCATAGACGCGCGCGGCAGCCGAGCCGCCGATCTTCGCGCAGCGCAGGTCCCGATACTTGAGTTACCGCTACAGTCGCTCGCGAGTGTGCAGACTCTTAAGATGGCGGCGCGCTTGCGATCCTACGTGCAGCGCCACGGGATCCGGCTGATCCACGCCTTCGATTCGCCCATGAGCGTCTTCGCCGCAACCGCCGGCCAGTTGGCTGGCGCAAAAGTGATCCTCACAAGCCAGCGTTGCTTTGAAGATACGGTTTATCCACCGCAGCGAAAACAGTTGCGCTTGGCGCACCGGCTGTCCGATGGGGTAGTGGCAAATGCTGAAGCGGTTCGCCAGCACCTGTTGGCCGATTACGGCTTACCGGCAAAGAAGATCCGCATCTGCCATAACGGCCTTGACTCCTCGCGGTTCGCCGGTGAACGCATTCACCGTGCGCCTTTCCGCG
>CAJCIT010000048.1 GCA_903970405.1 Acidobacteriaceae bacterium | reverse complement strand
AGCCGGCCTGTTCGTCCTCGTCGGTCGTGGTCTGGTTGATGTGGTGCCACTTGTCAGACATCTCTTGCAAGGCTTCGAGAATAAACCGCGCGTCGTAGCTATCGAGTTCGAGTTTGAGTTGATCGCTCATATTTTCCGTGTCCTCTCACACTGCAGCGCAAGCTCGGAAAGCAAGGCCCGGTATCCATCCACAGTCATAACGAAACCGGACACAAAAAAAAGTGGCCGGGGCTGGCGGGGTCGGGACGAACGGCTAGGCCGGTCGGCGGCGAGGTGCCTTGCGGTATCCTCCACACCCACCCGGCCATACGGCTTTCGCGGCGTTGCAGTTCTTGCAGATTGAACAACGAAACGCCTTTTCCGTTCGCCAGCACCATCGGAATGCCGTCGTCTTCGTAAGTGTCAACGTCTTGGGTCTCACGATGTTCAGTTTTGGAGAGGTCGCGCTGCCGAGGCGGTACAAGTCCTCTCCGAGCATGTAGAGAACGTGTGGGGGCGATGTCGCCATGGATTATCCTTCGCGATGCTCATGTGGGGTGCGCCAGAAAAGGCGCATTGCCCCTTTCCGGCATGATTGGACGCGTGAATTTGTCTATCGGGTAATTGGGGAAGGCGGGCAGTGGTCTCCGTACCGGCCAATATCGCAGAGGCCCAAGGCGCAGCTCTACTCGAAGGAGTTTGTTCGGCACCTTTTCCATTGCCCGTGGAAGCCTGGCGAAGTTAACACTGGTTCGGAAAAGAAACGATTTCATCCGAAGCATGCTCAACGCGTTTCTTCGGACGCTCAAACTGCTTGAATAACAGGCAGAACCACTTACGACCAGCGCGGCTGGCCGCGCCTCCCCACCAAGGCGGGCTATGCCGCCCGCCAGCGCGCCCGGGGCGCGCGCGTCACTTCTCCGAATGCTTCTCAGGCTCTTTGGGCTTCTCCGCCGGACGGGGCGCCGGCTTCGGAGCCGGCTTTGCAGCAGCCGCCGGCCGTGCTTCCGGAGCGGGCCTAGGCGCCGGCTTGGCTGCGGGCGTGGGGGCTCGCTTCTCTTCCGGGGCAGGGCGCGCCGCCGGCTTTACCGCCGCCGGCTGACCTTGCGGCCGTGCCGCGGGACGCTCATTCGGTTGGGGATGAGCCACCGGAGATGGCCGGCTTGCGGGCTGTGCAGCGGGCTTTGATGCGTTCCCTGCCATGGCTGGGCGCGCAGTGTTCACGGGCTTCGCTCCAGGCGCCAATTTTGCCGGGACGGCCGAATGTTGCAGCTCGGCTACGCTGGTTGCGGGCCGCGCCACGGCCGCATGAGCCGGCGCACCGTGGTTTACCGATACGAAGTTAGCTTTATCCTGGCTTGCCACTTGTCGATGCTGCTCCTGGGCCGCCGTGGGCTGCACATGAGGCGCCTTCGCAAACGCCTCCTCTCGCGGCGTGGGCCTGGCTGATATGCCGTTGGGGCCGCCGTTGAAGCTGGTGTGATTGTTGTTGATCGTGGTGTTGTTAATCACCGTCCTGTTGATGTAGGTGTTATGGATAACCGTGGTGTTCACGCTGACAACGGCGGTATTATACGCAAAAGTTCCGTTTCGCCATTCGCCGCCGCCGAAGCCGTTGCCGCCAAAGCCGAAGCCATAGTTCACGCCGCCATAAAATCCCACTTGAGTACCCCAATAACCGGTGTGAAACAAGTAGGCGCCGTTTCCCCAACCCCAATAGCCGGGTGTCCATAGGTAACCCGGCTGCGGCGCAGCCACCCATGTGCCGGGAACCCAGAAATAATCGGACACGTTTGTGTCCCAGGCCCAATATCCCGGTGTCCACATATAGTTGGGCGACGGGCAGGGAGGTTGCACATACACCGGGAGTACCGGCGGGGCGATGTTGATGGAAATACCGACAGAAAATTGTGCGAACGAAACTGCGGGTACAGCCAAGAGCATTCCGGCGAGAAGCGGCTTCCGAAACCAACGGTTTATTGACATCATTAACCTTTCTAAATCCTCGATCTTCAAGTTCCAGATCTTTTTCGGTTGCCCCCGCGGTTGCCAGTGCCAGGCGGCAATCATCAGAAATGAGACGTTGTCACCTACGTTTCATTTCAAAACTTTACACGGCTTGGCTTAGAAGCGATCCGGGCTTAGAAAGATAGTTAGGCTGGGCCGACTGCCAACCCGCCACGGTGAACTAACCGCTTCGCGGTATCCGGCGTGACCAAGGATCGAAGCGAAGGTTCTGATGGCTGATGAGCAGTGGGCGCGAGGAAGCTCCTAGACTGGAAGTCGGTTATTAGCCGTAACCGAATCCAATTCAAAAGGACTGGCCTCATGACACCGCTCAGACACCGCCTTCGAAGAGTTAGTTAGAAGCCACCCGAAGCGAGCAGCGGGAGAAACAACTGGATGAAGCGGTTGTTTCGCTCATCGCAGCGGTCGCGAACGGCGCCCACGCGGAGTGGCGTCCAGGGGCATTTGGGTTCGAATTTACGCTCGACGAAGTGCTTGCCCGCGCCAACCGGAGGAAGAGCGATTTTGTGAATGCGTATCGCCAACACGAGGCCCGCCAAGCCGCGGAAGCCAAACAGGCCGCGTAATTCTTAGATCACCCCGGCCATGAAATAACTTGCGAGAGCACGATCAATGGCGGAAATGACGGATGCCGGTGAAAACCATCGCCAGGCCCAGGCGGTCGCAAGCCGCAATCGTTTCCTCGTCGCGAAGGGAACCGCCGGGCTGGATCACCGCGGTGACGCCGTGCTTGGCGGCCTCTTCCACGCCGTCGGCAAAAGGAAAGAATGCGTCCGAGGCCAGCACCGTGCCTGTCAACGGCAAGAGGGCTTTCATCGCTCCGACTTTTACACTGTCCACCCGGCTCATTTGTCCGGCCCCAACGCTCACGGTCTGGCCGGTCCGCGCATAGACAATCGCGTTCGATTTCACATGCTTTGCGACCTTCCATCCAAACGCCAGCGCCTGGCGCTCCTCCTCATTCGGCTGACGCGAGGTGACTATGCGCCATGCGGTCCCATCCATCGGCGCCACATCGGCTGTCTGGGCCAGCAGGCCGCCGCTGATACTCTTGATTACCAACTCCGGTTTAGTGACCGGCGGGACCTCCACCAGACGTAAATTCTTCTTGGCCGTCAGGATCTCGATGGCGTCCGGGGAGAATGAGGGCGCGGCGATGGCCTCCGCGAAGAGTTGGCTCACCTCCTGCGCCGTCTCGCGGCCGACTTCACGATTGAATGCGAGAACCCCGCCGAACGCCGAGATCGGGTCCGCCTCCAGCGCCTTCCGGTATGCCTCGGCGAGGTTGGTTTGTTCAGCACAGCCGCACGGGTTCGTGTGCTTGACGATGGCGGCCGCCGGCTGAGTGAATTCGAGAATCAACTGCCATGCCGCATCCAGGTCCACCAGATTGTTGTAGGAAAGTTCCTTGCCATGTAACTGCCTCGCCGACGCGACGCCGCCGTGATGGAAGCTATAAAGCGCGGCCTGCTGATGGGGATTTTCACCGTAACGCAGATGTGCGGTTTGCGGAGCCTGAACACGCAGAATGCGCGGAAGCGCCTCCTCTTTCGTCGCGGCGCCGTCCGCGTGAATTCGGGCCAGCCGCGCCGAGACTACCGTGTCGTACGCTGCCGTGTGCGCGAAGGCTTGCTGGGCCAGCGACCAGTGAGTGGCGAACGTCAGCGCGCCGGCGTTCCCTTCCAGCTCAGAGACCAATGCCTCATATTGGGCGGGCGACACCACCACGGCGACGTCCTGAAAATTCTTAGCCGCCGCGCGGACCATTGTCGGGCCGCCGATATCGATGTTCTCGATCAGTTCCTCGCGCGTCACGTCCGGTTTGGTGGCGTGGTTCTCGAACTGGTAAAGGTTCACCACCACCATCTGGAAGGTCGGGATTTTGAACGTTTCCAGAGCCTTCATATGCTCACGATTCGCCCGCACGGCCAGGATGCCGGCGGCGATGCGCGGGTGAATCGTCTTCACCCGGCCGTCGAGCATCTCAGGAAATTCCGTGATCTCCGCCACTTCGCGAACTGGCAGCCCCTCATCGGCCAGCACCTTGGCTGTTCCGCCTGTGGAAACCAGTTCCACGCCGAGGGCATGGAGTCGCTTGGCGAAGGCGACGATGCCGGTCTTGTCCGTTACGCTCAACAGGGCACGTTCGATGCGAGGCATTTGCTCCATTTTCCCAAACAGGGGCCAAATGGCGATTCGATTGACTCCCACCGTTGGTATTCAGATAAAATTCGCTCAAAGGTTCTTATGATTCGAATCCGCGCCCATGTTGTAGCCGCTCTGCTCGCCGCCGCTCCGTTCTGTTTTGGCCAGAAGCCGCCGATCGAACGGCAACTGACCTTTACGCCGTATCGTGCCGGCGGCGTGTATGACTTGGGCGAAACCGTAGGCTGGACCGTAACACCCGGTCCGGCGACGCCCAGTTATGCGTACAAGTGGACCATTCGCCGGAACAATGCGGTTGTTCTCAAAGAAGGCAAGCTGGATCTCACCTCCGGTAAGGACAAGATCGAAATCTCCGGCGACCAGCCCGAGATGATCTACGTAGCCGTTGAAGCGTATGCCAAGCTCGATGCGGCTGCCGCTTCGCCGGAGGTCACACCGGGTTCGGCCACTTACATCGGAGGCAACACGGGCCGTAACAACGGACTCTACGCGGTTGGCGCCGCGGTCGCCCCCGCGAAAATTGGGCTTTCCACGCCACGTCCCGATGACTTCGATGCATTTTGGAACGGTAAGTTGACAGAACAGGCAAAGGTTCCGATCGACGCTGTGCTGACGCCTGTTCAGACCGATGTGGCGGGAGTTGAGTTGAACATGTTCGTACTGGATGCGCTCGGGTCGCATACCCACGGCTATGTCGCAAAGCCGGCCCGGGAAGGGAAGTTTCCGGCGCTGATCCAATTGCAGTACGCGGGTGTCTACGCATTGAATGCGCATGCCGCCGCGCAGCATGCTGCCGAGGGTTGGCTGTTCATCAACGTCGATTCGCACGACAAGCTGCCGTCGGATCCCTCCGGCAACGTACCGCAAAACTATCAGGCCATCGGCAATACCGATCGCGAGAAATCGTATTTTCTGAATATGTACTTGCGCGACTCGCGGGCTCTGGATTATTTGCTCACCCGGCCAGACTGGGATGGCAAAACGATTGTGCTGACGGGAGGCAGTATGGGCGGCCAACAGAGCCTGGCGCTGGCGGGATTGCGGCCGGAGAAGATCGGTGCGGTGCTGGTCTGCGTGCCGGCCGGTGCGGATACGAATGGAAATCTTCACGGCCGAAAAGCCGGTTATCCCAACTGGCCGGCGGACAATGCGGACGCAATGAAAACCGCGCTCTATTTCGATACGGTCAATTTTGCGCCGCGGATTCGTGCGCCGGTGCTTGCGGGTATGGGTTTCATTGACACGGTCTCGCCGCCTGCCGGGATCTGGACGATGCTCAACCAGATTCCGGCCGCCAAAGAACCCCTTCCACTGATCGAATCCGAGCATGACAATCTGACTCCCCAGCAAGGAAGGGCCTGCCCTGCACGAACGCGAGAAATTCTCGATCTTATCGTGAAGGGTGGCGAGTTTAAACCTAGCGGACTCAAACAGTAACTAGGTGAACGAGATGATGAACAGCCATCGGTTTACTCGGGAAAGACGGCGATCGCGTCGATCTCTACCTGGACTTCGCGTGGCAGTTTGGCAACTTCGACCGTAGACCGCGCCGGTGGATTGGTAGGGAAGTATTGCGCATAGACCTCGTTCATGCGCGGAAAGTCCGACAGGTTCTTCATGAAGACAGTGGTCTTGACCACATCCTGCAGCGTCAGGCCCGCCGCCGCCAGCACAGCCTTCAGATTGTCCAGGACGCGATGCGTTTGCAATTGCACGTTCCCTTCCACCAACTGCATGGTCGCCGGGTCCAGGGGAATTTGTCCGCTCATGAACAGCAGGTTGTTCACGCGCACGGCTTGCGAGTAGGGGCCAATCGCCTTCGGCGCATTCTCAGTGCAAATAAACTCTTTCATGCTCTGTTTAAGGTCTCTCCTGGTTCGAATCTAAATTGGATGCTTGTGAACGACTAGTGTATGCCCTGCTTCAACTGAAGCGTGCCAATCAGTTGACGGACGCTCTGGAGCCTTTGATCGCGGACGAAGCGGTCGAGTTGGCGCGCGATTCGCACGGGAGCGCGCGGGTCCCAGAATGTGGCCGTGCCTACCTGAACCGCTTGCGCGCCGGCGATCAGAAATTCCGCGGCATCCGTGCCGTTCGCAATGCCGCCGAGTCCAATCACCGGGATGGCCACCGCGCGCGAGGCTTCATAGACTAGCCGCAGCGCGATGGGCTTGACGGCGGGGCCGGAGAGTCCGCCAAAGCCATTTCCTAAACGGGGCCGGCGCGTCTTGGCGTCAATAGCGAGTGAAAGAAAGGTGTTCACCAGCGAAAGGGCGTCCGCGCCGGCGTCGGCTGCGGCTTGCGCCAGAGGTTCAATCTTCGCGACGTTCGGGGAGAGCTTGACCATCAAAGGCCGCTTCGCGATGCGCCGGACGGAAGTAACCAGGTCCGCGAGGCAGGCAGGGTCACTCGAAAAGAAGATGCCGCCCTGCTTGACGTTCGGGCAGGAGACGTTCAACTCGTAGCCGGCGATGCCCTCGGCGTCTTCAAGGACGCGGACTACTTCCGCGTAATCGTCCGCCGCATAGCCGAAGACGTTGGCGAATACCGGCACGCGGTAGTGGCGCAGCTTCGGCAGTTTGTCCGCCACGAACGCGCGCACGCCCACGTTCTGAAGGCCCACCGAGTTCATCATGCCCGCCTCCGCCTCCCAAAGCCGTGGCGCGGGGTTGCCGGCGATGGGCTCTCGCGACAGCCCCTTGGTGCAAAGTCCGCCGAGCTTGTTGAGATCGAGTAGCGATGCAAACTCCAGCCCATATCCGAACGTGCCCGATGCGGCGATCACCGGATTCTTCAGAGGGATCCCGCAAAGAGTGGTGGCGAGGCGTGACATGTCAAAGGAGGACGACCTACTGCCGAAGAGCGGGCTCCTTCGTAGCGTCTTCAGGCGCCGCCGCTTCGGAGGCCAGACGGCAGATCAGATCCCAGGTACTATCGATATCGGACTGCCTGGTTTGCATGTTGCCAATGGCCCAGCGGATGACGAATTGACCATGCAGTACGGTATGCGACAGGAATGCGTGCCCGCTTTCATTCACCCGGTTCATGAGGCGCCGATTCTCCTCATCGCTCCCCTTGTAGCGGAAGCAGACCAGCGACAAAGGCGCTGGAGCGCACAGTGCAAAATCGCGGCTGTCACGAATTCGCGCGGCGAGGTTCCGCGCCAATCCCAAGCTCTGGCGGAGCAGGGCAACGATTCCGTCGCGGCCGTAATACCGCATCACGTACCAGAGCTTAAGTGCGCGGAACCGCCGCCCAAGCTGGACGCCATAGTCGTTGTAATTGACAACGTCGTCATCTTGCGCGGTCCGCAGATACTCGGCGCTCAACGACGAAGCGCGCTTGAGGATTTCGGGCTCGCGGGTGTAAAGAACGCTGCAATCGATGGGCACGTAGAGCCATTTGTGAGGATTCAGAATCAGCGAATGGGCCCGCTCGGCGCCCTTCAGGATGTAGCGCATTTCCGGCACAATGGCGGCCGGTCCGCCATAAGCGGCATCCACATGCAGCCAGCAGGCATGGCGCTCAGCGATGGCCGCGATTTCTTCCACTGGATCGATGCTGGTGGTCGACGTGGTGCCGACAGTCGCGACAATGCAGCACGGCGTTCGGCCAACGTCGATGTCCTGCCGAATAACGGCTTCGAGCAATTCCGGCCGCATCCGGAAGTCCGCATCCACTCCGATTTTCCGGACATTCTGTTGCCCGAATCCTAACGTGATGGCTGCCTTTTCAGAGGAGGAGTGCGTGTGCTCTGAGAGGTACACGGTCAGGCCGGGCTTCATCCCCTTGGTCCGGCATTCGGGATCCTTCCATTCGCGCGCGGCGCCGATGGCCTGTAAAACGCCTACCGAGGCGGTGTCGTAAATGATGCCGAAAAAGCGTTGGTCCAACTCAAGCCATTGCCGCAGCCAACTGAGCGTGACCTGTTCCAGTTCCGTCGCGGCGGGCGACGACTTCCACAACATGGCATTCACGTTCACGGCCGCGGCGAGTATCTCGGCTAAGATGCCGGGCGGCGAAGAGGAAACGGAGAACCAGGCAAAGAAACGCGGGTGATTCCAGAGGGTCAGGGCGGGGAAGACCTTGTTTTCAAAGTCGGAGAAGATTTCGGCGATGGGTTCCGGGGATTCAGGCGCCCATGACGGCAGACTGGCGGCAACGTCGCCTGGGGTTACCTCCGGCAGAACTCTAAAGTCGCGGACATGTTCAAAGTAGTCGGCTATCCAATCGACGTGCTGGTAAGCGGCCTTACGGAATTCATCCGGCGTCATGACGGTGCGGTAGGCACTCCTTCAGAACCATTGTCTATCGAGGTGCGATGGGCCCCAAATCCCTCGCCATGCGAGCGACCGGCCGATGGGCAATCGCCCCCCATGGGCATTGCCTGACTGAATCGCCCACGCTTCTGAGCCGCGACCGTTAATGGTCGCGGCTCGGTCAGCGAAGTTGCGTCCGCTCGTCTCCAGGGTTCTTCACTCTTTCTCAGGAAGTGATTAACTACTAATTCTCGCCGCGCCCCAGATACAGGTCGCTCACCAGTTCGCGGTGGTTCTCAAGCACCCTCGACTTGCGAATTTTCATCGTCGGCGTAAGCTCACCGTGCTCAATCGTGAAGTCGCGAACCAGCACCTTGAACCGGCGGATCCG
This sequence comes from Acidobacteriaceae bacterium, assembly GCA_903970405.1. GTDB lineage: Bacteria > Acidobacteriota > Terriglobia > Bryobacterales > Bryobacteraceae > CAJCIT01. The sequence continues at coordinate 15,661 of CAJCIT010000048.1, read as the reverse complement.
CTCGAAATCCGCCAGTTGCTTGTTCACCCGTCCGACTACGGCTCGCACCGCCTCAGCCACCGGCGCCGACTCCACCTGCTGTTCCACGGGCTTCCCGGCCACTGCCTCAATGCCCTTGACGCTCTTGAACGATCCAACGTTCAACGTCAGCAGCGCGGTGACATAGGGCTGCTTATCGCCGATTAGGACTACCTGATTCACCAGCGGCTCCATCTTGAACAGATTCTCGATCCGCGCCGGGTAAATCTTTTTGCCGTTTGAGGAGACGATCAGCTCCTTCTTCCGGCCGGTGATGTAGTAGTAGCCTTCGTCGTCCACTTCGGCAATATCGCCGGTGGAGAACCATCCGTCGGGCGCCAACACCGTGCTGGTTGCCACCGGATCGTTGTAGTACCCCACGAACATGCAGGGCGTTCTCACCTGCAGCTCTCCGTCGTCCGCGATTCGCGCTTCGACGCCCGGCAGAAGCTTGCCGATACTCCCCGGCTTCGGCCGGTCGAGCGGATTGAAGCACAGCACGCCCGCTTCGGTGAGTCCAAAGCCCTCCACCAGCGGCATCCCGATTGCCGCGAAGAATTCGCCAAGGTCCTTGCCGAGGGGCGCCGCGCCGCAAGCAGCGATCCGCAGCCGTCCGCCTAGCCGTTCGCGCACCTTCGAGAAGACGAGCCGGTTCGCCACCTTCAGAGCCTGCTTCATCCATCCCGGAACTGGCTTTCGATTGAGCTTGAGCCGCGCGGCCTCCATCCCCAGACCCAGCGAGCCATAAAAAATCTTCTTCGCGATGGCCGATCGCTTCGCCGCCTCCGTACAGATCGTCGCGTACATGCGCTCCCAGACCCGTGGCGGCGCCAGGAAAAATGTTGGACGGATGGCCCGCAACTCTCCCGGCATCTTTGCCAGGCTTTCAGAAAACCACACCGGCGTTCCCATTCTCATCGGAACCAGTTCCAGTACGATCCGCTGGGCAACATGGGCGGAGGGAAGGAAAACGATCGTCGAATCATCGGGGCCGATCGGCAGCACGGCCGGTCCCATGTCGATATTGGCCAGGATGGCCGCGTGGCTGGTCAGGCCCATCTTCGGCTCACCCGTTGCACCTGAGGTTAAGTAGAGGATAGCCGGGTCAGAGGGTTCAATTTCCTCCGCCACGCGATCGAAGGCCGCCGGATCGCTCGCGATCAGAGCACGCCCCTTTGCTCGCAAGGCATCCAGAGACACGGTTTCCGGCGCCTCGCCGATTAGCAGCACCACGTTTGGCGGAAGCATTCCCTGCAGTGCCTCGCTCAGAGCATTCAGTGACTTGGAATTTTCGACGATTAGAAACTGGGGCTGCGAGTTCCTCACATTTTTCGCCAGCTCCGGCATCGGATAACTCGTATACAGAGCCGCCGCCACTCCGCCCGCTCCCATCACGCCCAGATCCGCCAGGTAAAATTCGGCGCGCGTCTCACACAGGATACAGACGATGTCGCCTTTCCTGAGTCCCAATGCGCGCAACCCCAGCGCGATTTCCCGCGATGCGGCCAGCCACTCATTCCAGGTGTACCGTCGATATCCACTCTCCTTGCCCCCAAGAGGCTGGTGAAGGGCAGGCCGATCGCCCTGTTGGCGGGCAGTTTCTTCAAGAACGGAGAAGACGGTGCGAGCCGGCATTCGAGTTGAATTGTATCAGCCACTCCCACCCCAAAGCCGCCGGCTACAAGTGAACCCGGCACCGCTACTTGGCCGTTTCCGGCGATCGAGCGTCCAACTTCCGCAGGAATGACAAGGCCTCCACGTAGCCCGGGCGCAGCTTCAGCGCCTGCTCGAATGCGGCCCTGGCACTGAAAGGGTCGGCTTTGTGAATGAGGCGATAAATGCCGGCTGAAAGATGCGCACGCGGATCCAGCGGTCTCACTTCCGCGAGGCGCTCCGCCGCGTCAGCAGCCAGGTCCAGCCGTCCCAATTGGTGATACTCCGCGGCCAGGAAATCCAGGGGCCTGTCGTCGCCCGGATTCGCGGCCAGTTCCTCTTTCAGAAGCTCGATATACCATTCATTTTTTCGGCGCCGTTCTTCCTCACCTTGCGAAGAAGAGTGGTCTATGAAAACGCCCGACCGTTGGAGCCGCCCGCCTGCCGCGAGGATCGAAGCATCCACCGTCTCATGTACCCTCCCTCGGAAGCGATACTCCATACGGTTGGGAAACAGCCGGACGACATAATCCGTTGTGAACCGTCGCGACCCTGCATAGTGGTTTCTCCGCGCAAAGAAATGTCCGGCGTTGCCGCCGAAATCCATGCATCGTCTCGCCAGCGGCGCGGTCCTGGCCTCCAACACTTCGTCCGCATCCAGCACCAGAATCCACTGACAGCTCGCTTGGGCTAAGCCAAAGTTTCGGGCCGCCGCGAAGTCGACTGTGCTGAAATCGAAACAACTTACCTTGGCGCCATACTGCGCCGCTATCCGAACCGTCCCATCCGTCGATCCCGTATCCACGACAATCATTTCGTCAACCACCGCTTTGACGGAGTCCAGGCAGTTCGAGATACGCTGCTCCTCATTCTTAACAATCATGCAGAGGCTTACCGTCCGGTGTTGCATAACCTGAAATCCTGAAGCCCAATCCTTAGCGTTCTGCCTCGCCTTCATGACATCTTTCGGGAGAATTCAGAGATTCCATTACAAGAAGCTAATCCCATTTCCGTTCGCCGTTCAGCCGCCAGGGATAATTGAGCCATGACATATGAACGCGAGCGGGCGCTCGCCGAAGAGATGGCCCAGCAGGCCGGACTATTGGCGTTGGAGTTTCAACGACGTGGCGTCACCGCCGAGGAGAAGGAGGACGAGTCTCCCGTTACTCCGGCGGACCGGGCTGCAGAGAAGCTCATTGTGGATCAGCTGGCTCAGATATTTCCTGATGATGGAATCCTGGGAGAAGAGGGGGCCAACAAGTCCGCCGCCAACGGCCGCAAATGGATCATCGACCCCATCGACGGCACCCGCGATTTTGTTCGCGGCATCCCCTTGTGGGCGGTGCTCATTGGTTTTGAACACGATGGCCACGTCGTCGCCGGCGCCTCCTTTAGTCCTGCCCAGCAAATGCTGCTCTCGGCCGCGAAAGGCCAGGGCGCGACCGCCAACGGCCAGCCCATCCATGTCTCCCAGAAATCCGACCCCGCCCAATCCGTTCTCTCATTCAATGGCTTCAATAAAGATGGCGTGGCCCGCTTCGACCCGAAGCACCTGCTTGAATGGGTCGGACGATTCTGGTGCGTCCGCAGCCTCGGCGGCGCTGTCGATGCGATGCTCGTTGCCCAGGGCAAAGCCGATGTCTGGATCGAGCCCAGCGCGAAGCCCTGGGATTTTGCGCCATTGAAGATCATCATCGAAGAAGCCGGCGGCCTCTTCGCCGCGTTCTCCGGCGAAAATTCCATTTATGGCGGCAATGCCTATGCGTGTACTCCGGCACTCGAACCCTATATCCAGGAATTGCTCAAGCACTAAGGCAAGATACCGCGCGCTTCCGGCAGAGATTTCTCACGAATTCGTCCGACTAACCTTCGAGGGCTGAAGCGAGTCTAGGAGTTCGAATCCTGGCTGCTCCGTCCCGCTGGAGGTTCATTCATTGGCGACGATTTCCCAGGGTGCTCCCATCGCGAGTCTTGAGGTGTGCGCGATGAAGACCTTGATCTCTTCCGGGCAGACTGTCGTCGATTTCTCAAGCGGAACCACCGAATGGCTCGAGCGAGTGCTGGCTTGTCATCAAGAGATCAGAGCAATGCTGTACGGCGCATTCTGGGTAAAGCTGCCGGCGCTCAACACACCGGCTGCCGGAGAACCGGCCGCAACCCAAAATACTGTGACCGATCATCCGGGAATGAGCCTCGACCGCGACACGGCCGCGGAGGGCATCCCTCATGTTCAATTTGTGCGAATCGCCGACGCCCGGCAGGTGGAGCGAGTTTTGAAGGGGGCAGCGCGCCTCCTCCAGTACTCACGCATCGATTTTGTGCAGTTCCCGTTGGATACGCACGACACGGTCACCGCTCAGACCGTTGAAAAACTCCTCATTGAACGGCAATACCTGTTGTACGAGTTTCTGGTCGACGTCAAAAGCGACGTGCGTCTTGGACGCTATACACTCTGGGAGCCACAGCGCGGGAAAAGGTGGGCCTTCGTGCTGGCTCTCCATGAGCGGATGAGTCCGCTGGTATTCCCTAGTCGAGCGCCCGCAAAGAGCCAGTTCGAATGGGCCATTGAGCGGGGCATTCCCCTGACGGGAGTGATTCATGTCGGAGCAAATGACGGCTCCAGCGACGTTCGGCTCTACGAAAGCAGCGGCCTTGGCTGTTGCCTCATGATTGAAGCAAACCCCGAGGTCTGCCAGCGGCTACGGAAACGGTGCCAGGGAAAGGCGAAGTTCGTGGTGGCGAACAACGCCATCTCAGACCGCGCCGGGCCGGTCCCGTTGCACGTGATGTCCTTTGACGGCTGCAGCTCTCTCTTGAAGCCGGCAACGCTTCTGGAGCACTACGGCCAGATTTGCGAAGAGAAGGTAGTGGACGTCGCTGGGATTACGCTGGATGCCCTCCTTGCGGAGCTCGAGCTGGAGCCCAGCCGCTTCAATTTTCTCACTGTGGAGATTCAGGGCGCGGAGCTGTTGGCACTCAGAGGCGCCGTTCAGGCTCTGCCGCACATGGACTTTCTATCTGTGAAGGTCAACTTCGAGAATGTTTACGAGGGCTGCGCCCAAATCGAAGCGATCGACGACTTTGCCGCCGAATTCGGCTTCCGGCGAGTCAACACCCGTTCGGAACACCGCGCCTGGGCCACCGCCATTTATGCGAAGCAGCCGAACAGTTACGGGGGATCTTATGGAAACAATTCCTGAAAAGCTTGAATTGCAACAGGCGCTACAGGCGACGGTCAACAAACCAGCGTGGGGATTCCGTAATACCGTCAAGGCCGAGGTTCGGACATTCTGGGGCGATTACATGAACGTAACGATCCCGGAGTCGGTCTCACTGGATATCGCGTTTAAGCAATACTATGACAAAGACCTGAGTTACCTGCTAACCGAGTGCCTTGACCGGGACATGGTTTTCTTCGATGTGGGCGCCCATTACGGGTATTTCACCCTGCTTGGGGCGCACATCGTCGGTCCGGGTGGCCAGGTGCATTCCTTTGAGCCTTCGAAGGAAACATTTGACCTGCTTGCGGAGAACACCCGCGGCCGCCAGAACATCATGCTCAACAACCGGGCCGTTTATTCGACGACAACCGAACTCTCGTTCCGGAATTTTGGCGCGCTCCGCTCGGCCTTTAATTCTCTCTACTCTCCCCGCGTTACCGACCAGGACGAGGCGAAGACTTTCGAAGTGGACATCCAGACGATCCCCGCGGTCAGCGTCGACGATTATGTGGAAGCGACGGGTGTGATTCCGAATTTTGTGAAGGTGGATGCGGAAAGCGCGGAATTTTCCATCATGCAAGGCATGCGGAAAACGCTCGCCAAGCACCGCCCCCTGTTCACACTCGAGGTGGGAGACCTCCCGATTGAGGGTGTGCCTCCATCTAGAGAACTTGTGAAATTCGCACTTGGTTTTGGCTATCGAGCGTTTGCCTCCACGATGGGGGCCATTGTGCCGCACAGCGTGCAGGCGACCTATGGCCTCGATAACCTACTCTTTGTTCCCGCGAAGATGTGATCCAGTCTGGGCGCCGACACGCTGGAATCGATCACCGACACCCAAAATAACCCAGGCAATAAGGCAACAAAGTGAACCCTCCCCATAGAGATTTCCAGTGCACTCAACCGACTAATCTTCGAGGGTTAAGGCGTCCAGCGAGATCTGCGAAAACAGCGCAGCCTCAATGCGTTCTAACTCGTCCCGCGATCGTGAAAGGAAGCTGATTTCGTGTCAACAACCGCCGCTGCTGTGGCCAACCCCATCGAGTTCAAGACGATCCAGAAGCTGATCGGTTCCGGCCAGACTATCGTCGATGTTTCCCCGGGCGGAGCAGAATGGCTGGAGGCAGTCTTTGCCCAGCACGCCGACATGCGCGCCTTATTTTACGCGCGCCCGAATTCCGAAATTAACACTTACCTGGGCGCTGCCGCCGATCAGTCCCGTGCCGTTCATCAGGGAAGCGGCAACACCGACGGCTTCGATCTCGATAGCGACACCCTTCGCGAAGGGATCCATCACATCCATTACCTGCACATTGGCTCAACCAAGGCCGTCCGCCGCGTGTTGAAAGGGGCAGTCCGGCTGCTCTCGCATTCCCGCGTCGATTTCATCCAGTTCCCGCTCGATACCTTCGATCTTTGGACCGCGCAAACCGTGAACCAGCTCTTGGTCCTCTCCGGCTACTCGATTCTCCAAGCTCAGGCTAAGGACGAAAATCACGTAGACCTCAAAGGATATCTCCTCCAGGACTCGGAGCGGGAACACAAAGTCGTCCAGATTATCGCCGTCCACCAGCGGCTTCTTCCGCTGATCGCGGCTTCGAATAACGACTCCCCCGATGTTAATCCGCTGGAGGTCGCCGCGAAGCGGGGGATTCAGGTTCGCGGCTTGATTCACGCCGGGGCATCAAGCGGCAAAGCGGAACACGGCTTCTACAAGCTGTTGAACTTGGCTCAAACCCTGCTGATCGAAGCCGATTCTGGCTCATTTGCCCTGCTGAAGGAAAACTATAAAGATCTCCCGGGCATTACGCTCGCCAATTGCGCGCTTCTCGATGTCAAGAGGGAGCCGACTGGAGACTTGGACAGCGGCATCGCCAGTCTAAAGCGTGCGCTCACGAACGGGCCGGCCGTCACCGCCAAAAGTGACTTGAATCTCCAATCCGCTCGCGTGCTCGATCACTGCTCTTTCACAAAGGAGGGCTCAATCAATCCGGTTGTGACTGCCTTATCGCTATTAACTCCGTACGATATCGACAAACCAAAGGTGCGGATCGGGCCAAAGGGCGACGGCGGTTACATCATGGCAAATGATCTGTCACCCAATCAGACGGTGGTCAGCTACGGCATCAGCACCGAATACAGCTTCGACCGGGAATTCGCGGAGAGAGGCCATCACGTATACATGTTTGACCATACGATTGACGGCATTCAGGCAACGAACGACAAAATGCATTTCTTCCGGGAAGGGGTTGCCGGAATCACCGATCCATCCCAAAGCTTGTTCAGCGTTGAGGATCACCTGCGAAGGCATCAAATAATAGGGAGTCGATTAATCCTGAAAATGGACGTGGAAGGCTGGGAGTACGAAGCATTCGCGACTATCGGGGACCAATGCCTCGCCCGATTTGAGCAAATCGTCCTGGAGGTGCACCTACTATTCCAACTGCACCTACCAGTATTTCGAGAGAAGTTCTGCGCCATGTTTCGCAAACTGAATAAGCTGTTTACGCTGTACCATGTTCACGCCAACAATTTCGATGGCCCAAACGGACTCTCCATTGTTTCCGGTTTGCCAGTGTCGCCCCTGTTGGAGCTCTCTTACATCCGGTCCACTCGGGTCAAACGCCGGCCCTCGCAAACCCTTTATCCGACAGACTTGGATTTTCCAAACACCTATTACAAGGATAAACTCCTTTGGTTCTTTCCATTTCTGCCTACTCCTGTCACTTCTGAGGACTTCGCCGCCACTAATGCGCACGTTGAATTAGTGCATCGCCTGCAGCCTCAGTGGAGAAGCAACTCGCTCAATCATGGGCGGGGCGGCGAGGCGATTAAAGACGACCCTCCCCCGCCAAACATGGTTACGGCGACGACCCTCGATGACCTGCTCGAAGAGCGGAAGCTGGATCCCAAGTGCTTCAACGCCATGGTGATGGACAACGACGGATTTGAATTGATCGCCCTTCGAGGCGCGGACCGCACCTTGGAACACATCGAGATGATTCTGACCCAGCTCAAATTTGAAGACCGGGGCTACGGGTGCGGTGAGATCGGCGAACTGGATGACTTTCTTGCTTCTCGCGGGTTCCGCCGCGCTTATACGCATTCGTCTCACCGCGCTTGGGCCAACGTCCTGTACCTCAAGGAGCAGCCCAGCGAGGAGAAGCCGGTTGAAACTCCAAACGTGCTTCTGCTTCTTCACGCGGGCGCTAATGCCGCGGCTGCGCCGGGGACCATTTTTTCGCCGGTCACCCTCTGACTGCGGTCTATAAGCAAGGCCTGCGCCCTTGAAATACCGGTTCAAGCACAGCCCGTCCTTCTGAACCGTGCGGAGCAAGCGGACCGTGATCCAGCGGAGCCGTCCACGATGAGGACACACCATCGCCGGCTTATTTGCGAAGGGTAATAGGACCAGCCGTGGTCCGCTTGCTTCGCGCGCGGTTCAGAAGGGCCTCCGGCGATTGGGCGAGCCGGTAGAAGAGTAAGCCACCGGGCAACGTTTCGCGTATGTGACAGCGAATTCTGAGAGATACTTCTCAGACTAAGTCGGCAAGAAACTAACCATCGACGAACAGGCGACAGGGTCGCCGCGACTCTCCCGGGGCTTGGGAAACATTCGGAAGTATGTACCTTGCGCAAGGGTAGGTATCGCGGGCGATGGGGGAAACGACGGGAGCTGAGCGTCTTACAATTTCTCCATGCCTCCGAAGCCCATCGACTACAAAGAGCGATTCAGGATTGCAGCCAATACAGAGAGGTGGGCAGTCGCCATGACGAAGGTTCGCATCCGGCAAGCGGTGGCCCATGCGCCATTCCCACGCTGGCATTTCCTGAGCTTCGCCGGGCCGTCCGGAGGCGAGTCGCGAGGCGTTGTAGACCTGTTAGCCATTCGCAAAGACCATGCCCTGCCACGGGAAGGATTGAAGCGCGGCGATACATTCCAGATCGTCCTCATTCAAGTCAAAGGGGGCTATGCGGCGCGGCCTACGGCTGAGGACGGGAAACGGCTCAGAGCCGTGTCCCGACTCCACAACGCCCACGGGGTTCTGCTGGCGTCATGGAAAAAGGGAACGGCGGCAAAGTTCTACGCCCTGCGGCCAAGAGCAAAGACCGGCGAGAAAGATTGGCTCGAAGTCGAAGACCTTAAGACGGTCTTGTGCTGACTCTACCGGGCCAGCCGTCTACAGGCTTCTACTTTTTGAAGGAGTGCTTGACCGCACCTTGCCACTTTCCGCCCAGCTTTAGTAGCGCTGGCTTTGGGCCGCGTGTCTCGGGTTCGGGCTTCTTCTCGCAAGGCGCGTAAGTCAGGTGCGATTTTTTCGCGAATCCTCCGGCTCCGCGCAAGCGGTTTTGGCGTTCGTCACTATGGTCTTTCCGCGCCGGCGCGCGCCCTTGGCCCCGCTTTCCAACAGGCTCCGGCTGGGTGGACCGAGTGGGGCTCGCTGTGACCCGCTTGCACGCGCGCGGACTTAACGCCACCGCCGCCTGCGTAATTTAAATTATTAGTGTCGAAGGAGTAGGGAAGCCGTGACCGCGCGTCCACAAAAGGTTCACACTCAACTCGGGCGGGCCGCAGTGGGGATCTTTGCCGCCAACGATCGCATGAACCAGATTCTGATCGAACATCTTGACCCTGCTGCCTGGAGAGCCAAACCGCCCGGCAACGCTCGCGCCATCGCGGCGATCTTCACGCACATGCACAATGTCCGGTGCAAGTGGGTCAGGCTTACCGCACGGCACCTTAAGGTTCCACCGCAACTCAGCCGCGCGCACTGCACGCCGGAGCAGGCACGCGCGGGATTGGCCGAGAGCGCCGCCCGCTGCATGGAGATGCTCGCTGAAGCGCTTGGCAGTGAGGGGAGCCGCATCGAGAAGTTTCTCCGAGACGGCTGGGCTCAGCCATGGCCGGTTGGCGTGGAAATGCTGTGCTACATGATTTCTCATGAAGCGCACCATCGCGGGCAGGTGTGCATGCTGGCACATCAGCTCGGATTCCCGCTGCCGGATAAGGCGGGGGCTGGGATCTGGAATTGGGAGAAACTGTGGAGAGAGTGCGGGTCGCCTGGAGGACCAGGCGGGGATACTTAGGAACCACGCCAAAACCAGTTGCTACACTGAGCGAATTCAGGAGAGTGGAACGTGCAGCTTCAGCGCCGCCGGAACGGGTATTCGATTCGCCATCTAATAATTCTGGCAGTATCTCTGGCTGTCCTGGCTCACTTCGCGCAAGCGCAACCGCTTGACGCCAAGCTCTATTCTGAGATGCATTGGCGCCAGATCGGACCGCCCCGCGCCGGCCGAGCCCGCGCACTGGCCGGCGTGCCCAGCCAGCCCAATGTTTTTTACATTGGCTTCGACAATGGAGGCGTCTGGCGTTCCACCGATTTCGGCTCCACCTGGATCCCGCTCTTTGACGACCAATCGTCAGGCTCCATCGGCGCGATTGCCGTGGCGCCGTCCGACCCCAATATCATCTATGTCGGCAGCGGCGCCGGCATCATCCGGCCTGACCTCGCTGTTGGCAACGGAGTCTATAAATCCATCGACGCCGGGAAGACGTGGACACACCTTGGTCTCCGCGATTCCCAAATGATCGCCAACATCGAAGTGGATCCGAAGGATCCGAACCGTGTCTTCGTCGCCGCGCTCGGCCATCCTTACGGTCCTAATGCGGAGCGTGGAATTTTCCGTTCCACCGACGGCGGCGCCACCTTTCAGAAGGTGCTCTACGTCGACGAATACACAAGCGGGAATGACGTGCGGATCGACCCCAGCCAGCCTGACACCGTCTACGCGGCACTCTGGCAACAGCAGCAGGGCTTCTTTGAGAACGGCGCTTTCGGGGGAACCGATGGCGGCATCTTCAAGTCCGTGGACGGCGGTTCCACGTGGAAGAAACTGGCGGGCGGCCTTCCACCCATTATTGAGGCGAATCTAGCGATTGCCCCGAGCGACCCCAAGATCATCTATGCCACGGTGGCGGCAGGCGGCCCGGCAGGCGAAGCTCCCGCTGCAGCGGGGGGACGTGCGCCGCGTGGCGGACGCGGCGGCAATATTTCCTTCTACAAGACCACCGATGGCGGGGAGCATTGGCTGCTGGCAACGGACGATCCCCGCGTCTACGAGACTGGCTCGCAGGGCCGTCACGCACCCGATAGCCGGCCGCTTGGCCGCATCGGCGGCGGCGATCTGCCCACTGTGACGGTAGATCCCAAGAACGAAAAAGTGGTGTATAGCTGCTCCACCGTCTTCTGGCGCACTGAAGATGCGGGCCTCACCTGGACGGCCGTGCGGGGCGCGCCCGGCGGCGACGATTATCAAAAGAGCTGGGTCAATCCCAACAACTCCAACATTATTCTGCTGGTCAGCGACCAGGGCGGCGTGGTCTCGGCCAACCGAGGCGAGTCATGGAGTAACTGGTATAGCCAGCCGACCGCGGCCATGTATCACGTCACCGCGGACAACGCCTTCCCTTACCGGCTCTGCGGCGGGCAGCAGGATTCCGGTTCGGCTTGCGTTGACAGCCGCGGCATGGACGGCGAAATCACCTTTCATGACTGGCATCCCGCGGACATCGAAGAGTACGGCGAGGCGGCGCCGGACCCGAAGAATCCGGACCTCGTCTACGGCGGAAAAGTAACTGTCTATAACCGCCTCACTGGCCAGAGGGCCATCGTGGGACCTCCGGCGCCGAGCCGCACCGCGGTTCCGGCGGGCGCGGCGACAGAGCTAAAGCCGCCGCCACGCACAGTTCGCACCCAACCGCTGATCTGGTCGCCGAAGGACCCCAATATCCTCTTCTTCGCGACCGCAGGCGTCTGGAAGACCTCGAACGGCGGACATAGCTGGACACCGATCAGCGGCGACCTGACGCGGCAAAGCTGGGCCGTCCCCACGAACGCAGGCAAGTATGCGTCCACAGTGACGCCCGCCGCGCAGGGCTCCGTTACGGCGCTGGCTCCCTCTCCCCTGGATCTCAACGTACTCTGGGCGGGCACGGGCGATGGCCTCATCCAGGTAACTGTCAACGGAGGCCTGAAGTGGACCGACGTTACTCCGTCTCAGATCAAACCCTGGACGCGCATTTTCAACATGGAGGCCGGACATTTTGACACAAAAACGGCTTACGCCGCCGCGAACACTCTGCGCCTGGATGACATGAACCCGCATCTTTGGCGCACCCACGATGGAGGCAAGACATGGACCGAGATCGACAACGGCATAGCGCCGGGAGCAGTTACTAACTCCATTCGGGAAGACCCGCGCAAGAAAGGACTGCTCTACGCAGCCAGCGATACCCAAGTCTGGGTTTCGATCGACGATGGCGAGAACTGGAGTTCGCTACGGCTCGATATGCCCGCCATCTCAGTGCGCGACATTCAAGTGAAGGATGACGAGTCATGTCTGTGCTCCGACCTAGTCGCCGGTACGCACGGGCGGGGCTTTTGGATTCTGGATGACGTCACTCCGCTTCGTCAGGCTGCGGAGGCCGCTGCCGCCTCAAAGGCTTTTCTGTTCAAGCCTGCCACAGCCGTTCGCATCCGCTTCGATACAAACGACCCCACACCCTGGCCGCCGGAATTACCCGCGGGTGAAAACCCGCCACCCGGCGCCATCGTCGACTACTATTTGCCATCGGACACTGCCGACGTGAAGTTGGAGTTCATTGACAGCTTAGGTAAGGTTGTCCGCACATACTCCAGCAGCGATCCCGTGCGTAAACCCGACCCCGCAACCGACCCGGTGGCCTACAACAAGCTTTGCCAGGCGACTCCGAATGCCCCGGATTGCGGTCTGCCGCTATATTGGCCTGCACCTCCGCAGATCCTGAAGACGTCAGCCGGGATGCATCGCTTCACCTGGGACATGCACTACGATCCGCTGCCGGGTAGCCGTGCCGGCGGTTTCGGGGCCAGCAGCGCCGTCCCGCATCGAAGCTATCCAAGTGTTAATTCCCCATGGGTTCCTCCGGGCGTCTATTCCGTGCGCCTCACGGCCAACGGTCAGACGATGACTCAGGCTATCGCTGTCAAGATGGATCCCCGCGTGAAAATGACTCGCGAGGTGCAGCAGATCTTTACACTGACCGCGCAGGTGGAGAACGATGCCAGGAATGCCTTTAGCGCCTATAAAGAGGCCCGGGCACTGATCGAAAAGGTAAAGGCAAACGCTCAATCCGCCGCCGGTGACGCACTCCTTAAGAAGCTTGAGGAGTTAGCGCCCGTGGAGACTGCGGCCCCCGCCGCCCCAGGAGGTTTTGGCGGCTTCGGACCCGGCGCGGACACCCCGGCCGTTCCGCCGACGTTGGCCAATATCGCTAGTCAACTGGTTGCCTCAGCGATGAGCATGCAGGCTTCTGAGATGCCCCCGACGGCGGCTCAACTCGATGCCTGTAAGAAGCAGGAATCCGCCTACGCTGCCTTGATGGCCAGGTGGTCGGCGCTGCGGACAAGCGTGAACGTCGCGGCATCCTCGAAAGCCGCCGCTGTCGCGGGACAGTGATGGGCGTTCTGATTGCAACCTTTGGCGCCGTGTTTGTGGCGGAAATCGTCGGCGACAAACTGCTCTACACCACCGGAGTACTCGCCACGCGCTATCGCACAGCGCCGATCATGTTCGGCATGCTGATCGCATTCATGGCCAAGATGGGCGTGGCGGTGGCGGTGGGAAACGCAATCTCGAAACTGCCGCCGCTACTGGTCGCCGGGCTCACCGGCGTGAGTTTCATTGGCGTGGCAATCGCGCTCTGGCTCAAGCCGATAAAGAGCGCCCCGGTTGAGAAGGATGATCGTGCTTCCAGGGCGGCCATGGTTTCCTTTGCTGCCATCTTCTTCTCGGAATGGGGAGACGTCGGGCAGATTACGGCCGCCACCATGGCGGCGCGCTTCGGATCGCCAATACTGGTCTGGATCGGCGCCGTCGCGGCCATGGCTACGAAGGGGGCGTTAGCGGCCTCAATCGGCGCCGGAGTTCGTCAATGGATTGCCAGCCGAATTCCGCCGAAAGTGGTGCGCTACGTTGGCGTCGGCGCACTGCTGGTGCTGGGCCTGCTGTCGGTTCTTGAGACGCTGACCGAGAACGGGGAAAAAAATCGGAGCCAGACAGACGCGCCCTTTCGTAAGACCTTTATTTTCAGCAGACCCTCCAAGGGCGCTTAAGTCAGGCACGTTTTTTCCGAGGGTCACGCCTGACACTTCAAACCGCCTTGCCGGCGAGCATTCCGCGCAGCCGGAAGAACATCACCGCCGCCCCGAGTTGCGACGCAACTCCAAATGCGACCAACGCTAAAAGGGATCGCGAGTAAAGCAAACCCATCGCGACACTGCCAAGGAACCAGGCGACGCCATAAACGCCGTTGAATACGCCGAATGCACCACCTCGTTTACTCATGGAGACCACGGTGGCGATGCCGGAGCGCAGGCAAGCGTCCTGTGCGCCGAGCCCGGTGGCCCAACACGCAACGCCGGCGATTGCGCCTCCCGGTCCGGCCAGAAATCCGAGTGGAAGAGCAAGCATGGATATAAAAGTTCCGAACACCAGCGCGTTCAGGCCGATGCGATCGAACAGTCTGCCGAAGAGCAGCGCCGTCAATCCGTTCACGGCCATCGCGCCCGCGTACAGGAGCGGAATTTCGACCGCCGTCGCGATTTGCGCGCCCTGGAAGCGGTAAGCCAGAAGAGGGAAATCCACCATCCCGCAGGCAAGCAATCCAGCCGCGGCAATATACGTCCAGAAGAGGCCGGGCAGCGCCTGCCGGCTCTGCATTTTCACCGGGCGCGCCCGATCCGGATTCAGCGCACGCGCCATCAGCAATGCCGCCAGAGTCCCGACTGCCGGAAACGCCAGCCAGAGAAACGCGGGCCCGAAACGATGCGAGCGTGCTACCGCCGCCACCATCAGCAAAGGACCGATCACCGCGCCGGTCTGATCCATGATCGAATGAAGCCCGAATCCCCATCCGTGCCCCACCTCCTGCGTAGCTCCGGAGAGCAGCACATCCCGGGCCGGGCCACGCAGGGCTTTTCCCGTCCGTTCAGCGACAATGAGGATCGCCGCGATTTGCCAAGTGGATGCCACCGCCAGCATCGGTACCGCAACCACATTCATGGCATAGCCGCAGAACGTGATGGTCCAATACGCACGAGTGCGATCGGCAAACCGGCCGGAGAAAAAGCGCAGACTTGCCCCCAGCATTTCGCCGACTCCGGCAATAGCGGCAACCACCAGCGCCGAGGCGCCCAGATCCTTGAGATAGGGCCCGACGATGCTATGCGCGCCCTCATAAGTCATGTCGGCGAACAGGCTCACGATGCCCAGGCAGACGATGAAGCGGAGCGCGGAAGCCCGTTTCGCCGCGGCAGTTAGCTCCCGTGGATTTGTCTCGTTTCCCAAGCCGCAATGGTAACGTGCAGCCCGGAATACATCGTTCAACGCTGGAAGGCCAGTCAAATTAGTACAATGCCGAATGTGCTCGCAGGCAAGTTAACGGCAGCGACTTTGAACATCGACCGGGCGGTCCCTCGCTCAACGCGTTGGCGCGCGATCGGTCCTCACGCCATTCTCAAGCTTGCTGTTCGGTCGTTAGCAGTGATCATGGGTCTCGGTAGCATTGCCGCCATCTCACTGGTAGGTGTGCTTTCCTTTGGATGCTATGGTGTGGCCAAGCTTGCGGGGAGGGTTCGTCCCCTGGGCGATGCGTATCGATTTCTCTCGCAAGCTTATGACCGGCTCATCGACCGCCTGGGCCGAAAGGTTCTGCGAGACCCCCG
>CAJCIT010000047.1 GCA_903970405.1 Acidobacteriaceae bacterium | reverse complement strand
TTACTTCAATGCTATCTTCTTTACTCATTCGCCTCGTTTCACGTAACACCGCGCACAACGGCCAAAAAGCGGCCTGTGCGCTTTCACCTTACACCGCGCACAACGGCCAAAAAGCGGCCTGTGCGCTTTCGCCTTACACCGCGCACAACGGCCAAAAAGCGGCCTGTGCGCTTTCGCCTTACACCGCGCACAACTGACGCGCTTGCGGTCATCCGCTTGCTGACGCGCGCGGTTCAGAAGGGGGATCGCGGCTTTCACGCCATTTAGCGCATCGCCGCGGTGCGCTCTTTAGAAAGATCGGCGCACGCCAATATTCAGCGTGCCTACCCCTCTCCAGTATACAGAAACGGCGAGTTTTGCGGGTTGGTCGAGTGCGAGGGAAATGATGCCGGGGAACAGCCGAGATGACTCCCGGCTCAGTCAGGCTTGAAAGCCCGCGCCACGCGTAAAGAGCCGGTCTTGAGGACATTGTCGCCGCGATGGTTTAAGCTGTGAAGCGTGAAGACCGGCAGCCGGGATCGCTGCCTCCCCCAAAAAAAGGACAAGGAGCAACGATCCCAGGCAGGCGGGACCGCCACGACGCGCCACCCGTTGCCGGCAGATCGCGTAAGCGATGAAACATACCTTCAACGGTAAGAACGTGATGGTGACCGGCGCCAGCCGGGGTATTGGAAAGCGACTCGCCATCGGATTCTTCCAGCGCGGCGCCCGCATTGCGCTGGTGGGCCGCAGCAAAGCGGAACTGGACCTCGCCCATATCGAAATCGAACAATCGGGCGGCAATGCCCTGCGGCTGCGCGCCGATGTTACCGATCCCGAGCAACTTGCCGTGGCGGTGGACCGGATTCGAGTAACGTTTGGCAGCGGGGTGGACATTCTGATCTGCGCGGCCGCCATTCCGGGTCCCCTCCATTCGTTCGCGCATGCCTCGCTCAAAGCCTGGACAGAGGCGGTGCAGATCAACCTGATGGGGGTGGTGCACTCTTGCCGCGCGGCGCTCCCCGGCATGGTGGAGCGCCGCGCCGGCAAGATCATCGTGCTGGGCTGCTACAGCGATTCAGGTCCCACGCAGGGCTTCAGCGCCTACTACACCTCCAAACAGGCGTTGATCCCTTTTGTGGAAGGCCTGGCCGCGGAGGTGGCTCACGACAACATTCAAGTGAATTGCTTCGATCCGGGCGAAGCATATACCACCTTTACCGATGAAGTGATTCGGGCCGGCAGCCGCCTGGACACAGAGGTGGTGCAGCGTGCGATCAGGGTTCGGCAAACCGGCGGCACGTCACCGGAGGCGCAAGTGGAAATGGCTGCGTTTCTGGCATCTGAATCGTCAAACCACATTACGGGAAAACTTCTGAATGTGAATGACGACTGGCGCAAACTAAAGAACGCTACCCTCAGGCCGGACCAATACACGCTCCGGCGCGTAATGAAGTAGGCAAGGCCGCCGTTTTGACCCGGTAGATTAAAGTAGAGCGAGCCACCCGCTCATCTCGGTGGCAGCGCGCATTGTCAGCGCCCACGGAGCATTCCTCATGAAACTGATCGCCGGCGGTAGTCTACTCGTGGCAAGCGCCTGTTCACTGATTGGTGCGCCCACGTTCACCAAGGATGTAGCGCCGATTCTCCAGCGCGAGTGCCAGACGTGTCATCGTCCCGGCGAGGCTGCGCCGTTTTCCATGCTCACATATGAGAGTACCCGGCCCTGGGCCGCTGCCATCAAGCAAGCGGTGAGAACGGGAAAAATGCCGCCCTGGTTTGCCGACCCGCGCTACGGCCACTTCTCGAACGGTCAGAGTCTGACCGCTGACGAGATCAAGACCATTTCCGACTGGGTTGATGCCAAAGCGCCTCAGGGTGACCCGAAAGACATGCCGCCTCCCGTGAAATGGGTGGAAGGCTGGCAGATCGGCACGCCGGATTTGATCTACCAGTTGCCGGTGGCCTACGATGTTCCGGCCTCAGGCGTCGTCGATTACCAACACATCATCGTTCCCACCGGCTTCACGAAGGATACCTGGGTCCAGGCGGCGGAGGTGCGGCCCACGGATCGCGCGGTGGTCCACCACATCATCGCCTTCATTCGCGAACCGCAATCGAATTGGTTTCATGGGCAGCCTGCCGGCAAGTTCTTCATTGCGCCTCAAGTCAAGACGACGGAGGAACCGGACACCAGCGCCCTGCCGAGTGACTTCCTGGTGGGTTACGCGCCGGGCCAACCCGCTGAGATCCTTCGCCCCGGTCAAGCCAAGC
Organism: Acidobacteriaceae bacterium; assembly: GCA_903970405.1. Classification (GTDB taxonomy): domain Bacteria; phylum Acidobacteriota; class Terriglobia; order Bryobacterales; family Bryobacteraceae; genus CAJCIT01. Next base: position 5,401 of record CAJCIT010000047.1, on the reverse strand, counting down.
TGATCAAGGCTGGCTCTGACATCGTCTTCCAGGTTCACTACACGCCGAACGGTCATCCGATCCAGGACCGGACTCGCCTTGGCCTGATTCTGGCGAAGGACCCTCCGAAAGAGCGCGTGCTCACGCTGTCGGCAACCAACGGCACATTTCAGATTCCGCCTGGCGATCCCAACTATCGCGTCGATTCGAGCTTTGAAGTGTCAACGGACGTGAAACTTTCAGGCCTGCACCCGCACATGCATGGCCGCGGTAAGGACTTTCTATACCGCGTCGTGTATCCCACCAACGAGACCCAGACCTTGCTCAGCGTGCCCCACTTCAATTGGCACTGGCAGAATTGGTACACGCTGGACGAACCCATCGTTCTCCCCAAGGGATCGAGAATCGAATGCACGGCCCATTTCGATAACTCGCCGAACAATCCTGACAACGCCGATCCAACCCGAACCGTTCCATGGGGTGAGCAAAGTTGGGATGAAATGATGGTCGGATTTTTCAATCTGGTGTTCCCAGCGGACCTCCCGGTTGAGAAAGTCCTGCCGCCGAAGAGCAAAGCGGCCATCGCCAGCCGTTAGCCCACCCCTATGACGACTTTCCTGAGAACTCTTGCCGCTGGCCTTCTGCTGGCCCTATCGGCATTCGCTCAAGCGCCGGCTCACCGCAAGCAGCTTCTGGCGATTGGCGAGGAGAAAGGCTATCGGCATGAGGCGGTTTCGCACGCGCTTTCCACGATTGAGCGGCTGGGCCGGGAAAACGGCTTATGGGACACAACCATTCGCACCGACACTGAGCCGCTGACCAAGAAGAAGCTCGAATACAATGCAAAGAATTTGAATGATTTCGACGCTGTTCTTTTCTATACCGGCGGCACTCTCGAAATGGACGATCAGCAAAAGAAGGACTTTCTCTCATTCGTCCACGATGACGGGAAGGGCTTCATCGGGGTCCACAGCGCAACCATTACCTTCACGCAATGGCCCGAATACGGTGACATGATCGGTGGTTATTACGATGAGCACCCCTGGGGAACTTTTCAACCATCCATTCTTGTGGAAGACCCGGCCTTCCCCGGTATGGCGAAGATGCCCCGCGAGTTTACTCTCACCGACGAGATCTACCAGCTCAAGGATTTCTCCCGCGACAAGTGCCGCGTGATTATGCGGCTTGACGCCACGAAACTCGAGCTGACGAACCCGCGCGTTCATCGGGCCGACCGTGACTTCGCCGTCGCTTGGGCGAAGCAGTACGGCAAAGGCCGCGTCTACTATTCCACGCTGGGCCATGTCTCTGCGAATTGGGACAAGCCGGAATTTCAGGCGATGTTCGTTGGGGCCATCGAATGGGCGCTGGGCTTGGTGGATGCCGATGTCACCCCGCGTCCCTCTCCCCAACAGGTCGTCGCGAAATGATAAATCCCTCGCGCCGCCGGTTCATGCGCCAGGTCTGCGCGGCTTGCGCAACTCCACTCGCGCTGGCCGGCAGCCCGCCCCGGCTGAACATCGGTGTCGGCACGTTTTCCTATCACACGCTGTCTCTTGACGACATGATCGTCCAACTCAACCGGAACAACGTGCGGGAGATCGAGATGTCGCGCGGCGAGTTCATGTTGATGAATCCGCCCTCGGGGGAGATGGTGGAGTCGGCTCGCCGCAAATTCGATGCGGCCGGGATTCGTTGCGTGTCTTACTACACCGCCACCATCAAGACCGCGCAGGATCTGGATCTTGCCGTCCGCTACGCCAAAGTATTTGGCGCCCGGAATGTGTCGGGGGACGCGACAGGCTCAATTCTTGGCGAAATCGACCAGCGGTTTACGAAAGCCGGCCTCACCTTTGGCATTCACAACCATTGGTTCCCTCAGAAGTTTGCCTACGAAAGTACGGACGACGTGCTACGCGCCATCTCGCCCCTGTCAAGCACGATGGGCGCTACCCTGGACGTTGGACAGATGGCGGCCTGCGGGCATGATCCCATCGACGCAATTCGCCGCCTGACGCCGCGCCTGAAATTAGTCCATCTGAAAGACGTTGCCGCCGCCGGCGCCGAGCACAACGTCATGCTGGGCACGGGCATTGCCAACATTCCGGGAGTCATGCGCGAGCTGAAGCGGATTCGGTTCCCGCATCTCGTCGCCATCGAGTTTGAGAAGGAAGGGAATGACGACGAAGAGATGCGTCAGGAGCTGGCCTACGCACGAGAGTTGGCTTAGGCGTGTGTGGCAGCTTGTTAAGCGGCGCGGGCCGATTGCCAATTGGCCGCAGGTTGGCAACCTGCCCCACAGGCAATCCGATATAGTGTGCTGAATGCCGCGTTTGCTTCTCTGCTCGTTGTTTCTTGCCGGTACCGCCATCGCCTCGGCCGCCGTAAAAGTCGAAAAGACCGCTTACGATGGCTGGCCGAACTGTTATCGCATCACGAACGGCGACGTGGAACTGATCGTCACAACCGACATTGGACCGCGCATTATGCGCTATGCATTCGTTGGCGGGCGGAATGTCTTCGTCGAGTTCGCCGAAGAACTCGGGAAATCCGGCGAATCCAAATGGTTCGGCCGCGGCGGCCACCGGCTCTGGTCCGCACCCGAAATCCTTCCCGATACCTACGCTCTGGATAACAGCCCCGTCAAGATCACGATTGCAGGCGATACAGTCACACTCCTTCAGCCGGTCGAAAAAGAGACTCATCTGCAGAAGGAAATCACGGTTAAACTGGCCGCGACCGGAAGCGAAGTTGAGATTATCCACCGCATCCGCAATGCCGGCGCCAAGCCGCGCAAAATGGCTCTTTGGGCGCTGACGCAAATGGCGCCTAACGGCCTCGCCATCGCCATCTTCCCACCGCGCGGCAGCCACGACACGGTTCTTTCGCCCACGAATCCGCTGACCATGTGGGCTTATACGAACTTCAGCGACCCACGCTGGACGTTCACGAAGAAGTATCTTCTTCTACAAATGCAGCCTGGAAACAAGGATTCGCAGAAGACCGGTCTCTTCAATCCGAACACCGCGGCCGGATACCTGCTCGGGTCTGATTTCTTCGTGAAGAAGACGGTTGCCGATCCTAAAGCCGAATACCCGGATTTCGGCTGCTCTTATGAAACCTATACCGCCGACACGTTCCTTGAAATGGAGACGCTCAGTCCGCTGACGGTGGTGCAGCCCGGCAAGTCCGCCACGCACACTGAGCACTGGTCGCTCCATAAGGGCGTGACACTGACAGAGAAGACCGACGAGGCGATCGATCGCGCCATCGGCCGGTATCTTCGATAAGCCTCCGTGGCGCGGGCCTTTGAGATAGGTACAGCCGAGATGACTCTCGGCTCAGCAGGCTTGACAGCCCGCGCCACGGGTGAGCTCAAGTCAGAAAATAGCTACTTCGACGCGCCGGCTTGCTTGTGGACTTGCTCCATGTACTCGCGCACGTATTGCTGGTACATAAGGGGCACTTCGTCGCGATTAATCTCGCCCCCGGAATCGATATGCTTGCCCGATCTCTGCGAGTAGGCAGTGTGTAATTGCTGCTTGCCGTTGGGGACTTCCACCATGATGTCGCCAGTCAGACTGGCCGAGCGCTTGCCAATAATCTCAGCCAGCTTGCCCATCGCTTCCTGCTGCTGAGCGTCGCGGAGGTCTTTGGCGCCATCCTGCCGTCCGACGCCGGAATGAGCTTCGTTGCCATTCTTTTCGGACGGCTTGTCTGAACTCCGGCCCTGCAGGTTTTGCGCGTGCTCCGTGGTCTGGCTCTGCTCTTCGCCCTGCGCGCCGCTTTCCTTGCTGCCCTGTTGCGTCTGCGATCCGGGCTGCTTGGCTTGGGCCTGGTCATTCCGAGAGCCGGCGCTCTTGCTCTCTTCATCCTGGTTTGGGCGTTGCTGCGCGGACTGGGAATTCTGCGATCCTGGCGAAGGCCGCATCTTCGAAAGCATGCTGGAGACAGCATCCTTCATCTTGTCCAGTAGTCCCTGCTGCTGGCCTTGCTGCGCCTCGTTGCCCTGCTGGCCGTTCGGCTGAGGCTGCATGCCGGCATTTTGCTGCTGGTTGGGCGAGTTGGCGCCGGGCGTCTGCCCCAGTGGATTGGCGCCGGCCTTTTGTCCCTCCGGGCCGGGCGTATTGTTGTCCGGGTTTGAAGCATCCGCCTTCTGTCCGCTGGGATCTTTACCGGCGGGCGTTTCTGACGGCGTGTTTGAGCCGTAGGGATTTTTCACGCCCATTACTTCGTTCAGCGTGGGGTCCTGAACTCCGGACTTCGCGTCCTGCGTTTGGCTGCGGGCATCGGCCAGTTCATGGCCGCCATGCGGAGCAAGTGCCGACGGCAGGTGGCTTTCAATAGTAGCCAGCACTTCATCCCAATGGATGGGGATCAACGATTGCTTCAAGTCGAGCGAGTGACTGACAAAGTAGCGGACGCCAAAGAGGCTCAGAGCGACAATGGCCAGCACCGCGGCGGCGGCCCAGGTGCGATGTCCGGTGACTGGGAAGGCCGGAGCAGGATCGACCGTGCGGGCGATGCCGTCAGCTTGAGCGAGCTGCGTTTCGGCGGCCGGCGAAGGCGCGGCGAAGGATGTGGCCGAAGACTGGCGCCGTATAAACCACGCGGTAGAGAGCGTGTCCTTCAGGTCAAGGCGGCGATCGAGGATTTGAGCTACGCTGTATGGCCCCAGCGCGCGCTTACGGTAACGGAGAATGCCAACAGCTAAACCCGTCCCTGCCAGCAGGAAGAGCCAATACCAGTGGAGAATTTGCGTACCGGCCAGCAGCATCAGAATGCCGCCGGCAAAAACAAGGATGAGAGCCAGCGCAACCTGCTCCGCTCCAACGATCGAGGCGTAACGCCGGTGCGCCGATCTGACTACTGTATCGACAGGTGTGAGCCCGTGGGAGAGTGCAGCCAACGATTAGTCCGCCTGTCTCCTCAGTATCCCATGGGCCCTGCCCTGATCGGCTCGGGTACTGCGCTATTTGTGTGTGGCTGAGAGAAAAGGCGAGCGCGCCATTCCTGATATGATCCACCGCATGAATGAAACAGAAACAGAAGAACTATATGTAATAGCTCTTTCGCTTCAGGCAGAAATCAGCGCTCTAAAGCAATTGATGTTTGAGGCAGATCCGGATCTGGCGAGGAAGCATCAGGAGCTAACTGATCGGCTCCGCGATGATTTTCTACGCGCACGAAAGGACCAGAAGGAGCGTTGGGGTTAATTGGGGACCCGAGCAAGCGCTTAAAAGCTGGTGTCAGCCAATCCCAAGTAAATTCGTCAATACATTCTGGGCGTTGAAAAGCTATGGCGTCCTCGACCGCACTCGCACCAAGCGTATGGTTTGCATGAATAACAGAACTCGCCATACACAATCTAAATCGGTGTGGCCGGGGCAGTGGTGATTCTTAGGGCTCAGTCTGTGATCAA
>CAJCIT010000046.1 GCA_903970405.1 Acidobacteriaceae bacterium | reverse complement strand
ACTTGGCTTTTCCGGCGTCGCTGGTGGGGCCGGTTGAGTGCTGCGCATTTGCCTGGTTGGCGGCGGTTTGGGCTTCGGTGGCCATGGTGGGAGGTTCCTTTGTATGAATCGGGTGGGCGGCTCACGACGGAGGCCGGGTGCGGCGGGAGGGTTCTTTGACAGGTTCCAGCGCGATCAAGATGTAGCACGGGCGTGAGGTGGAAACGAACGTCCGACAGAATGCTAACACGCCAGAGCGCTGAGAACGTGGGAGATAGTTTATTTCGTCAGACCGTGACTGGGTGGTTCGCGGTAAGCCGCGCCCCGTGGCGGGTTTTGGCCATCAGGCTGCCAAGCCTCCCGAGCCGAGAGTCATCTCGGCTGTGCCTCATTACGGTGAAACGAAAGAACAGCCGACACGAATGTCGGCTCAGCCGGCTAAAAAGCCCGCGCCACGGCATCCTTAGTGTCCTGCTGTGGGCCGTGGGATCTTATTTCCGGTGGTTGAGGGACAACAAAGAAAATCAGGCTGGTTTGCGCGCGTGGCATCCTAAAAGCAAGGCTTCATTTGGAGTCATGGGCTGATAAACAATGCATACGGAACCGGCTTATGATGCCGTGCTGATTGTGTCGTTCGGCGGACCGGAGAAAGCAGAGGATGTTCTCCCGTTTCTCGAGAACGTGACGCGGGGGCGGAACATCCCGCGCGAGCGGCTGCTGGCAGTCGCCGAACATTATTATCATTTTGGCGGCAAGAGCCCGATTAATGACCAGTGCCGGGAGTTGATGGCGGCCTTGCGGGACGAATTTTGGGAGCACGGGTCGAACATGCCGGTGTACTGGGGAAACCGCAATTGGGAACCGTACCTCAGCGACACCGTCCGTCAGATGAGGGCCGATGGCATCAAGAGCGCGCTTGCGTTCATGACTTCCGCCTACAGCTCTTATTCCGGCTGCCGGCAGTACCGGGAGAATGTGAAGGCGGCGCAAGAAGCGGTGGGCGAGGGCGCGCCGCGGATCGATAAGCTGCGGGTTTTCTATAACCATCCGGAATACGTCGATGTCTGCGCCGAGCGCGTTCGGGAGGCATGGTCCGATTGGTCGCCCTCCGAACGTGAAGCCTCGGCCCTGGTGTTCACGGCGCACAGCATCCCGCTTGCGATGGCGGAAACCTGCGACTACGAAAAGCAGTTAAAGGAGACTTGCCGACTGGTGGCGGATGCGTTAGGAAAGAAGGATTTCCGGCTGGTGTTTCAGAGCCGTAGCGGGCCGCCTGCGCAGCCGTGGCTGGGGCCGGATGTACTGGATTACCTGCGCGAGTTGAGCACCCGGGGGATCAGGGACGTGGCGATTGCGCCGGTGGGTTTCATCTCAGACCATATGGAAGTTCTGTACGACCTCGACACCGAGGCGATGGCGCTGGCCCAGGAATTGGGAATGCGCCTGGTACGCGCCGGAACCGCGGGGACTCATCCGGCCTTTATTAGAATGATCCGGGAACTCATCGAAGAGCGAATGAATGCGGGTGCTCCCAAGAAAGCTATTGGCCTGTTTGGCGCGAATCATGATGTTTGCCCGGCGGACTGCTGCCTGCCGCTAGCGGGGCGGCCCGTGCCGCCACTCATGGCGGCTAGAAGGCCGGTGGGGGCGGGCGTTGACTGAACTTACGTCCTAGCAGCGCGCGACTGCGGCGTCAAACAACCGGGGATGGATATGTCGAACGCAACAGACCAAGGCCTGCTGGAGGCTTTGCTCGATTCGTGGGACCGGAATAACACTATTCTGGTCAACCTGCTCCGAGCACTACCGGAGGGCGGGCTGGAGGCCAGGGCGATGGAGGGTAGCCCTTCCATCTCGGAGTTGTTCACTCACATCCACTACGTCCGGCTTGTGTTCGTGTTCGAGGACGCTCCCGAGTTCGCCAAGAGCCTGCCGGAGAAAGAGTGGGCGGTGGAGCGCGACCCTGGCCGGATCGCGCGGATGCTGAACGAGAGCGCCATGACGGTGCGGGACGCGGTAAAGAGCAGGGTAGAGGCAGGCCGGGACATGGATCTTCACTACGACCACCCGATCCTCTTGCTGCAGCACATGCTCTGGCATGAGGGCTACCATCACGGTCAGATGAAGTTGGCCCTGAAATTGAGCGACCGCCAAATGAGCGATAAGGAAGCCGGGCCGATCACATGGCGCGTCTGGATGCGTAAGAAGTAAGCGGCGCTGAGGGATCCATGAGGCTTGAACGGCCGAGCAGGCGCTTGCGCTTAGATCAGTTCCAATTCTTCTTCCAGCAACTGCTTCTCATACAACTCCGCGTAGTACCCGCGCGCCCTGAGCAGTTCGTCGTGCGAGCCCTGCTCCACAATGCGGCCGTGGCTCAGCACGATAATCCGGTGGGCATGGCGAACAGTGGATACGCGGTGAGAAATCAGAATGGTGGTCCGGTCCCGCATAACGCTCGACAACCCAGTGAGGATCTTTTCCTCGGTCAACGTGTCGACGCTTGAGAGCGCGTCATCCAGAACTAAAATCCGCGGGTTGCGCAGAATCGCTCTGGCGATGGCGGTCCGCTGTTTCTGTCCGCCCGAGAGCGTCAAGCCGCGTTCGCCGATGACTGTGTCGAGACCCGCCGGGAAGCCCGCAATGTCGCTCGAAAGCCCGGCGATCTCGGCTGCCCATTCAATCCGCTCACGGCCAGCTTCCGGCGCGCCCCACGCAATATTCTCAGCAAGCGTTGCGCTAAACAGAAACGTTTCCTGCGGCACGAATCCAATCTGACGGCGGAGGGCCCGCGGGTCGAATTGCCGCAGGTTTGCACTTGCTCCGATGGAACCCAGTTCGACGGCGCCTTCCTCGGGGTCGAAGAAGCGCGGAATCAGATTCACCAGCGTGGTCTTACCGCATCCGGTGTGCCCCACAATGGCGATGGTTTCCCCTTCGGCGATGTCCAGGCGGATACCGTCGAGCGCCAGGCGGCCGCCAAAGTGAACCGAAACATCGCGGAAGCGGATGCCGGCGCTGAAGCTCTCCACTTCCAGAGGCTCGGCCGGCGCGGAGATGGAGGGCGTTTCATGCAGAATCTCATTGATGCGGTTCAACGAGGCCGTTCCGCGCTGGATCAGATTCACCACCCACCCCATGGCGATCATTGGCCAAATCAGCACGCCCATGAACGTGTTAAACATGACGAAGCTGCCGAGGCTGATCTTGTGCAGCAGCAGTTGCCGGCCGCCGGCCCACAGGACCATCAGAAACGTGGCGCCAATGAGGGCTTGCAGCAGCGGCATGAATAGACCCTGGATCTTCGCCAGCCCGATGTTCTGCTTCACATAATCCAGGTTCAACGCTTCAAAGTGGGCGACTTCGGCCTTCTCCTGCGCATAGGCGCGAACCACGCGCACACCCGCCAGGTTCTCCTGCACACGGCTGCTGATGTCGGAAAATACGCTTTGGATGTGCTCAAACAGCTTGTGGATGCGCTGGCCGAAGAAGATCACGGCTACAGTGACAAACGGCGCGGGCGAAAGGGCCAGCAGCGTTAACCGCCAATCCACAGTCAACATGATGCCGATGGCAAAGACCAGCGTCAGCGCGGTTTCCGTCCAATACATGATGCCGGGACCGAGCATCATACGAACAGCGTTCAGGTCATTGGTGCTGCGCGCCATCAGATCGCCGGTGCGGTATTTTCCGTAGAAGTCCGGCGAGAGGTCCACCAGCTTCGCGAACAGATCGTTGCGAAGATCGAATTCGATATCGCGGGAGACGCCGATCAGAATGACGCGCATCCAATACTGGAAGAAGCCCTTCACCAGCGAAGCGGCAATCAGCAGTCCGGCGAGTTTGTATAGAGTTTCAGCCTGGAATCCTCGGGTGAGCGAGTCGACGCCATCGCGGATGATCAACGGCATGACCGCGCCTAATACATCCTTCATCGCCAGCGCGCCCATGCCAAGAAAAATTCCGGCGCGATAGCGCTTCAGGTAGGGCACCACGGTGGAAAGGGATTTGAGCAGGGATGAGCCGCGTGGACTGTCAGGCATAGGTCAGGCTTCG
>CAJCIT010000045.1 GCA_903970405.1 Acidobacteriaceae bacterium | reverse complement strand
GAATTTGCCAGCCGCGCCGACAGCGAGGACCGTCGAGGTCGAACTTATCGTGATTTCTCTCTTTCCAGACTGATTGGGTAGCCCACTTTGCGGCGTAAACTGCGTAGAATTGGGGACCTACGCCTCCTTAAGCAGTTCGGTTCGATATTTGGGCGCGGGTGCCTTCACTTTCTCAATGAATGCAGCCTCCTCTTTTTCGCCTAACTTCGGCGGGGGCGTCGTACGCGTCGCGACCGGTATCCCAACCTCCATGAAGAAATTCTCCTGTCCCGCCGGAGAGCAGATACAGAGCATTCGTACCGGCTTAGTGGAAGTGTTGCGAAACTGATGCGGAGCGTTGGCTGGGATGTTCAGGGTCTCGCCGGCGCACACAGTTGACTTCTTACCGCGGAACGTTGCTTCCATCTCACCTTCGAGCAGGATAAAGGTCTCCTCGAAGTCATGCCGATGGGGTGGCGGTCCGCCGCCTGGCGGGATATGCATATCAATTACGCAAAAGCGTCCACCGGTCCGTTCGCCCGTCACGGTGATCGTATAGGTATCACCGACCAAACCGATGTGAGGAAGGTTGTCGGGTTGCGCCAGCGTGAGACTGCGGCTGGGATTGTCTGGTGGGATCGTTGGCATAGCAGTGGACATGTTGTTTCTCCTTGAAGTCAGTGTGCGTTGTTGATTTAGGTGATCGGGGAAATAATGGGCGACAGGAGAACGGCATTATGCAGCGCCGCGTCCGACGTGATGTTCCTGACCAGCTGCATCGTGCCGCTCTGGTGGTCGATCAGGACCAGCGCGCTGGTTTCGGAATTGAACCAGGGCGATTTTGGAAAGGTGTCAGGTTGTGGCATAAGATGTCCATTCGTCTATCCTGCTGGTAAACGCTCCGTCTCGCCGTGGCTTCATTTGAAGTTGCTCACGCCTTCCAAAGTGTGGCGGTCTCACTAGCGAACTTCTCGTAGCTGCGCGGCGGGTGGCCAAGAAGCGCCGTTACTCGCGCAACCTCGGTCTCAGTCGAAGCGAAGCCCCGGTCGAAGTAGCCTTGGAGCATCGCGCGAAGGTCGAAGGCGGTCCACCCTGGAGCTCTTCCGCGCAACTGCTGTTCCCACTGGTCGAAGTTGTGGCCGGCGTACTTGATTTCCCTGCCCAGAAGCCTGCTCCACGTAGCCGCATTACCCGGACCGCTGATCAGCGTAGGACCTACCAGGTCGTACGTCTGGCCATCGTGGCCGTCCTGCGTGAGCGAGATTGCAGCGGCTTCGGCGAGGTCGCGGGTGTCCACCGCGCAAATCCCAGCCGTGCCAATCGGCATGGGGTAGATGCCAGGACCCGTCAGGGCGGCTTTCAGCGTGGCGTCGTTCTGCATGTAGTAGCCCGGCCGCAAAATCGTATACGGAACGCCGAACTCGCGCAGTGCATTCTCTACCGCCAGCTTCGACGCAAAGTGTGGCACGTCGCGGAACTGATCCACCTTAAATACGGACAGATAAGTAACGTGCTTCAGTCCAACTCGCCTTGCGATTCCGTACGCAATCAGCGCCTGCGTCAGTTCATCAGCCACGACGGCATTTAGCAGAAACAGCTTGCCGATACCCTGCATTGCCTGTTCGACTGAAGCCGGATCGAGCAGGTCACCAATGGCCACCTCTACGCCAGCGGGCAACTTCCCCTCTTCGGGCTGCTTGCGGGCCAGCACCCGGACTTTTGCTCCGCGCTTGAGCAACTCTTTGACGACTGCCCCACCGACATTCCCCGTTCCGCCAGTTACCAGAATCTTCATTGCACCCAATCGCTTTCGTTTGTCTGTTGCATCACGACAGCCGGTCTTCGCAGCGTCATAAACAGAGATATGCTCTGTCAAGGCAGGTTGATACACACAATTACGCAATACCGAATTGCTCCGCAGCAATACCGTGATAGACTCAACGGAACGACAAGATGAACGGCGTCGCAGCACCTGCCAGGGAGCCAAGCCCGGTCACTTGAGAGAGGAGCCTCTCATGAAAGACCTGGATCTCAATGATGTCCGTACGTTTGTTGCGGCGGCCCAGGCGGGCACGCTGACGGCGGCGGCAAAGGAGTTGAAGCTGCCCGCTTCGACTGTGAGCCGGGCGTTGACTCGACTTGAAACGCGCCTAGGCGTCCTCCTCGTGAAGCGAAGCCCGAGAGGCCTGGTCCTGACCGATGCCGGGAAGGAGTACCGACAGGCATGCCGACGCGCCTTGCAGACCCTAAGACACGGCCGCGAGTTGCTGCAGGAGCGCCGCTCCAGTCCAAGCGGGCTCCTCAGAGTGGTTTGTCCGGTCACCATGGCCCGCGACCTCCTAGCGCCTTTGCTGAAAGAGTTTCTTGGACGTTACCCTAACTTGCGCGTTGATATCGAGCCTTACGCGTCGGGTTGGGATCAGGAACCCCGAGAAGACGTGGATGTTTTCTTCAAATTGCTGGCACCGAAGGACTCCTTGCGCCGCGTGAGAACCTATCCAGGCACAGTTCGCGGACTTTTCGCGAGCCCAAGCTATATCCAGGCCGTAGGCAACCCAGCAACTCCGGATGACCTCACCGCTCACGCCTGCTTCGGTTCCGAAGCCTGGAAGCTCAGCAACGGCAAAAACATCGTGACGCCAAACATCCTTTTCCGAGTGATTACCAGCGATCCGACAGTCGCGCTGAAGCTCGCTGTTAGTGGGTTTGGAATCGCGATCCTCCCTTTATGGATGGCGAAAAAACCAGACGTTCGCAGCGCTTTGACGCCCATTTTGCCGCAATGGACCCTTGAACCGATCACGCTATGCGCGCTTTTCTTTGGCCCATCAGGCCTTGCGCCTAAAGTCCAACTACTGCTGGACTTCCTTGACGAATATATAGGAACGGATCGGGACCCGCGGCTCCACCAGGACCTTGCCGCCGGGTACTTTACTGACCGAAAGTTGGCGCCAACCTCAGGCCCCTGAGCGAAGGAACGACTTTCAACTGGCAGAAAGCCCGTGGACACAGCACCAAGTAGCAGACAAAGGATCCCACCCCGAGCGGCCCCGCCAGCGCAATGGCTTCCCAGCGGGAAAGCCAGTTTTACCGAAAGTAGGCGAAAGGTTCCGGATCGATCGGCGACAGCCGCAGCAAAATTGAGAGACACGATGACTTGGCTCTAGGGTATGGATTTAGATGTCTGGAATCCATGTCCATTCATTTCAGTCTGCCGGTTCAGTAAGTTACAAGCGCCCAAGTTTTGCTCTCGTACAAATTCGTACAACATGACGCGATGGCACCTCTAGTTCATGGACCGTCGGATGGATTTGGGTATCGCCCTGGATATTGAGGAGATTCTAACGCTCGACAGCCGGATTGTTGGCGGCAGTATAGCCGAGCGTCTCTTTCGACGTCCGAAGATTATTCGGGGCTGATTGACAATACGTTGTGCGGCTTGAATTTGAGGCTTCTCTGTCGGCGCTGTTTCGGCTAGAATGCAAGCGGGCCAGCCGGAGGATAGGGCAATGCAGGGATGCAACCCGAGCGCCGAGCTGGAGGCCGGGGCTGGTCGGGAGTAGCGATATTCCCGCCGCCTTCAGTTACTCCATGGGTGTTTTGGGTTTTAAATCCTTCCATGCCTTGCGGAGCGCTAGAAGATACAAGGGAAAGAAGAAGGGCAGTGCATAGTGAGAACCTATAAAGCACCCCACCATAAGAACGCCTACAAATGCATAGCCTCCGGCCAGCAAAGGCGTTTGCATAAAGCGTCCTGCCATGGGATGACTTTCCGCCACTTTTATACATGCGCAGCCGTAAAGAAAAATCAGAATCAATATTTCTAAAAGCAGTAAAGGACCGCGCATGACCAACGACTATACCGGATGGAACCGCGTCCCTCCCATCGGGAGGGCCTTGGTGAATTGCAGGTCTGTTTTGCATTGATCAATGCAAAACTGCCTGACTGGCGAAGTTCGGGATAGCAAGCGGTTGCTGCCGGAACGAGAGGGGCTTAAGGCTTAAACAGGGGCAAGTAGCT
>CAJCIT010000044.1 GCA_903970405.1 Acidobacteriaceae bacterium | reverse complement strand
ATGCGCCAGCTCAATCCGTGACGCATAATGGCGCGTGCGGTACTTGCGAAACATGCGCTTCAACACGGCATCTGAGCCCGATTGCAGCGGCGCGTGGACGTGACGCGCAATGCGCGGCTCCCGAGCCATCAGTTCAATCAGCTCATCGCTCCAGTCCATCGGCTCCACGGAACTCAAGCGCAAGCGGCGCAACGGAGTCTGAGCAAGAATGGCGCGCACCAAGCCGGGAAAGCGCTGGCCGCCTGGCAGATCGCGCCCCCAACGGCCCAAGTTGATACCTGTCAGCACAACCTCGGCATATCGCGGCGCCAGGCGATTCATCTGCGCAAGCGCATCCTCCAGCGGCGCGCTCCGGCTGCGCCCACGCACTGAAGGAATAACGCAGAAGCTGCACTTATTGCTGCAGCCATCCTGAACCTTCAGATTCGGCCGGGTGCGGTCCTCGCGAATACCGGCGATGGCCGACGCGGAATAGATCGACGGCATCTCGCCCACGAGCACGCGCCCGTGATACGCCTCGGTCATCTGGGTCTCAACCAATGCCGCAATCGCCGTTTTATGGGAGTTGCCCACTACCCACGTGACGCCGTCCATGGCGGCGAGGCCCTGGGGATCGCGCTGGGCGTAGCAACCCGTAATCAGAATCTTGGCTTCAGGGTTCTGGCGATGGTACCGCCGCACCAGATGCCGCGCCTCGGTATCGGCGCTCGCTGTCACGGTGCAGGTGTTCAGCACGATGAGCTGCGCGGAGACCGGATCGGCCACGGCAGTCATGCCAGTGGATTCGAGCGAAGCCGTAAGCGCATCGCCATCCGCCTGCGACGCCCGGCACCCGAAACTCTGAACAAAAAACCGCTCCACACTTTTAGTATGGGTGAGACGGCGAGCGGATGCCGCGCTTGGGAACGCCAATCTCCCGATTGGCGGCTTGGCCTTCGATTATGAGCGAGAGGGAGCGCCGGTTTCCGCGGCCGAGTAATACCCTTCGCGCGTCTGCACCTTCAGGTCGGCCTTCACGGTGGTCAATTCCACTCGATGGTAGGTGGAGCTGTCACCCGAGTCCGGCGTAAACGCGAGGCTGTATTGGCTGCGCAATTCTTCCTGAATGCGCGCGAAGGTCTCATCCAGCGGATGCTTCTTCGAAACTTCAAAGAACCCGCCGCCCGTTTCCTTCGAGATGCGCTGCAGCACGCGTTTGCCATCTTCAGGCGAGTCGCCTGAACCCCGTCCGCCTATTCCGCGCCGCCCTATTGGGATCTGCGGCACTCCGCCGCCGTAGGCCGTCGCATCCGAAAACAAAATCGAGTAAACCAGAGTGTCGGATTTCTGTGCCGCTTCAATCGAATCGCTCAATGAAACCTTGCTGTTGTTATCCACGCCGTCGGTCATCAGGATCATGGCCTTGCGCCCTTTGGGTTTTCGCAACACTTCGTCGCCGGCCAGAAGAATCGCATCGTACATGGAGGTTCCGCCACCGTGCTGTCCACGCTGGGCGCCCCCTCCCCTGCGTCCGCCGCCGCCACCGCCTCCGCCCGGCCAACCCGCGCCGCCGCCAGGCCAGCCACCACCTCCGCCGTTCCCGCCACCCGGGTAACCGCCGCCGCCCTGCCGCGACGCGTACGTTGGTTTATCCACGGTCAGCAGATTCAATGCATCTTCGAGTTTCGGGTGGCTGGAGGTCAGGTCTTGCAGCAGCTCCACTTCGCGATCGAAATGAATGATGAAGGCCTTGTCTTTGTCTTCGCGAAGCACTTGGTCCAGGAACTTAAAGCTGGCGCTGCGCTCATCTTCCAACACGCGGCGCTGGCTGCCGCTGGTATCCACCAGCAGGCCGATGGTCAAAGGCAGATTCGATTCCCGCGAGAAATACTGAATCGGCCGCGTCTCCCCGTCTTGCTTGAGAATGAAATCCGGCTTATCCAAGTCCTTGACAATCGCGCCTTTGGCGTCGCGCACGGTCGCATACAACTGCACCAGCTTGACGTCCGTGGAAAACCTCGCCTTGTCGCCGGATTGATCTAGCGTCTGGTCAGCCGGGGGCTGATCTGTTTTGCGCTTCGGCGCCGGCTGACCGGGCTGCGGCAGCGGCCCCTCCTGATCCGGTAACGGATTGAGCGGCTTGAACTGTCCGAACAGGAGTCCCGGCGCCGCGAGCGCCGGACTGATTGCTTTAAGAAAACGGCGTCTGGACGAATAGGACATGGTTAGCTTCGAATCGAGGGATGTCTCCGCGCCTCGATCCGTTCCGTTAACAATCTTAAATATAGTCGAAAATCGGCCGCTTGGGATTGGTGAGATACTGGGATTTGCCTGCGCGGTCGGGCAGCCGCTGGGTGTCTGGCTTTCCAGGCGCCGAGAGGAAAGTCCGGTCTCCTCAGGGCAGCATGCCGGCTAACGGCCGGGGGTTTGCGCTCAAAGCGCACGCTACGGATAGTGCCACAGAAAATATACCGCCGGGCGGAAACGTCTGGTAAGGGTGAAAAGGTGCGGTAAGAGCGCACCGCGGTCTGAGCAATCGGGCTGGCAGGGAAAACCCCATGTGGAGCAAGACCAAATAGGGGAGGAGGAGCGGCCCGCTCCGTTACAACTTCCGGGTAGGTTGCTTGAGCCTGTCAGCGATGGCAGGTCTAGACGAATGGTTGCCGCCCACCCAGGTGGGTACAGAAACCGGCTTACAGACCGCGCAGGTTTGATACAATTCAACTCAAAAACGGGATTCTACCAGGCATGGACAAGGCTGTCATCGAAACGCGCAGGTTGCTCGATTTACATGGCAAAGCGATCATAAAGAAGAACCAGCCGGCCCAAAATCCGCTAAATGCGTTGTGGGGCATTCTCCTCCGAAAAACTCGCGTAAGTTGTTAGCCGATAAAAGGTTGCTCAATTTCCTAGCACGATTTCGGCGCTAATCACGCTATGATGGGGATCAGAGGCCTCACGAAGCGGTTCTGCGTGGTTTTCTATTTTTTCCGCTCAAGACGAGCCACAGACGCCCAATGTATAACGCCTACTTCGGTTTCCGTGAGAGTCCGTTTAACCTGAGTCCCGATCCCGAGTTTCTCTACCGGAGCCCCCAACACGAAGAAGCGCTTGCACAGTTGATCTGGGGAGTGCGTGGCCGCAAAGGGTTCATCGTTCTCACCGGCGAGGTCGGCACCGGCAAGACCACCATGCTCGAGTGTCTGCGGGATTACCTTGATTCTCAACAGTTTGAGTTCGCTTTCATCTTCAACTCGCGCCTGACGCCGGCGCAGTTCTTCGAAATGATCGCTTATGACTTCGATCTCCGCGCCGATCGGAAGTCGAAGACCGATGTGCTTATCGCGTTAAATACCATGCTGCTTGAACAAGCCGAAAAGGGGCGGACGTGCGTCCTGATCATCGATGAAGCGCACAATCTCGATTGGGAGGTTCTGGAAGAGGTACGACTTCTCGGGAATCTGGAGAACCGCACGGGAAAGCTCCTCCAGATCATCCTCGCCGGCCAGCCGGAACTTGACCGAAAGCTGGATGCTCCCAACCTCCGGCAGCTCAAGCAGCGCATTGTCTTACGATGCGGATTGAAGCCCCTGACGGAGGAGCAGACGGTTGAGTATGTGAACGCCCGGATGGCGCGCGCCGGCCTGCCTGACCAGAAGATCTTTTCGGTGGACTTTCTGAACGAGATTTTTATCCGGACCCATGGAACGCCTCGCGTCATCAACGCGATTTGCGACAACCTTCTGGTTACAGCGTTCGCCATGGAGCAGAAGACTTGTACCTTGGCTATGCTCGATGAGGTCTGCCGCGACATGAGGTTGGATTGGGTGGGCTCAGGCCGCGAACGCGGCGGCCGCTCGCGCTTTGGAATGACCGAGGGGCAGCTTTCAATCTTGGCGCCCGGCGACGCAAAGATCAGGCTGGGAATCGGTCAGCTCGAACGGGGAGAGGGTATTCCAGAGGACCAACTCGACGCCCACCTTGCCAAACTTAACGCTCAGGCTGAATGAATCGGGGGATCCGCCTTTACTACCCCCCACGCTTTTTGCCGCTTTGCCGGACGATCAGCAGCGGAATGTGCGTTCGGTGACGCACGGAATCGATCGTTGTGCCGAACACCAAATCCTTCCATCCACGGTGTCCGTGCGCCGCAAGAACCAATAGATCCGGCGCGAGTTCGTTCGCAACCTTCGCGATTTCTTCCGCCGGCCGCTCTCCGTACCGCACCAGCGTCTCCACGTCGACGCCCGACTCGCGCAGCTTCGCCGCGACGCGCTGCAGATAGTTGAGTCCCTCCTGCTCCTCGGCGGTTGAGGCAAGCGACCCGAAAAGTTGACTGGTCACGCCCTCTTCCACGTGGAGCAACGTAATCTCCGCCTTGTGCGCCGAGGCAAGCGATAACGCGCTCGCGATGGCGTTACGATCGGCTTCGGAATGATCGAGCGGGACCAGGATGCGCCGGTAGCGCTGCGGCTCGATAGTGAGAGATTCGTCAGGCTCAACGGCCACGGCGACCGGCGGCTCCGGCCCGCGCCGGCGGTGCTTCACCAACGGCCAGAACAACATCGTTCCCAGCATCGCCAGCAACGCCACTGCACAAATAATTGCGGCCGCCGCCGCGAACAAGCTGCCGCCCGCCATCCACTCCGCGGTCTGCTGCCACGCCAAGCCGATGTTCAGCGTTAGAATCACAGCCGTCGCCGCCCATGCCAGCACTTTTACCCAGCGGTTATTCGCGAACTCGCCCATGCGGCCGCGGTCATTGGTGAACTGCACCAGCGGAATCACGGCGAATGGCAACTGGATATTCAGAACCACCTGGCTCAGTATCAGCAGTTGAAAGCTGGCGTTATCGCCGGCATAAGCGATGGTCAGCGCCGCCGGAACGATGGCCAAACTGCGCGTGACCATGCGCCGCAGCCACGGCCGCATGCGGAAGTGCAGAAAGCCTTCCATCACAATCTGGCCGGCCATGGTTCCGGTGAGGGTGGACGACTGGCCGGAACAGATCAGGGCCAGCCCAAACAGGACGCTGGCCATGGTAGTGCCAAGCAGCGGCGTCAGGAACTGGTGCGCCTGCTGGATTTGCGTCACCACAATGTGGTTCTTGAAGAAGACGGCGGCCGCCAGAATCAAGATGGCGGCGTTCACCAGCAGCGCGCCGTTGAGCGCCAACACGGAATCGATAAAATTAAAGCGGCAGGCGTCGCCCGTTTCCTTCCGCGAATTGCCCACCCGCCGCGTCTGCACCAGCGCCGAATGCAGGTACAGATTATGCGGCATCACGGTTGCGCCCAGGATTCCAACCGCCACATAGAGGCTGCCGGCATCTATGCGCGGAATCAGGCCGCCCATCACATCGGAGAAATGCGGCTGGGCCCAGAAAATTTCGACGGCGAAACAGCCCGCGATCATCGCAATGAGGCTGAGGACGAAGGCTTCAATAACACGGATGCCGAGGCGCGTGAACCAGAGCAACAGCAGCGTGTCTAAAGCGGTCAGCAGCACACCTGCCAGCAGCGGAATCTTGAATAAAAGATTTAAGCCAATGGCGGCGCCCAGCACTTCCGCCAAATCGCAGGCGACAATGGCGATCTCAGAGAGCACCCACAGAGCCTGCGACATGGCTCGAGGATACTCAGCACGGCATGCCTGGGCCAGATCCCGGCGGGTGACGATGCCCAGCCGCGCGCTCAGCGTCTGCAGCAGGATCGCCATCAGGTTTGAGACAACCACCACCCACAGCAGCTTGTATCCAAAGCGGGCGCCGGCTTCGAGATCCGTGGCCCAGTTGCCCGGATCCATATAGCCGACGCTAATCAGGTACGCGGGGCCCGCGAATGCCAGCATCCTACGCCACACCGAAGCGTGCGACGTATTGACGCTATCGTGCACCTCATGCAGCGAGACGCCCGCGTTGTCGAGCGGCCGGGATTGGAGCATGGTTCTGACTCCAGCTTAACGGTTTTGCGGTCAGGTTTGGCCAGGACGGGACGCCGCAAACTGTTTCAGGAACGTTACATTTCATTGAGCTATCGGGATAGAATCGGGGCAGCCAATGCAAACGAACATCGAGTCCGGCGAACCACATCGCGAGGGCGGCGCCACACACCAGGTGGCCGCGAACCGCAGCATTGTGAAGAGAGGAAGTCCTGAAAAGCGAACCGCGCGCGGGCGTTCGCAGCGCGAAAAGTTGAGCCGGAGCGCCTTGGGCGAGCTTGAAAAGGAAAAGCGGAAGATCGATGTTGTCGGGATTCTGAAGCAGTTCGAAACCAACCGCGTTCCCGAACTGATCCCGGAAAAGTACAGCCGGATGTCGGTATCGCCGTTCGCGTTCTTTCGAGGATCGGTGGGAGTGATGGTGGCCGACTTCATGCGCCTGCCCCACACCGGCATTCTGGTGCAACTGGGAGGCGATGCCCATGTGCAAAACCTCGGTTCCTTTGCCGCTCCTGACGGACGGCTGGTCTTCGACATGAACGACTTCGATGAGACGCACGCCGGCCCGTGGGAATGGGACGTGAAGCGCATGGCGGCGAGCCTGGTGCTGGCGGGGCGTGAGTCGGGCCATGGACGCTCGGGCTGCTCCCTGGCAATCGAAACGATGGTTTCCACCTACCGGGAAGCAGTGGCCGAACTCGCCGGCCTGCCGCTGCTTACCGCGGCCCGGACACGAACGCACCTGAACGAAGATGCCGCACCGCTTTCCGCCGCCATTGCGCAATCGCGTCGGGCGCAGCCTCTGGAACTGCTGAACAAATACACCGCACGCGACGGCAATGGCCGCATTCTGTTCAAGGACACGCCGCCGAACTTGCGCCGGGCCACGGCCACGGAGCGAAAACGCGTGATCGGGGCGCTGCCGGAATATCGGAACTCGCTCCCTCCCGAACGCCGCCACATTTTCGATTTCTTCGAAGCCCGCGATGCGGCGTTCAAGATTGTGGGCACGGGTAGCGTGGGTCTGCGCGATTGGGTGGTCCTCATGTTCGGCAATGGGGAGCGCGATCCGCTCTTTTTGCAGGTGAAGCAAGAAGTGGAATCGGCCTACGCGTCGGCGCTGTGGCCCTGTCTACATGACCATCAAGGGCAGCGCGTGGTGGATGGCCAACACCGCATGCAAGCTTACTCCGACCTGCTGCTGGGCTGGACCACGTTCGGCACTCACCAATATCTGGTTCGTCAACTGAACGATCACAAGGGCACGGTTGCTTTGCCGAGCCTGAAGGGAGACGGTCTGCGCGAGCTTGCCGCGGCCGCCGGCGCCTTGCTGGGGCACGATCACGGACGCAGCGGGGACGCCATTGAGTTGCTGGGTTATCTCGGGAACGGCGAGAAAGTGGGCGATTCCATCGCCAGGTTTGGCTTGGGTTACGCGGAGCTGGTGGAGGCCGACTTCAAGGTGTTCCAGGCTGCAATGGAGAGCGGCGAGCTGCGGGGAAAGAAACCGGCGGACAAAGCGTTGACGAAGCGCGCGGCCAAGAAAGCGAAGAGCTGAAGCCGGGAGGGAATGCCGAGTCTTCTGAACCGCGCGCGAGAGCAAGCGGACCCCGGCAGGTCTTATTTTCGAGCACAGATAAGGGGGCTGTCGCCTCGGTGCGCATGGGGCGCCGCTGACTCATGGTCCGCTCGCTCCGCGCGCGGTTCAGTAGGTCGGGCTGTGCTTTGAACGATGGACCCCGGGATTATGGGCTGACCACTTCCCGAAATCGCATTTCTGGCCGTGGCGGAGCGGGCTGGAAGCAGTCCTGTCTGGTGAAGCGAAGCACTCCTGGCAATTGATCGAAAGCTGCCGTCGCGGTCTTGGATAGTTGCTCTGGATCTGCCTTTGCGCGGAGATTCACCGTGATCTCATGCTCAGATGCAGGGGAGGCCGAAAGATCGCCGTACGCTTCCGGCTGATCTTCGTTCGAGCACACGGCCGCTTCCACGTATCCCGAAGCGCACCGCACCATCATCTTCAGATGCACGATGGGAACGCCCGCTTCAACCAGCAGGGCCTGCAGGGCGTCGAGAAGCGGGCCGCCCAGCATGGCGGGGGTGAGCGGAGCATGAAGTCTGACGGACGCTTGCCAGTTCAGCCAGCCCAAGCAGGCTTCCGCGGCGGCATAGCGGCCGTAGTCAATGTTCTGGAGCAACTTGCCGCCCGGCTCCATTTTTCCGCCAATGACTTCGGAAAGCCAGCCCGCCACCCCCTCGCCCGTCTTTGCGCTCAACTGGCGCGAGTTCTGAAAACCGGCCAGTTGCATCGCCGGCGCATCAATATCCGACTTGCTCCAAACAATCAAATCGGCTTCCAGCAACTGCTGTGAGAAGAGGTATTGCAATTGCGGATCGGCCTTGGGAGTTGCCATATAACGGGCGCGAGCCGGATCCACCAAGACGGTGAAGGGCGCCAACTGAAAATCACGGCTGTAGGAGGATTTCAGCGGCTGGAGCACAGTGGCGGAGATATCCGTGCAACTCCCCACCGGCTCCAGAAATATGACGGCCGGTTCCGTCGCCCGCAGCCGCTCCACCGATTGAATGAGCTTGCTGAACTGGCAGCAGAAGCAAGCTCCCGCCACTTCCTGCGTCTCCACGTCTTGTTGGCGAACCCACGCCGTATCGACAAGGTCCGAACCCTGGTCGTTGAGAACCGCCGCCACCCGAATGCCCTTGTTCGCCAGAATCTGCGAGGCGGCCAGGATCAGCCGCGACTTTCCCGCACCGAGGAAGCCGCCTACGGTCACCAAAATAGGTCTGGATCGGTCCATCGCAACACCTAGGCGGCCGGCACAAAAGGACCGTCGTGGCCCCGGGCATCCACCCGCCATGAGCCCACAATCCTACCAGTATCCGCGGCAAGAGCGGCGTCGAACAGATTAACGGTCGGGCAAATGTGCCGCGGTAGTAAGTATAGGATGGTCCCCAGCGGCGGGAGGGCTGAACCCTCGGGAACATCCACAGGCAAGTGCTCTTCGCTCGGTTTCAGGGGCTGCCAGTCCGGATGCCCGAGAATCGCGCAGGTTGGAACCCCGGCGTCGGCCGAAACGGCTTTGTGGCCCGCGTCGCAGGTGAAGCGCGTAGGAGTAGGATGACTCACCACCGACGCCATGACCAAGGCCGCGGGACGCAGACCGGGCATGCCTTCCAATTGGCGCAGGCTGACCATGTCGTTATAGACCGTGGTTCCTGGGGAGACACGATGAACGAAGGGGGCGCGGGAGAAGCCATCGAAGCTCAAAGCGCAGGGGAATGCCGGCGTCCCGGAGGTAATCACCTCGGCCGGTGGGCGCCCGGCGGTCCGCAATGCCTCGGTGAGCGTGATCAGTGTTCGGTATCCAGCGTGCGCGGCCGGCTCACGCTCAGCGTAGTTGACTTGCGAGTGGTGGCCGTCGTAATAGTGGATGCCGCGGAACTGCACCGCACACGCGCCCGCCAGGGCCACAATCTCTTCAACGTGAGCCTCGCTGATGCCGGTGCGGTCCATGCCCGGATTCACGTCGAGGAACAGGCCCACCGGCTTCCCCTGCCAGCGGCGGATGGATTCCGCGTCCTCCACCAACATTGAAATCTGGACACCCCGGAACTGGCGGGCGAGCGCCTCCACCCGCCGCGCATTGGCGCCGGTCACCGGATAAGCCAACAGGACGTCCGATGCACAGGCTTCGCAGGCGGCCTGCAGCTCTCGAGTGGTCGCACATTTGAACTGCCGGACGCCACGGTTCAGAAGGCGTTCCATCACTTGTTTGCTCTTCGAGGTCTTGAGATGCGGCCGCCAGCGGCCGGCCGGATGAGGCCCGCCAATGGCCGCCAGCATCGCCTCGATATTTGCCTCGACGAACGCCGGATAAGTGACCAGCGCGGGGGTTTGGATATCGGTTGTGTCGCGAATCTCGTAATCGGACAGCGTCAAGCTTCTCGTCAACTGGTTGAAAAATGGAAAAGCCCGGGCGGGGCCTTTCGTTGGAGCAACTTGGCTTACGACTTTTTCCTGCGGGCCGGCTTCGGTTTCGCCGGGGCCGTCGTCTTTAGGTTCGGACCTTCCACATCCTTAAACACGATCATGAACGGATCCTTCGTATAGGAGTCGGGCACACCCGAGAACTCAACCACATCACCCACCTTGACCGGTGAGGTCAAGGGGGATTCGAACGTCAATGTTGCGTCGGGTTTCGCTGGGTCGAATACGCCAACCACTACCTTCGTTGGCTTGTCGGCGGGATCGAGAGAAATCACCGTACCCTTGAACAATTTCACATCGCCGCCGGGCAATTGAGCATCTTTAATGTTCGAGTCGAAGGTGGCCTGACCCTGATCGCCAATGAGGCTTTGCTGCACCTGATACCACTGTTTGAGGGCGGGATCGCTATCTAGTTTTGCCTGAAGGGCAGCAGCTTCCCTATTTGCCTTATCTTGAGCGCTGTCAATGTGGAAATCCGCGGGCGGCGTCGGATTCGCCTTCGCGATGGCCATTACCTTGTCAGCGCCATCCGGGCCACCTGTGTACTGGCCATAAATCTTCAGGAAGTATGCCTTTATTTGATCGCGCGTGGCCGGGGGCAGAGCGCCCGGGCCATCGTAGGAGGCAGCTCGTGCGTAGTAGAACAGGGCATCCTGATACTTCTTATCCGCCAACAGAATGCCGGCGTCGGTGTAGGCAATCTGTGCATTTTCCGGGTTCGCCTGAATGCTGGCCAAGTAATCCTTCTCAGCGGTTGGGTAGTCTTTCTTCACCGACGCTTCCCAACCGAGCGAACTGTCTGCCAAAGCTGCTAACGTGTTCTTCTGTTTGGGCCAATCGGCGTCCTTCACAGTCGCCGGCTTCTCCCCATTGGCGAAATCCAGAAGCCCTTGCGCGGCGCTGTGAACCCGCGACAGTTGATCGGGCGTCGCCTTCACCCCGTAAACGGCCGGTCCAAATAGAGCCGTGTAGTAGAGCGAAGTCGTGTCCTTGGGATCGATTTTAAGCATCTGGCCGGCATAGTCCAAGGTCTTGGCTGGCTGCCCGGCCTGCGCTGCGGTCGGGACAAAGAACTGCAGCCGTTCCTTGTTGTAATCCGTCTGCGGATACTTGTCCTGCCATTGATTCAGCAGTTCAAGCCTCTTAGCCGGATCGGTCGCCTGGCTAATCGACATGTAAAGGTCGTATTCCGCCCGGTCCTTCCAATTCTTGGCCCCGGCCGCCGCATCTTGGGCCTTCGCCGGATGAGCGCTCATCGTCAGGTACGAAAATGACACGAATGAAAATGAGAGAGCGCTCACCGCGAGTGCGGACTTGATGGCTCTCACTGGACAAAACTGCACGACTACCTCCCGAAGGACACTGAATCTTAAAACCGATTTTGGCTGCCCGGCCTGGACGCGAAAATCAACTGAACCGGGCATCACTCATTATGCGACTTGGCGATTTGATTCTTGCGCCCTCGCTCCGGAACCCGGCTGGCTACAGGCGGAAACGGACGCCAGAGCCGATTCACAAATCATAAAGGAAACCGTCCGCCGGGAAAAGCGCAAAGCGGAGTATAGCGGAATTCCCGGCTTAGCCGCAACAGTCCTAACGGGTTAGATGTGCGATCCCGGAATCTTGTTCCCTCGGACCGGGCCAAACGTATTCCGCCGTGAAACCTCCTCGCGGGTTATTACAACCCGCTTACAACCTGTGGCCCGTGCTATCCTCCTGACTTCATGACGCCGTTGGCCTCGGGTGGTCACGCTTTCGATCTTGCCGTCATCATTGCTTATCTAATCGGCATTACCTGGTTCGGCACCCGCTTCAAGGAGAGCCAGAAGTCGCTCAAGGACTACTTCCTGGGAGGCCGAAACGCCCCCTGGTGGGCTATTGGCTTTTCCATCGTCTCGGCTGAGACCAGCACGCTCACCGTCATCGGTACCCCGGCTCTTGCCTTTGCAGGCAACTACGGTTTTCTCCAAGTGGTGATGGGTTACCTGGCAGGCCGCATCGTTATCTCGCGGCTCTTCCTGCCTCAATACTTCCGGGGCGAACTCTTCACGGCTTATGAACTTATGGAGCGCCGCTTCGGATTGCGCGTTCGTAAATTCACCGCCGGCACATTCCTGCTATTGCGCGCCCTGGCCGAAGGCGTCCGGGTCTTTGCCGTTTCCATCGTCATCTCTATCGTGCTCGGGACCGGCGAAGTCGCTTCCATCGTAGTGATCGTCTGTCTTACCCTCGTCTACACATTCGAAGGCGGCATGACCGCCGTCATCTGGACCGACGTGGTCCAGATGTTCCTCTATATTGCCGGAGCGCTAGTGAGCTTCTTCGTCATCCTGGGCCAGATTCCCGGCGGCTGGCATCATGTGGCCGAGGTGGCCGGCCCGCTCGGAAAGCTTCGGATCTTCGACTTCCGCTTTTCGTTCACCCACGCCTTCTTCCTGCGCAGCTACAGCTTCTGGGCCGGCGTCATCGGGGGCTGCTTCCTCACCACCGCGAGCCACGGCACTGAGCAGCTCCTGGTCCAGCGTCTGCTCTCCGCCAAGAGTCAGAAGGACAGCCGCCGCGCCCTCTTCGCGAGCTGGTTCGTAGTCTTCTTCCAGTTCTCACTCTTCCTGGTCATCGGCACCATGCTCTTTGTGCAGTTCCGCGAACGCGGCCTCACTGCGCCCAAGGTCCCCGAGCGCATCTACCCCGAATTCCTCTGGAATAACCTGCCGCCCGGCGTGACCGGGCTCGCGATGGCGGCTATCCTCGCCGCCGCGATGTCAAACTTGAGTGCGGCGCTCAACGCCTTGGCCTCGACGACGGTGATGGATTTCCGCGGCGTGCGTAAAGCGGCCACCGAACGTCCCGAGTCCTACTACCTGAGGCTGGCGCGCCTCGCCACCGTCGCCTGGGGCATCGTGCTGTTTCTCATCGGATTGAGCGCGCGGCACTGGGGGTCCGTGCTCGAAGCCGGGCTTTCCATCGCTTCGGTGCTGTATGGCGCTCTACTGGGCGTCTTCTTGCTGGGCGTATTGACGAAGAAGCCGGGCGAATGGGCGGCCATCGCCGGCATGTGCGCCGGGCTGCTTGTGACGTTTCTCGTCCGTACGCAAATTGCCTACACCTGGTATGTGCTCGTCGGCTCCGGTACCACGTTTACCGTGGGCTGGCTGGCCGGCTTCGTTTGGCCGCAACGGGCCATGGGTCGCGAAGCGTGACTAGGTGCGCCCGGCGCCGTCTACACTAGTTCATCGGAATTTCCAAGCTATGGCTACCGCAACCAAGAAACCAACCGCCACGAAAAAGGCTGCGGCCAAATCAGCCGCCGCCAAGGTTGTTGCGCCCAAGATTGCCGCCGCTACGCCTCCCGCCGGCCCCGCTCCCTTCGGCGGCTTCCCGAAAAAGGGCCTGCAGTTTCTGCGCGACCTCAAGGAGAACCAGGATCGCGAGTGGTTTCGCGAACGCAAAGACATCTATGAAGAGTTCGTGCGCCAGCCCATGGAATCGCTGGTGTTGGAGGCCGCGGCCACCTGCCGCAAGCGCGGCTTCCCGCTCTATGCCAAGGAGAAAAACCCGGTGATGCGCATCTATCGCGACATCCGGTTCAGCCCGAACAAGAACCCCTTCAACACGCATGTAGGCGCGGGAATCAAGCGCTCCGCCGGCAAGGTAGGCGCCGGCGAGGTCTACATCCATGTCTCGCCCGATATGGCCTTCCTCGCCGCAGGCTTCTGGATGCCAGAGAGACCCTTCTTGAATGCGTGGCGGGCGTCGCTCGATCGCGAACCGGAAAAATTCCTCAAGGTAGTGGCGCACCTCAAGAAACAAGGACTGGAGATGTCCCAGGAAAAGCCGCTAGCGCGTTTACCGCGCGGCTATGAGCGGCACGGCGGGACGCCCATTGAGCCGTACCTGAAGCTGATTTCCTACACGGTCTCAAGAATCCTCAAGCCCGCCGAGTACCACTCGCCAAAGATGGCGGATCTGGTGGTGGATTTCGCTCTTCACGTCCGGCCGTTGCTCGAATACGGCTGGGCCTTGAACTACGAACCGCCTCGCGACGTTCTGGACGAGCGCTTCTAACGCTAGACCGCCGAATTGTCCGCTTCCGATTGACCCATCCAGTAACAGAGCAGCGTGGCCGGGACTCGCATGATCCTGGTGTTGACGTTCTCCGGCAGCGCCAAAGCTCCGAAATCGTCCAGCGACTTCGTGATGACATATCCGCGGCCGATGTTCTTCGCTGAACACAGTTCCAGCAATCCTCGCAGTTGTTTGATGCTGGCGGGTTCGGCCCGGTATTTCACCTCGAATGGGATCAGTTGCTGGTCGATTTCAGCAACCAGATCGACTTCGTGGTCCTGCTTTCCGCGCCAATAGGTGAATCGAACTTGGCGGGAGTAGTAGCGGGCGAAAAGATGTTTGAAAACGGCTGTTTCCGTCGCCACTCCTAACGCCTGCGGATCGTCAAGGATGGAATTCCCGCGAAGCATCACAGCGGAGGCGATGGCGGCGTCAGCAAGATAGATCTTCTGCCGGCCCCTTAACACCTCTTTTCCATACCCGAACGGCTGGAGCCGGTAGATCAGGTGAGTTGCTTCGAGCAATGCAATAAAGTTCTGAGCAGTCGGCCTCTTTACCTCGAGGTTGCTGCAAAGAGCCGCCATATCCAGCAGACCCCCGTCGTGCATGCAGAGGTACAAGAAGGTATATTCCAGATCGAGGATTCTTCGAACGCCGAAAAGGGCGGTCATGTCCCTCTTCAGAACCTTGTCGATAATGTCTTCTCGCAGCAATTTCTGCGCCTGGTTGATGCTCTCCACTTGCGCCGTCTGCGGAAACCCTCCGCGAACCAGGAATTCGTGGAAGTGAGCAACGTAACCTCTGGCCGTCTCCTGAATTTTATAAAAAGCCTCAGGCGGGAGATCGAACAATTGGGCGAGACTATCCAGCTTCGGAAGCGGAGGAAGTTCCAGTCTCTTGATCTGGAGATATTCATAGAAGGAGAGCGTAGTGAGGCGGATGGCGTGCCATCGTCCAACGCCCGATTCCTGATCCCCACCCAGCAAAGGCATAGCCGAGCCGGTGAAGACCACACGGCGGTGACGGGCGAAATCGACCTGATGCTTGATCCAGGTTCCCCAATCGCGTATGAACTGCGCTTCGTCCAGGAACAGGTATTCCGGCCCCTCCACTCGGGGCTCCCGCTGACGCCAGGCGTCAAGAACGGCATCGATGCCCGCCAGCTTCAGGATGGGGTGATCGAACGTCGCGTATAAGATGTTCGCGGCGGGAACGCCGTGCTCTAGCAGTTCGCGGATGGACTGCAGCAGAAGAGTGGTTTTTCCTATCTGACGCGCGCCCGAGAGGAGGATTGCCCGTGGTGCCGGCGGGGCCGTGACCCAACGATGCAACTCGCGCCAGGCAGCCCTTCGCCAACCCGGAAGATCTGTAATCGTCTCCCCGCGCCACCATGGGTTGAACTGTCCCAGGACGGTGGTAAGAACCTCGCTGGCAGCCCTCATTGATCGGTTTTGGCACTGTACATATTATTTAGTACAACTATACATTTATTATCTCATGATTCGAATGTCATTCCCCAGATTTCCGGCACCATTTTCCAGTTACGGACTCGGGAGGGAGCCCGCCATTCTTCCCGGCCCTGCAAGCCACATTCCTCCCTCTGCTAACGACCCGTCCGCAGCCAAATCGTACAAAAGCATAACATTAGTTAAACTATACTTTAACTAATCTATAGATTTAGTACCATTCCCAAGATTTTGGGGAACTTCTCCCGGGGAGTCCACACGGAATCCGAGTGACCAAGGATGCCGCGATTTCCTAAATCGATCTTTGATATGCCCGGAACGACCGGGTGGCGAGCCACGCCCCAAAGACGCCGAAGGCCGCCAGGGAAGCAATTCGGAACCCAATCATCGCCCAATCTGTGTTGCCCATTAACGCCGCGCGCGCGGCGCTGACGGACCAATTCACTGGATTCAGGCTCGCCACCCTGTTGATCCAACTGGGCATCAGTCCGGGTGACATGAAGACGGGAGAGAGGAATGTGAGCGGCAATAGGATGAAGTTCACCGCGCCAATGACGGATTCTTCCTTGCGCACGGCCAGTGCCATCGCCAGCGACAAAGATCCGAAAGGCATGGCCAGCAGCACGGCGCACAGCATCAGCACCAGTACGCTGAGCAGGCCACCGGGGAAGCGCGCTCCCAACAGAAAACCCAGCGTCACCAGAATCGTCGATTGCACAATAATCGTCACCGCCAAATTCGCCAATCGTCCGCCGATAATGGCGAAGCGGCTGGCGGGCGAAACCAGGAAACGGTCAATCACGCCGGTCTGCAGATCGCGAATGATGCCCATCCCTGTCCATCCGGAGGAGAACAGAGCTGACATGCAGACGATTCCCGGTGTCAGGAATGTTATGTAGGAATTCGCGCCGAAGCCCGGCAGTTCCACTACGCGCTTGAACAACTGGCCGTAAAGCAACAGCCAGATCAGGGGCTGAAAGAGCGTCAGACCGATGTAGATAGGCTGCCGGATGAGATGCCGGATCAGCCGCTCCATCATGAACCAGGTATGAGTCAGAGTGTTCATCAGGCGCTTCCTTTCTCGGCTTCCTCAAATGTGCGTCCGGTGTGACGCAGGTAGACGTCATCGAGTGAAGGGCGCGCCAGTTTCACAGACGCCGCCTTCACGCCCTCCGCCTCCAGTGCGGCCAGCAACGCGGGCAGAGCGCTGGCGCCATGGGCTGCGCGCGCATGCACTTGTAAGCCGTCCAAGCGAACCTCCGTGATCTGAATCGCCCGGGCCGCCGCTGCTTTGATGCTCTGTTCCGAGGCAGCTTCAAACAAGTCGATGGTGATCGAATCGCCCCGCAGCTCAGACTTCAATCGATCCGGCGAGCCCTCCGCCACCAGCCTGCCGCGGTCTATAATGGCCAGCCGTTCAGCCAGGCGGTCGGCCTCCTCCAGGTAGTGCGTGGTGAGCAGAATCGTGAGTCCTTCCTCCGCCAGCCGCCCAATCTCTGTCCACAGTTCCGCCCGCGCCTCAGGGTCCAGCCCCGTCGTCGGCTCATCGAGGAACAGCACCTTGGGCCGGTGAATCAACCCCATGGCGACATCAAGTTTTCTCTGCATGCCGCCCGAAAATGTCCGCGCCACTCGATCGGCCGACGCGGTCAGGTGAAATCGCTCCAGCAACTCCTCGATGCGCGACGTCAGGGCGCTGCCCTTCAGCCCGTAAAGCCGCCCCTGCAAGGCCAGGTTCTCCCGTCCCGTCGATTCCATATCGACCCCGGATTTCTGAGACACGCAGCCGATGGACAGGCGGACGTTCTGAGGCTGCTTTAGCACGTCGAACCCGGCCACGAATGCGCTGCCTGAGTCCGGCCGCGACAGCGTTGTCAAGATCTTGATGGCGGTCGATTTTCCCGCGCCGTTCGGCCCCAGCAGACCGAAGATTGTTCCCGTATGCACGGAAAACGAAAGGCCGTCCAAAGCGCGAGGACCTTTCGGATAAGTCTTCACCAGGTCTTGAACGACAATGGCAGCGTCATCCGGCGGCGGCGAAGTTACTGCTATGTGAGGTGCTGGTTCGTCGGCCATTCCCGCCAACATAGCAAAAGCCGCAACGGTCGCATCGCCGATTTCGTTTGCGAAACCAGCTCATGGAGATTCCTAAACCGGAAGCAGATTGAGGGCGGCTTCGATTTCAGCACGGGTGTGCGCGTCACCCTTACGCGCGGTCACTTCAATGCCTTTTTCATAGATCTCCCGCGCTTCCTCGATCTGGCCCAGCTTTTCAAGCGTCTGGCCCCCATGAAAATACGCCGCCGCGTAATTTTCATCCTTCGCGAGCAACGTTCGATACTCGGCGATGGCCTCATCCAGTCTCCCCGAGTTCGCGTATTCCATAGCTAGGCCGTAGCGGGCGAAACTGTTGTCCGGATCTTGGTCTAACATCTGCTGAAGAATCTGAAGACGGTTCGTCGCCATAACTGCATTGTGGCAAACGTCGCCGTTCGAGCCGCCCTTACCGGGGCTTCCGGGACAATGTGCCGGCGCCTACTGCGCCGTGGGTGTCGGCGTTACGGGCTTGAAGGTTGTTTCGTCCACCTTCTGCACGCCCAACCGCCTTCGGATCTCGGTTTCCGGATCGTTCTGCAACTTCTCCACCCGCTTGCTTTTCGCCTCCACCTCGTGACGCAAATCGGCATTTTGCGCCTCAAGCGCTCGCGCCAGCGCCCGCTTCTCATTGAGCGCCGTGAGACCTTGCGGTCCTCGCAGCACAATGGTGGCATAGGCGACACACGTCAGGAACGCAAAAGCCACTATAACCGGACGGATGATTTGTGTTAACAAAAGCTTTAACTTCCCTACTCTATTTTTATAATCCGGCACGGCCTTCGGCGTCCAGCGGAATCGCCGCCGCGCGTCGATATTCAATAGTTTGACTGCGCAAATACGAAAACATTTCCAGGAATATTTGTTGTAATGAACAACTCATCGCCGCTCGCTTTCGTCGTCCTTTGTACTTGTTCTTCGCTGGAGGAAGCCCGCCGGATTGCCCGAAGTCTGATTGAGGGCCGCCTCGCCGCCTGCGTCAACATCATCCCAGGCGTCGAAAGCATTTACCGTTGGAACGGCGCGGTCGAGACCGCAAACGAGTCTCTCCTCCTCATCAAGACCTCCCCCGAACGTCTCCCGGCGCTACAGGCCCGCATCCTTGAACTCCATAGCTACGACGTCCCCGAGGTTATCGCTCTCTCTGTAGGCGATGGCTCCGAACCCTATCTCGCCTGGCTTCACGCACAAGTCTGAAGTGAAGCGCAGTTGGACTTCGATGTCCCGAATCCGGACATTCGTGCTGGGTGGCGCGCCGCACATCTCCCGCTATATCAATGACTTAATCCTGGCGCTCCGCTTGCACAAGCTTCCTCCATGGGCCTCCGAGTTGCCATCCGTTCTCTTCTCAGGACGCCGGGATTCACGCTCCTGGTTGTCATCGTTCTCGCGCTCGGGATCGGCGCGAATACGGCCATCTTCAGCGTCGTGAATGGCGTTCTGCTCCGTCCCCTTCGTTTCCACGAACCCGATCGGATCGTGGCTCTGACCTCCGCCTGGAAGAATGGCGGCCGCTTCGGCCCGGTTTCCGGTCCCGATTTTCAAGATTGGCACGACCAGAGCACCGCTTTCTCCGCGATGGCCCGATACAACGAAGGGGAAACCAGCGTGTCGGCCGGCGGCCAAGCCGAATATGCTTCTGTCTCCGTCGTCTCAAACGGCTTTTTTGAAGCGACGGGAGCGGCGTCCGCAATGGGCCGGCTCTTGAATGACGGGGACCAGCGCAAAGGCGCGCCTGCCGTGGTGGTGGTCAGCGAGACTTTTTGGCGCCGGCACTTCGCCGGCAAGACTCCCGACGGCCACCAGACCGTTCGCGCGCTGGATACTGTTTTCCCAATCGTCGGTGTGTTGCCCGCCGGCTTCCGCTTTCCCGGAAAGACCGACGTCTGGGCGCCCACCTCCCTCGATCCTGACCTTGGTTCCCGTTCGGCGGGCAATTACCGGGTTGTCGGCCGTCTAAAGCCGGGAGTTTCGCTGCAACAGGCGCAAGCTCAACTGACAACCATCGCGGCGCGCTTGGAACAAGCCTATCCCGAGTCGAATAAGGACAAGAGCGCTGCTGTCACCCTGCTTCAGCAATACACGGTGCGCAAAGTGGGCATGGGTCTTTACGTGTTGCTGGGCGCCGTGGGCCTGGTATTGCTCATCGCCTGCGCCAATGTCGCGAACCTTCTGCTGGCGAAGGCCACCGCCCGAACCCGCGAGATTGCCGTTCGGGCGGCGGTTGGGGCAAGCCGTCCGCAGATTGTCGGGCAACTCTTTTTGGAGAGCATCCTGATCGCGTTTGCAGCCGGCTTGGCCGGATTGCTGCTCGCGAACTGGGGTGTGGCGGGCTTGGTCGCATTGGCGCCGAAAGACGTGCCGCGCTTGGACGAAGCCTCCATTGACCCGGTGGTACTGGCGTTCACTTTCGGCTTGTCGGCGCTAGCCACTCTTCTCTTCGGGTTGGTTCCTGCTTGGCGCGTCTCCCGTACCGATCCCGCCGATGCGCTGCGCCAAGGCAGCACTCGAGTCGTGGCCGGCGGTTTCGGGGCCCGGCTCCGTCAGAGCTTTGTGGTAACGGAGATTGCGCTTTGCGTGGTCCTGCTGATTTCGGCTGGCTTGGTTCTGCGCAGCCTTTCATCGCTTCTCCGGGTTGACCTCGGCTTCCAAACCGATAACATCCTGACTGCCGAGATCAACCCTACTGACGCGGGCGAGAACGACCAGCGCCACGTTACGGAATTCTTCTTCAGCCAGCTCCAGGCAGGAGTCGCGCAGATTCCAGGCGTCCAGGCAGCGGCGCTTACCAATAGCATCCCTGGCGGGAATCACCCCAGCGGCTCCTATATTGTCGATGGCCAGAGCATGAGCGACTTCACAGTAAGTTCACCCCAGGCCGGCTTTACTGTCGCTTCCACCGGATATTTCCAGACTCTCGGAATGCGGCTGACGGCCGGGCGCGATTTTGCGGAGACAGATACGCTCAATTCGCCGCCCGTCGCGGTCATCAGCGAATCTTTGGCTCGCTCGGCCTTCCCGCACCGCGATCCGGTCGGCCATAAAATTTTGTGCGGACTCGACCAATATTCCTCGAACTGGATGACCGTCATCGGTGTCGTGCATAACGCTCACATGGATGGGCCCGCACTTCCGGTCACCGCCGAACTGTACGTGCCGGCATTGCAGCACCCGAGAATCGGTCTGACGCTTCTGGCAAAAACCGCCGGCGCGCCAGAGGACCGGATCGAATCCGTTCGCCGCATCGTTCACGGCCTTAACCCGCAGGCGGCCATCCGCTTCAATACGCTGGCTGGCGAGGCGTCCGACGTTGTGGCCTCACCTCGCTTCACCAGCATCCTGCTCTCGGGCTTTGCCGGGCTCGCCCTCACGCTTGCCCTCATCGGTATCTATGCGGTGATGTCTTACACCGTGGTCCAGCGTTCGGCCGAGGTCGGCCTTCGTATGGCGCTGGGCGCCGAACGCTCAGGCGTCCTGCGTATGATCCTTGTTCAGGCCCTTCGCCTCGCTGCCCTCGGCAGCGTCATCGGTCTCATCGGCGCCTTCGCCGCCACGCGTTTGTTGCGCTCGCTCCTTTTCAATGTGACGGCCGTCGATCCGCTGACCTATGGCATTGCCCTGCTCCTCTTGATCGCCGCTGCCATGTTGGCGAGCTTTCTGCCGGCGTGGCGAGCCTCCCGCATCGATCCCATGGAAGCTCTGCGTCAGGAGTGACGGTTTCCGGAAGACAACGCAAAATGGAACTATGCAGCCCATCTCTCTTCCCGAAAAGTTCTCTCTCTTCACGGAGCAGTGGCGTCCCAAAGTCATCGCCCAACTGAACGGCCAGGAGGTGAAGCTCGTCAAGGTGCAGGGCGAGTTTCCGTGGCACCATCACGACCACGAAGACGAGTTCTTCCTGGTCTGGCGCGGCCGTTTCCGCGTCGAGTTCCGTGACCGCATTGCCGACCTCGGGCCCGGCGAAGCGATCGTCGTCCCACGTGGCGTAGAACACCGCACCGCAGCCGATGAAGAAGCCGAGGTATTACTCTTCGAACCAGCCGCCACCAGAAACACCGGCAATGTCCAAGACGCCGGCTTCACCGCTCCAAACGGCGTACAAATCTAACTTGCCACCGCGAGCTCGCGCGGTCCTGAGTGTGTATGCTCTTTTCATGCCGCCCTCCCGCCGCGACTTCCTGGCCTCTGTTCCACTGACGCTCGCAGCCGCCCATCTGCGGGCCGCCACTCCGGACTCAAGCCTCTCCCACACTCTCAGTTACCGGTCGCCGTCCCAACAATGGACCGATGCTCTCCCGCTTGGTAACGGCACTCTCGGCGCCATGGTTTTCGGCGGCGTCGAATCGGAGCGCTTCCAGCTCAATGCCGACACCCTCTGGTCCGGCTCGCCCCGCGAATGGAACAATCCTCGCGCGAAGGAGATCCTCCCCGAAGTCCGCCGCCTCGTTCTTGAGGACAAGAACTATGTCGCCGCCGGGGAAGCCGCGAAGAAGATGCAAGGCCCGTATAACGAGAGTTACCAGCCCATGGCCGATCTGCGCCTCCACTTTTCGCACTCGGCTGAGGCGGACACCTATCGCCGCGAACTGAACCTCGAAACCGCAACGAACACCCTCCAGTACAAAGCGGGCGGCCTTGTTTTTGTGCGCCAGTCCTTCATCTCGTTCCCTGACCTGCTCCTGGTCGTCCACCTCACCGCGAATGCTCCCGGCGCGCTCTCTTTTTCCGTGGCGCTGGATACTCCGCACCCCAATCCCGAGATCGCCGTCCACCGAAACGGCATTCGTCTGACCGGCAAGGTTCCCGCCCATGTCGACCCCAACTATATCCGCACGCCGAATCCTGTGATCTACGACACGGCGCCGGGGAAAGGCATGTACTTCTCAACCGAAGTCCGCGTCATCCCCGCCGGCGGCTCCGTCGAGCCCACGCCGACCGAACTCATAATCAAAGGCGCCGATTCCGTCACGCTTCTTTTCGCCGCCGCCACGGGCTTCCGCGGCTTCGATCAAATGCCCGACACACCGCCAGAAACTCTCGCCGTGCAATGCCGGAAGACGCTCGACGCCTCGGCGGGCAAGAGCTACGCCTCACTGCGTGAAGCGCACATCGAGGACTTTCAGCGCCTCTACAAACGCGTTTCTCTGAAGATCGGCCAACCCAATGGCCAAACCAGCCTGCCCACCGATGCCGCGCTTGCCGCGGTGGGCGAGTCCGCGGACCCCGGTCTCCTCGCGCTCTACTTCAACTATGGCCGTTACCTGCTGATCTCCAGCTCCCGCCCGGGCTCGCAGCCCGCTAACCTGCAAGGCATCTGGAGCCACGAAATCCGTCCGCCGTGGAGTTCCAACTGGACGGCCAATATCAACGTCCAGATGAACTACTGGCTGGCCGAGACTTGCAATCTCTCCGAATGCCACGCCCCTCTCTTCGATCTCATTCGCGGCCTGGCGAAAAACGGCGCGGAGACGGCTCGCGTGAATTACGGCCTTGACGGATGGGTCAGCCATCACAATGTGGATCTCTGGCGTCAGTCAGCGCCGGTCGGGCAGGGCAGCGGCTCACCCACCTGGGCTAATTTCGCCTTCAGCGCGCCCTGGTTCTGTCAGCATCTATGGGAACATTACCGCTTCACGAACGATCGCGCGTTCCTCGCGGAAACCGCTTATCCGCTCATGAAGAGTTGCGCTCAATTTTGCCTGGGATGGCTCATCGAAGATTCGCAGGGCCGCCTCACCACTTGCCCCTCCGTCTCCACTGAAAATTCTTTTCTGACGCCGGAGGGAAAACACGCGGAGGTCAGTTCCGGCTGCACGTTCGATATGGCCCTGGTCCGCGAACTCTTCTCGAATTGCATTGCCGCCGCCAAGATTCTCTCTACCGACCGGGACATGCAACAGAAATGCGCGGCCGTCCTCCCCCGGCTGATTCCCTACCGGATTGGCAAGCACGGTCAACTCCAGGAATGGTCAGTCGATTTCGACGAATCGGAGCCCGGCCAGCGTCACATGTCGCACCTCTATCCCGTTTATCCGGGCGGTGAACTGACGTTGAATAAGACTCCCGATCTGGCCAACGCCGCCCGTGTTTCGTTGGAGCGCCGTCTCGCCGCCGGCGGCGCCTACACGGGTTGGAGCCGCGCCTGGGCCATCGGCCTGTGGGCGCGCCTTTTGGATGGCGACAAAGCCAACGAATCCCTGACCATGCTCATGAAGCACAGCACCGGCCCCAACTTGTTCGACACTCATCCAGCCGGCAACGGCTCCATCTTTCAAATCGATGGGAACTTCGGCGCCACGGCCTCAATGGCAGAAATGCTGTTGCAAAGCCACGAACCCGAAATCGCGTTCTTGCCTGCGCTTCCCAAAGCCTGGCCGACGGGAAGCGTCAGCGGCCTTCGTGCCCGGGGCGGCCTCGAAGTTTCGATCGAATGGAAGAATGGACGCGCCATCACGGCCGTGGTCACGGCGCAGCGCGCAGGGGAGTTCCTCCTTCGTCCACCGCGCAACCAGTCCATTAGCGCAGTGCGCAAACAAAGCGCGACAACCGGCGTCAAGCCCGGCTTCCGCGATGGCGGCGTTGCCGTGGTTCCTCTGGAAGGCCGAGCTACCTACGTGATCTCCTTCGCGTGAACGGCGTACCATGTTAGGGCGCTCCTAAGCGCGAAAGGCTCTATGACCATCCATCGCCGCCACTTTCTGGGAAGTCTCGCCGCTGCCGCCGCAGCCTCCACCGTTGGGGCTCAGCCGGAGAATCCGTGGGGCGGCCCGGTCATCGATATTCACTTTCACTTGCGAAAGACGCCTCAGGCCAATACCGCTCACCTGGACGGATGCGGCGTCTCGAATGCCGTCCTCCTCACCGGCGTCAACGCGTTGGATCAACTCCACGCCACCCAGGACTCATCTCCGCGCCGTTTCGTCTGGTCGGCAAGCGCCGATCCCACGAAGCCCGAGGCCGTGCGGTTGCTGACCGATGCCGTTAAGAGCGGCGCCATCGGCCTGGGTGAAATCAAGGCTCACGTCGCTTCCGATGGTCCTGAGCTCCAGCGTCTTTATGCACTCGCCGGGGAACTGAACGTCCCCATCCTGATCCACTTCCAGGAGGTGCCTCACTACGACGGCGAAGGAGTCTTCAGCACGCCCTTCAAGAATCTGGAAGCGATGCTAAAAGCCTACCCGAAAACCCGCTTCGTCGGCCATGCCGATGCCTTCTGGGCCAACATCAGCGCCGACTATGCCAATCAGTCCGCCTACCCTTCAGGCCCCATTAAGCCCGGCGGCCTCACGGATCGTCTGCTGACCGATTACCCGAACCTCTACGCCGATCTCTCCGCCAACTCGGGCAACAACGCGCTCTCTCGCGATCCCGATTTCACTCCCGCCTTCCTGGCACGCCATCGCGACAAGCTGATGTTCGGCAGCGACTGCTCCTGCTCCGACGGGCATGGCGGCGGCATTTCCCAGGCCAACAATCCTGCCGCGGCCCGCCTGGCCGGCAAGTGCGTCGCCCGCGAAACGCTGACCGTTCTGAAGAAATCCACCTCCACCGCTCTCTTTCGCCAGATCGCCTGGGAAAACGCGCACACCGTTTATCGAATCACTTCATCCACACTGTCTTGATGTTCACGAATTCGCGGATGCCAAACTCGCTCAACTCGCGCCCGTAGCCCGATTTCTTCACGCCGCCGAACGGCAGCCTCGGGTCTGAGGCCACCATCGAGTTGAAGAACACGCTGCCGGCCTCAATCTCCGCCTCAAACAGTTCCTGTTCCGCGGCATCTTGCGTCCACACGCTGGCGCCCAGGCCAAATCGCGAGTCGTTGGCCACCTCCAGCGCCTCTCGCGCCGACTCCACGCGGAAGACCATCGCCACAGGTCCAAAAAACTCTTCGTAGAAGATGCCCGATCCGCGCGGGACGCCCGCCAGCACCGTCGGCTCATAGAACCAGCCCGGCCCGGGCAGCCGCTTGCCGCCCGTCAGAACAGTTGCTCCGCTGGTTTTCGCCCGTTCCACCTGCTCATGAATTTCGTCTCGAATCCTCTCCGTCGCCAGCGGCCCAACCTGCGTTGCGGCCTCCATGGGGTCGCCTACGGTTGCCGCCTCCATCGCCTCAACAAAGCCGCGTTCGAACTCCTCGTATACGTCGGCGTGCACAATGAATCGCTTCGCCGCGATGCAGGATTGTCCGTTGTTGATATTCCGCGCTTTAGCGGCTGTCGAAATCGCGGCCGGCAAGTCGGCCGACGGCAACACGACAAACGGATCGCTGCCGCCCAGTTCCAGAACCGTCTTCTTGATCTCGTGGCCTGCAATCGATCCAACGGATTGGCCGGCCGGCTCGCTCCCGGTCAGAGTCGCCGCCTTCACTCGGTCGTCGCGCAGCAGGCCCGCTACCCGGCCCGATTCCACCAGCAGCGTTTGAAACGCTCCTTCGGGAAAGCCCGCCCGTCTCAGGATGTCTTCGATAGCCAGGGCACACTGTGGAACGTTCGACGCATGTTTCAGCAGGCCCAGGTTGCCCGCCATCAGCGCCGGCGCCGCAAACCGGAACACCTGCCAGAATGGAAAGTTCCACGGCATAATCGCCAGCACCGGGCCCAATGGCGAGTACCGCACGAAACTTCGTGAGGCGTTCGTCGCAACCGGCTCATCGGCAAGGTGAGCCGGCGCATGCTCGGCGTAATACCGGCAACCCCAGGCCGATTTCTCCGCTTCCGCAATCGCCGAAGCCAGCGTCTTACCCATCTCCTCGGTCATCAGACGGCCAAACGCGGCCTTCTCATCTTCGAGAATCTGAGCAGCTTTATTCAGCCACTCGGCTCGCTCGCCGAAGCTGGTCTTTGAGTACGTCCGAAAGGTGGCCTTCGCCAGTGCCAGCTTCGCTTCTATCTCTATATCCGTAAGCGCCGCAAAGGTGCGCAGGGTTTGTCCATTCGTAGGATTAATCGACGCTATCGCCATCCCAACAGCCTAGCGGACCCCTGGTCATCACCGAGGGGGGCGCCCAAATAGCCGTGCCTCTGAACCGAGCACGAACGCAAGCGGGTGACAGCGGCTATTCGCTCCGTCCAGACGACCGACACTGGCCAAATCGTCCCTTCACTGGTTACGCTCTTACTGACGAGGCCGCGCTTCGCCCAAGCGCGGCGTTGACCGCGGGGATGAAGCCTTATTCACCCGCCACCCGCCTGGGAACGCCAATCTCCTGATTGGCGAAAGTCCGCTCAAATTCTTCCCCCGCCGAAGCGACTCACCATTCTTGAGTCCGTGCCTCATCCGTACGCTGGGGCTCTTTCCAAGCTCTGGGTTGCGAAGCGCAAAACCGCCTTTACTTCCTGTTCGGTCACGTCAAAGACTTCGGTGATCTCCTTCACGGAGAGGCCGGCTTCAAGATTCTCGAAAATCGTTTGCACCGGCATCCGCGTGCCCCTCAGAACCCAGGCGCCGCTTACCTTGCCTGGAATGCTTTCAACAGCGGGGCACTGTGACCAGTCAAGTTCTGCCATGATGGACCTCTTCTGCAGTTACGCCGGAGTGACGGGCTCAGATCATTCACCGTTCCAGCACGTCACGAAGCCCGTTCACTACGATCTTCTTCGGCAACCTAGGCACCGTGAGTTCGAAGGTGCGCGTGGTGTTGCCCCGGATAGGCACGTTCGCCAGACGAATCAGGCGGCCATCGAATTCGCCAAAAATGGGCGCCGCCATCACAAACTTGTCCGAGACCTCGCTTTGCGTGAGAGTGGCTTTCACTTTGAATGCCCCGCCGTCAGCCTGCACCAATTCGTACGTGAAAGCGTAATGAGGGACATCAGAGCCGTAGACGAACTGATCGAAGAACCAATCCATGCGGCCGTTGCCGCCCAGATTCATGCTTGGCTTCATGTGGCGGTCCACCACTTCCTTAAAGCTTTCTGTGCTGGCGGGGACGCCGCGATGGGACTCCACAAAGTCGTGCATCATGTCGATGAACTGCTGGTCCTGGTTATCGGGCGACCACATGATAGAGCGGAGCATGGCGAGAACAAAAGCGCCCTTGGGATATACAAGGTTGCGGTAGGCGGAACCGGTTCTCGGAGAGACCAGGCGTATTCCCATCCAGATGGGCCCCGAGTCGTTCGGAGAGAATCCGAAGTTGTTCTTCTCGATAATGTGCCTTCGCAGCCCGTTCCACATGTCGATGTATTGAGACTGCCAGTCCTTTTGGGAGTTAGCGAGGAAGAGCGCGGCGGAGAATTCGGCAAAGCCTTCCGATAACCACTGGTCATGATACGTGGCCCAGGGCACGGCATGGCCCCACCACTGATGTGCGACTTCATGGGGCGTGACTTCGCGGATAAAGCTGTCAAAGCCCTTGTCGATGTGGCCGAACAGCATATAGCGCTGGGTGGAATCGATGTAGGCGGAAATCGGAAGATAGACCAGGTTCGGCCACGATTGCCCGAAGCTGAAGTTGGGTTGTTCTGTGATATAGATCCGGTCGAAGCCGCTCTTGCCGAAGTAGAACTCGCAGATTTGGAGCTGGGCGCGTGTTTGTTCAAGCGCGTACTTAGTCATGGACGTGGGAGCGAGCCCCGGGAGGCTATTCATGAAGGGTTGCAGTATAGACGGCAACTCTGTCAGGGTGTAACCCTCAATCAGCGTATCGGTCTTAGGCGCGGTCCCCTCATCCTTCTTGTGTTTCTTCGCGGGCTGGTCATCTAAAGACACCTTCTTGTAAGCGCCGTAATTAAAACCCGCCACGGCGATGGGATGATCGGTGATCCAGTGGGAAACCGTGAGTCCACCCTCGTTGTGCTCACTTTCCAGGCGGCCGACGGCGACAATGGAGAGCTTGCTGGGAACGCGGAATGTCAGGTCGTACATGGCCCGCTCAGTAAAGTGATTCAGGTTCGGATACCAGCTCTCCCGGGCATTCACGTAATAGCTTCCGTTGCCGGCGTCAAAGATGACTTTGTCGCCGGCGTACTCCACTTTGATGGTGACGGGTTGGCCTTTGGCAGCCGGCTGATCGAGCACGGCGTAGAAAGAGCCGTCGGCCTTCCGGCCTTCCTGGATAAAGTTGATCTCTTTGCCCGAGCTGTTGAAGACGCGAAGCACGCGTAAGTTAGGCAGTAACCCGAACTGTATGACCCGTTCGCCGTCAACGATGGGCTCAAAGGTGATGGTGGCCGTGGATGCCAGATGAGTGTTGCGGCCAACGAAAGTATCGATCTTGAAGAGCTTCGCGGCCACGCTGCGTTTGTCTTCCCGCGAATTGGCGGTGTGGGCCTGGAACTCGGCCAAAGTGTGAGTGAGGTACCAGATGCCATCTTCCATGCCTTCGGGGTCGAAGTTCACAAGCCCTACTTCTTCCGGCGACAGCAGTTGCGGAATAGCGCCGTCGGCGCGGTTGAAGAAGCGCAGATCGTGATGCTTCTTCCCTTGAATAAAGGCGGCAAAGAAAGTAGGGCGCGAGGGATTATAGATGGAAGCCAGCACGGCGGCGTCGAAGTTATCCATTTCCGCGCCATCCAGGATGGATTCGGAAAAACCAAGCGGCTCTTCGCGGCGCGAATGCAATTTGGCATTCCAGTGTTGGAGGATCGCGCCTGCGTCCTGCGCCGCGGCTTTGCCTTTCAAGCCCGCCAACAGCGCGCGGTTAGTGGAATCCGTGAACCGAAAGTAGACGGAGGTAAAGTCTTCATCCACTTGATTTTGACCTGTGAAACGGCGGATGCTGTCGCGTTCGAAAGGCAGAAACGGCTTGAGTTGGAAGTGGCCGTCGCCTTGGAAGATGGCGCCCGTGACACGGCCATTAACGGCGGCAAGGAAAGTGATTGTTCCCTGGCGGAATTCGAACGTGCCGACATCCTGCTTCAGGGTGAAGCCTTCTACGGCATAGGAGTCGCCCAAGGCGCTGGAGCGAAGCGCCTGATAGACCGGATCGGCATTCGCGTAGCGCACGCTGACGCCTTTGCCGCTGACGGTGACCTCGGTTTCCACTTGCGCCACGGTGAGTGAGACGTCGAGCGAAACGTCGGCTCCGGCCAGATCCACGGTGCGGGTGGCGGTGTCAAAGCCGCTCTTTTCAACGGTGACAGCGTATTGAGCCGGATCGAGATCGGGAGACGAGTACTTACCGGATTCGTTGGTCACGCCGGTGACTGGAGCAGTGAGTTTGCCGCCGGCAATCTGGACTTTCGCGTCGCGGACAACAGCGCCCGATGGATCTTTCACGGCGACATTGAGTTTTGCCGCCGACAGCGCGGCGGGAAGAAGGAGTAGGAAGAGGAGACACGGGAGAGCGCAACGTTCCAAGGCTCGAACGGCTGACGCCGCGGCGGGCGAGTTCGTCGTGCGCGAGTTACATCGAAAGTACA
Organism: Acidobacteriaceae bacterium; assembly: GCA_903970405.1. Classification (GTDB taxonomy): domain Bacteria; phylum Acidobacteriota; class Terriglobia; order Bryobacterales; family Bryobacteraceae; genus CAJCIT01. The sequence goes on along the minus strand of CAJCIT010000044.1, from coordinate 10,889 downwards.
AAATATGCCCCCCACGCAGCACTCCCTCCAGGTAACATGCGAAAGGTCCTGGACTGAGCGCCGCACTGAAATCCGATCTCCCGATTCTAAGGGGCGGGCGGGACATAGGCAATCGAAAGGAGAAATTATTCGTGGAAACTGACGCAGAAGAGGTTAAGGTCGCATTTGTGCGCCACATTATAGCTACCCTTGCGTACCGCGGAGGAAAGGCGGTTCGCGGAGCGCCGTCCGGTTTTGGGGAGTTTCGCGCCTGCGAAGGCTCGCGCGCAGCGGGTGAGATTCTGGCGCATGTCGGGGATTTGCTTGACTGGACGAGCTCGTTTCTAGCCGGCAAACAGGAGTGGCACGACTCGACGCCGCTCGGTTGGGACGACGAGGTGCAGCGGTTCTTCGCGGGATTAGCCGCTGTCGATTCGGCGTTCGCGGCCGGCGCAAGAAGCCAGGTGCCGGTGGAGAAACTGTTTCAAGGCCCCATCGCTGACGCTTTCACGCATATCGGGCAGATTGCGCAATTGCGCCGATTGGCAGGCTCGCCGGTGAAAGGCGAGAATTACGTAGCGGCGGATATTGCCATCGGGCGCGTTGGACCCGAGCAAGCGCCGCCTCGGCGGGAGTTTTAGCCTTTCCCATATCGACTCGCGGTGCAGGCATTCTTGCCTGCTGAGCCGAGAGTCGTCTCGGCTGTTCCCGAGACTGCCATCTTCCGCATGAAGCCGCGCTCGCGCGCAGCACGCGGACCAAGGCCGGTCCCATTTCCCTTCGCACATGAGGCGGCGCTGGTGTTGAGGGCCCTCCCGCTCAGTGCTCACCGTGGATCGGTTCCGCTGGATCACGGTCCGCTTGCTCCGCGCGCGGTTCAGAAGGACGGGCTCTGCCTGAAGGGGGACTCCGTGATCTCAAGGGCGGGCGCCGGTCGCAAGTCATGGTTGAGGTCATTCAAGAGGCTAACTTCAAATTCGCTGAGCGTAGAATGAACGCATGGTGAGGACAGCGCTGCCTTTCGCCGTCGTTACCATTGCGGCGCTACCTGCTTTTGCTGAAGTCAGTCCGCAGGATTCAGACGCTGCTTACCTGGAGATTACGGCAAAGGTCGTCTTAGAGGACGGATCGATGAAGCCGAAGCAGCTTTTCAGAGGGCTCGGAAGGCAGATCCGGCGTACATCAAGCCTATTGTCCAACTGGCGGCGGCGAGCAGCGCGCAACAACATTGGGCGCAAGAAATGAAAACCAGCGAAGAAGCAATCGATCTGCACGCTGTGGACTTCCCGGATGCTTACTTTTACCATGCGGAAGCGACCTTCACCTGGGCAATCTAAAAGAAGCCGAGAAGCAATTGAACTCGATCCAGGCGGAACTTGCCCGGACTCTCACGCACTTCTGGGGAAGATCTTTGAGAGGGAAGGCAACCCGCATGACGCGATGCTTGAATACCAAGACTATCTGAAGGCAGTCCCTCGCGGAACGCAGGCGCGGGAAGTAAAGGAGGCGTTCGCCCGGTTGAAGCACGCGAACTGAATTGGTCCGCGACGCATGCGCCTCGATTGCCTCAGCGCGGCGGTGAGATGAGTGCGAAAGCAAACAGCGTGTCGCCTGCGCCAACGATGATGTACTGGCGGCCGTCGAGCAGATAGGTCTCCGGGCCGTTGCTAACGACGCGGACCACCGGGAAATGCCACAGCGCTTTTCCGTTTCCTGGAGCGTAGGCCACGAAGTTCCCCGCGAAGTCTCCAGTGAATAAGAGCCGGCCGTCGGTCGAGAGGATGCCTGGGCCGCCGAGTCCCTGTAAGTTTTGATGCGGAAACGGATGACTCCATGCGATTTCACCCGTATCGATTTTGATGGCGTCGAGCTCTCGCTGCGACCACAAATTGCGCCCGGAACCGCCATAGCCTTCGGGCCGAGGATCGGTGTCCGTCAGGTAAGCAAGACTGTAGCCTCGGGTGGCTTGCACAAAGAAGAGCTTGGTTTCAGGATCGAAGCTCGGCGGTGGCCAGTTGGTGGCGCCGCCGGGCGGAATGGTCAGCAGTGAACCGTCCGGCGTTGGCGCCTTCTTCGGGTCGGGAATGGGCTGGCCGCGGGCATCGACGCCACGCGACCAGTTCAATGGGACGAAGGGCTTCGAAACTAAGCTCTTGCCGTTGGTTCGATCGAGCACAAAGAAGTAGCCGTTGCGGGCCGCTTGCGCCAGAAGCTTGCGCGGCCGGTTATCGATGGTTGCGTCAATCAGTACCGGTGTTTCGACATTGTCCCAATCGTGGGTGTCGTGCGGCGAGGCTTGAAAATACCAGGCGAGCTTGCCGGTGTCAATGTGCAGGGCGACGATGGAACAGGTCCACAGATTATCGCCCACGCGGCCCTGGCCGGCATAGACAGGATTCGGATTGCCGGTGCCCCAATAGAGGAGCTTGAGTTCGGGATCGTAAGTGCCGGGAAGCCAGGTCATGCCACCGCCGTGCTCGCGCGCGGTTTCGTCAGGCCAGGTCTTGGCTTCGGGATCAGTCGCGGCGGGCTCGGAGTTCCAGCGCCATTGGACATCGCCGGTTTCGGGGTCGCGCGATTCCAGAAAGCCCGGAACATCCATGGCGTCTCCGCCCACACCAACGATGATTCGGTCTCCCACCACCATCGGCGCGGCCGTGGTGAAGTATTGCAGCTTTTCGTCGGCTACCTTCTTCCGCCAGCGCTCCTTTCCATCTTTGGTGTTGAGGCTGATCAGCCAACCGTCAGGCGCGAGGAAATAGAGCCAATCGCGATAGATGCCGACGCCGCGATTGCCAATCAGGTGTCCGCCCTGGTCATGCCATTCGTAGTGCCAAATCTGCTGACCCGTGCGGGCATCCACCGCATAGACATGGTTAGGGATGGTGAAGAACAGCTTGCCGCCCACCATCAGCGGAGTGGATTTGATTTCGGGCGCGCCCACGCCGCGCAGTGTGAGGTTCGGCAAACGAAAGAACCATGTCAGCGCAAGCGACGAGATGTTACCGGAATTGATTTGCGTGAGCGAGGAATGGCGGCGGCCGGAGTAATCGCCATTATAGGTGGGCCACGTATCGGTGGGGGCTTCCAGGAGCTTGTGCGGGTCGAGTAATTGAGAGTGAGAAATCTTCGGACACGCCAGAAGCACAACGGCAATGAGCAGGAGCTTCATTTCAGAGTCACCAGGTAGGCGGTGAGATTGTGCATGTCGGCGTCGGTGTACTTATCGAGCAATTGGCGATGGGCGGTCATTTTGTCTTCGACGTCGACGCGGGTGTTTGCGTCGAGAGCGACAGAATGGAACTCGCCTTGATCATCAGTAAAGACGGCGTGGAATTCGTCGAGGGAGCGGAGGTGGCCAGTGAGTTGTTGGCCGGAATTCAGCGTGACCTTGACAACAGCCGGAAGGGGCTCCGAGGCCCCTGAAAGGCTGCGCGACTCGGGGTATAGGAATGCCTGCTGCAGATCGGGCGGGCTTAAACGCGACCCGACGTGCGCAAGGTCGCCTGTGGGCGAGTGGCACCCGCGGCAGCCTCCTTCGCTATTGAAGTAGCGTTCGCCGGCGGCTGCATTGCCGGTAACAATGTCGCCGATCTTATAAGTGCCTCGATTCGCGGCCAGTTCGACGCGTAAGTGCAGAAACTCGGCGACGTCGCGAAGCTGGTCTGGAGTAAAGGCTGCGAAGGCGGGCATACCGCGCGACGGACGGCCGTCGTGAACCACCGGGCCGATGAGGTTGCCCTTTTCGTCATGGAGGACCACCGTGGACCGAACGAGATCGGGACCGGTGTCGCCGCCGGTTGCCTTCGCGCCGTGGCAAAAGCCGCAGTTTGCTGAATAGAGCTTGCTGCCACGCTCGGCGGCCTGCGGATCGGGAGGCGTCCCCAGGCCGAGAAACTCACGGGTGGACTCGGGGCCTCGGCGGGCGGGAGGCCGTTGCGCCGGGGGATTGGTCTGGGCGTGAAGCGCGAACGGGAGCAGACCAAGAGCCGTGACGAAAGCGAAGACGAACGGCGTGCGCGTCATAATTTCGTTCCTACACCGTTCGCGATTTGACACTCTCCAGCATATGATCGCAGCCGCGAGCGGCCAGAGCCATCATCGTGAGGGTGGGATGCTTGTCGCCAGTGGACGGAAACGCATTGCCGCCGAAGACATAGAGATTCGGTATGTCGTGCGTCTGGCAAAACGCGTTCAGTACGCCATCGCGCGGAGAAACGCTCATTCGCGCTGTCCCTACTTCATGGATAACTCCCGAAGGAGTCAGCTTCCTTGCAGCAGGCGTCGTCTTCGAAGGCGCGGCGTCCGGCGAGCCGGGAGCGCCCGGAAAACCAACCGGTGCGCTGGGACCCGTCATGGCCATCGCTTCGCCGCCGGCTTTTCTGAACAGCTCTTCAGCCGTTTGCTGAAAATGCGCCAGCAGAGCGCGATCGTTATCGCAGTGTGAGAAATGAATCTTCAGGACGGGAATACCCCAGTGATCTTTCACTTCCGGATCGAGTTCGACGAAATTTTCCTTGCGAGCGAGCATCTCGCCCCCAGCAATCCAGACACGCGCCTGCGCTACAAAGCGGCTTCTGACCTCCTTCTTCCACTCTGAGCCGAAGCCGGGAAGCGAGGCGGCATATAACGGGTATTCGCTTTGGCCGCCGGTGGCATTGATGACATAGCCGCGGATGAAATCCTTGCGGGCTGTTCGCGCATCGATATTCACCAGGTTCGGAATGGTGATGCCGGCGGACTTGCCATCGTCGAGGCGGCTAGGACCGCCCTTCAGCTTCGGCAGAAAGCCGATGACCCCGCCACCGCCGATCTGATCGAGCATGTAATGGCCCAGCGTGCCACTGGAGTTAGCCAGACCTTCCTTCTGCGACAGGAGCAACAGGCGGGTGTTTTCGAGCGTGGACGCGGCCAGGATCACGATGCGCGCGTCCACATCCACGGAGCGTCTGGTGAAGCGCTCAATGTAAGTGACGCCTTGCGCGCGGTTCTCATTGTTCATGCGAACCTGAGCCGCGACACTGTCAGTTCGAACTTCCAGATTGCCGGTCTTAAGCGCGGGGCGCAAGGTAGTGGAAACGGTGCTGAACATGGCGCCGACATCGCAGCCGTTGACGCAATTACCGCAGTAGTGACAAGGAGGCCGTCCGTTGAGGGGGGTTGTCAGTTGCGCCAAGCGCCTGTGCGTGGTGGGCCAGTTCAGGCTTTTGCAGGCGGCCGTGAAGATGGTTTCGGCGCAGTTGAGCGGCATCACCGGAAGGAAAATACCATCGGGAAACTGCGGGAAGCCTTCCGCCGCGCCGCTGACACCGATGAATCGTTCCACGCGATCGTAATAAGGCTTGAGATCGGCGTATGAGAGCGCCCAATCCATGCCGTAGCCATCGCGTGAAGCGGCTTTGAACTCGTAATCCGCCATACGGTCAGAGGCGCGAGCCCAATGCAGACTGCGGCCGCCCAGACAGCGCGAGCGGCTCCATCGATAGACGGTGCCGGGCGAAGTGGTGTAGGGGTTCTCCTCGTTATCGAGCATGATGCGGTAGTTGCGTTCGCTGCCGCTATAGCGGCGCAGGAAACCGGGTTCGCCGCGGCCGCGAAACTTCAGATCGTAGAGGAAAGTGTGATGAAAGTCGGCGGATTGGTCAACGGGACTGCCGGCTTCGAGCATCAGCACCTTCATGCCGGCCTGGGCCAGTTCCATGGCTGCCCACCCTCCGCAGGCGCCTGACCCAACGACAATGGCGTCGTACTTCACTGCCATGGAATGCTCCGTCGTAGGTGGAACTCAGATCTCATGATGCTCCGGGTGAGTGCAGGCCGGGAACGAGACATTGTAGGTGTTGCCGCGATAATCCAGCGCCCCGATTATGCCGGCGCGAGAGGTGTAGAAAGCGAAGACTGTTTCGCGCTTGATGAGTAAATACGCAGCGAATGCGGGGGACTTTTCGAGCGCCGGATCAAGCTCCGGTGCGGCGATCTTCGCCACCATGCTCTTCCGTTGCTCTGGACTCGAGTCGTGGAAACCCGCTGCTTCAAGCGATGAGAGGGCGTCGCGCCACTGCTGCTGCGTGTCGGGCGAGAGTGTGCCCATGGAGTGGAGCAGAAAATCGACAAAGTGCGCGCAGTGGGCTTCGCGAGCGCCAGGCGTTTCGTCGGTGGGAATCAGAATCTGTGTGAAGGATTCGAGCGCGGCGAAATCACGCGCGGAGAAGAACTGCGGTGGATAGGTGGCCAGGAAGTCGGGCGCGGATTGAGCGCCTGAGTGCGATGTGCCCGAGTGCGCTGTGGCCGACTGTGATTGCGCGGCTTCGGTCCAGCGGGAGAAGAAGTGAATTCCCGCGGGTGTTGCGCTGGCGCGGATTGCCCATTCAAGGAGAGTGCGACGAGAGACCGTCATGCCTTCAGCCGGACCGCCCTATGATATGACAGTTGACGTGAAGAACCCATGCCCGTAACCCCGCAACCGAATCTCACCGGCAAGATTGCGCTTATCTCAGGCGCCAGCAAAGGTTTAGGACGCGCCATGGCCCTGGCCCTTTCCGAACAAGGCGCCACGGTGGGCTTGGTTTCGCGCAACCGCGAGAAGCTGGAGGAGGTCCGCGACGAGATTACAAGTGCGGGCGGGGCCGCGGCCGTATTCACCTCGGATGTGACGCGTGAAGACGAGGTGCTGGAGCTGGAGGCGGAAGTTGCCGAACGGCTCGGGAAGGTGCAAATTCTCATCAACAGCGCGGGCACGAATGTGCGGAAGAACCTGGTGGAGTTCTCGCTTGCTGAGTGGCATCTGGTGATGGATACCAACCTCACCAGCGTGTTCCTGATGTGCCGCGCGTTTGTGCCGCACATGCGGGGCACCGGGTATGGACGGATCATCAGCATGAGTTCCATCATGAGCCACGTGTCGCTGCCCGGCCGCACCGCCTACTCATCCAGCAAGGCCGCGCTGCTGGGCTTGACCAGGGCGTTGGCGCTGGAACTGGCTATCGAAGGGATTACCGTGAACGGTATCAGTCCTGGCCCCTTTGCGACGGAGATGAATGCGCCGGTGCTGAACAATCCGGAGCTGAACGCGCAGTTCCTGGCCAGCATTCCGGTGGGCAAATGGGGTGAACCCAAAGATATTGGAACGCTGGCTGCGTTCTTATGCTCCGACGCGGCTGCCTTTATGACCGGCTCGGACATTCTGATTGACGGCGGCTGGTGCGCGCGGTAGATCCGGAAAACTAACTGTGATGGAAGAGCCCCGTTTCACCGCGTCCTTCGAAAAGTCTGTCTACGCCAAGGTGACGCGGCGCCTGATGCCGTTTCTGTTTCTATCCTTTGTTTTCGCGTACGTCGACCGCGTCAATATCGGTTTCGCGAAGCTGCAAATGCAGCATGACCTTGGCCTCACCGAGGCCGCGTATGGCTTGGGCGCGGGAACGTTTTTTCTGGGCTACTTCCTCTTTGAAATCCCATGCAACATGGCCCTGCAGCGGGTGGGCGCCAAGCGCTGGCTGGGCCCCATCATGGTGGTGTGGGGCGTGGTCTCGGCCTGCCAGATGTTTGTGAAGTCAGAAACCAGTTTATGCGTGACCCGGTTCATTTTAGGCGTCGCTGAATCGGGCTTCTTCCCCGGAGTAATTCTATATCTCACGTTCTGGTACCCCGGGCGGTACCGCGCCAGAATGGTGGCGGCATTCATGACCGCCATCCCGTTGTCGGGAATCCTGGGCGGGCCGATTTCGGGATGGATTCTGCAGTTCATGAATGGCCCAACGGGCCTGCGGGCGTGGCAATGGCTCTTTGTATTCGAAGCCGTTCCTTCAGTGATTGCGGGCGTGCTGTCGTTCTATTTCCTGGCCGATGTTCCCGGCAAAGCAGCATGGTTGAACCAGGAAGAGAAGGCCCTGCTTGAGGACAGGCTTTCGGAAGAGAATCGTCTCAAGCGGCTGGAGGCGCCTGGGCACAGCACGCTGCTGGATGCGTTCCGCAGCCCGAAAGTCTGGTTGCTCTGCGTGATCTACTTTGGCCAGGTGATGGTGAACTACGGCATCAGTTTTTGGCTCCCGCAGATTGTGAAAGACACGCTGAGTAAAGAGCCGCTGACAATCGGCCTGCTGACGGCTATTCCCTGGACCCTCGCGGTGGTGGCGATGCTGGTGCTGGGGCATCACTCGGACAAGACAGGGGAGCGGCGCTGGCACATCGGCTTAACCAGCATCGTGTGCTCAGTGGCCTTCGCGGCGTCGGCCCTTCCGGGCATCTCAGGCGTGCTCAGCCTGGTGGCGTTATCTATCGCCACGGCAAGCATTGTGTCTTCGTTCTCCATGTTCTGGGCGCTGCCGACGACGCTGCTTTCGGGCGCGGCCGCTTCGGCGGGGATCGCTTGGATTAACTCCGTGGGGAACCTGGCCGGTTACGTAAGCCCGTTTCTGGTCGGCAAAATTCGAGATACCACGCATAGCATGGTGCCGGCGCTGCTGATGCTGTCGTTTTCGTGCCTGGTGTCGGGCGTCCTGACGATCGCGTGCTTTAAGACCACGCGAGTCAAACGCGCGAGTTAAAGTAGATGAATTATGAGATACGCGTACATAGGAATCGGGGTGGCGATGTTGCTTCCCGGCATATACGAGATCGTGAGTGACCTCAGCAGCCGCACGGGTTCGCTGTTCTACGGCTTGGCGGCGGTGGCGGGGTTGCTATGGATCTATTTTGGCGCGCTCAATCTGCTGAATTGGGCGTATGGCGCCGGCGCATGGGGGCTTCGAATCACGGTCCTGGCCGCTAACATCCTGATGCTGGCGGTATGTCTGCTTGCCCGTGTTGAGCCATCCAGCTTCTTGGAGCGCGTGGTTGCAGTGCTGGTAGTGGCTGCAACGTTGTTGTCGTTCTTTCCGCAATCGCTTCGGCGGTCACCGGCGTCGACGCCTGTACTGCGTGGCGAGGAGCAGCCCGGCGGCGACCAAAAAGCGATGGGCTAGGCGGCTGCTTTCCCTACGCCAGCGCCAGGTTCAGATTCTCAATGGCCTCGTCGATTTCCGCGTTGTTCTTGTAGCCGACGGTGACGCAGTCGACCCCGGCGTTTCGAAACGCGAACTTCATGGCGGCCTGGCGGTCTTCGCGCGCCTTGAAGGACCCTTCGCCCACCAGCTTCATGCTGATGACGCCCATGCCTTCCGCACGGACCTGCTTAACGTGCGAGACAACCTCCGGCACATTCCCAAGCCCGTTGGTTTCGTAGTCTTCCGCGTCCATGCGGACGCCCTTGTGATTCATGCGAATCATGGCTACTTGGAGCCACTGGTCTGAAGGCATCTGACGCAAGGCCGGAAGTCCGTGGACTGAGGCGCCTTGGGCCATCACGGCCTGCTTGTGCCTGGCTTCAGAGATGGCGTCGGCCCAACGCTGACTTTCAGAAGGCCAGGTCGCCGTGTGCTGCCAGTGCAGCAACATGATGTCGAAGTATTCGGTGTTGGCAAGCTTGCGCAGTTCGTCGAGCTTCTGTTGGGGATCCACGTCTCCGTGCGTAGTGATCTTCGACATGAGCCGGTAGCTATCGCGCGGAATGCCCTTCAACGCAATCCCCAGCATCTTGTGCATTTCGGTATAAGACTCCGCGGTCTCAAAGAAGCGGATGCCGCTGTCATAGGCATGGCGCACCAGGCTGTTAAAGCCCTCCTGCCCCAGTTCACGCTGGACCCTGCCGCTGATGCTGCCCGTTCCGAACGCCAAACGGGTTACCTTCACGTTGGATTTCCCGAGCGTCACCCAGTCGGTTGCTTTTCCACCCGGAGCGGTCACGTTTCGTGCGAAAAAGGGCAGGCTTCCGGTGGCTGCCAGCGTACCCGCGGCGACTCCGGTCTTCAGAAAATTGCGTCTTGAGCAATGAGGCATTGCGCTTTCCTCCAACGGCAGAAGGTTACCACGATTTAATCGAGAAAATGGGCGGCGCTGCCGGCCAGTTCCCGATTCACCTATTCGCTGACCACTAACAGTTTGAATGTACCGGGCACGATTTTGGGCCGGGGTCTGGGCTGATCCGCGGTGGGAGCGGGAGCAGGTCCGAACTCGGCGGCCGGCAAATAGATGGTGTGAGTCTTGGTGTCCAGGGCCATGGTTCGGGCGCCGCGGGCCGTCTTCACGGTCTCGACCACGCGATAGGTGTCGGGCGTGTCCTGCTTGATCACCGTCAGCGTACCGTCCTGTCCATTGGATGAGAACGCCAGCTTCATCTCGGGGTCCCACGCCGCGGCGTCGGGGCCATCGCCGATCTTCAAGGTGGCGACCACCGTGCCCTTATCGGCGTCGGTCACAGCCATGACTTTGTCGCAAACAGAGAACAGCCGGCGTCCCGCGGCATCGAAGGCCAGCCCGGACGGTTCGTCGCAAGGCTTGATGGACCAGTGGTCTGGATTCGCCGGATTGTCCGCCTTGAAGTGCAGGATCTCGCCCTTGGTTTCGATGTTCACCCAGACGTTGCCCTGGTTATCGGTGGCGGGGAACTCCGGTTTCCCGCCCATGGGAAGTGTGGCGATGGCCGTGTCCGAGGTGGCATCGATCACGGTTGCATCGCTGCCGCGGCCGTTAAACGTGAACACCCTTTTGGTGGATGCTTCATAGAGGATGCCGTCGGGATTCTGGCCCGTCTTCACGGTGGCCAGCGTCTTCAGCGTCTTCAGGTCGAAGACCACGGCAACGTTGTCACGGCCGGCGCTCACATAGCCTTTGCCGAGGTTGGCGGCGATGGCGATGCCATGCACGCCATTGGTGTTCGGAATTTTGCCTACGATGGCCCGCGAGTCAAGGTCGAGGACCACGACTTCGGTTCCATGCGAGACGTAGAGCCGGCGTCCGGCGGCGTCCGCGGCGGCGTAATCCCAGCCGCCTTCGCCCGGGATCGCGATGGAACTCTTGAGCGAATAATTCTG
>CAJCIT010000043.1 GCA_903970405.1 Acidobacteriaceae bacterium | reverse complement strand
AAATTCCATATTCTAATATTGGAATCAAGCCAGGGAGGCAACTCCCACCAAAGCGAGACTAACCTCATAGAAAGACCCCTGAAGCAACACCTCCCTGGCGCCCGAAAGGGTCTCGCTGCTTCCTCCGACAAACTCATTTTTTCGTCCTTTTAAACCGCACCCACGCCTACTGAGCCGCGACCGTCAGGGAGCGACCGGTTGGCATGATGGGACCGATAACCGGTCGCTCCCTGACGGTCGCGGCTCAATAGGCGTAGGCGCGCTCCACTTATTTCCGGATCTTTCACACGTGCTCGGGGAGCGACCGGTTGCGGATATCCGCTCAGTTATTCTACTTTCACCGTAGGCGACAAGGTTTTTCCGATTGCAGCCTCTGCCGGTGTCTAATTGTCTCCTATTCGGCATAGACTGAAGAGGAACGGGCGATTTTCGCCTCTCCCAGAGGCTCTACCGGGCCCACCGGATGGCGGCTTTCGACATTCCCGGATGCGCTCACCGGCGCTTTGAAGGATGACCGCAATTGCCAGAGCAAATTTCTCACCGCACTCCCCTTAGTCGTGAAACCGATGTCCTCACACGAGGCTACGATCCGAAGCTATCGGTAGGGTCTGCCCGCCCGGCGGTCTTCCGCAGTTCCACCTACGTGTTTTCAAGCCCGGAAGCTGCGGAGCACGCCTTTGACGTGATGGGCGGGAGAGCCCAGGCAGACAGCCGCGGCGTGGACCTGGTTTATTCCCGGTTCAACCACCCGAATGCGGAGATTGTGGAAGATCATCTGGTGCCTTTGGAGCCCGATGCGGCCGCCGCGGCCGTTTTCAATTCCGGCATGGCAGCCATTATGACGGCGATGCTGGCCGTTTTGAAGCCAGGCGATACCGTAATTTACACGACGCCGATCTATGGCGCAACGCAGGTCTTGATCAGCGATTTCTTCGGGATTTTTGGCGTCCATAGTATCGCCGTGGACGCCGGGCGTGGCGACGACTTGGATGCGGCTATTCGCAGCGCGCGGAACCTGCGGATAGTGCTGATTGAATCGCCGGCGAACCCGAACATTGTGATGACGGACATCCGGCGCGCCTGTGAGACGGTTTCGCGGTTGGCGTCAGGCACTGCGGCGCAGAGCACGAACGGTCACGGCACGACCGCGGAGCGGCCGCTGGTGATGGTGGACAACACCTTGATGGGGCCCGCTTTTCAGCATCCGCTGGCCCTGGGCGCCGACGTCAGTCTGTATTCGGCGACGAAATACCTGGGCGGATATAGCGACATCATCGGCGGCGTGGTACTGACCAAAGATGCAGGGCTGATGAAGAAGATCCGCGGCAAGCGCAGCCTGTTTGGCAATATTCTTCAGCCGGACGAATGCTGGATACTGGATACGCGGCTTTCGACGGTGGAACTGCGGATGAACCAGCAGAGCAAGAATGCAAAGCACATTGCCGAGGCGCTGAACGGACACCCGAAGATCGGCAAGGTCTACTATCCGACGCTCTTTGAAGACGCCGGCCAACGCCGCATCTTCGACGCCCAATGCGATTTCCCGGGAGGGATGTTTTCGATCGATCTGAGGGGCGGCAAGCCGGCGGCTTTCGATTTTCTGCGGCAGCTCGAGCTGGCGCGCAACGCGGTTTCGCTAGGCGGCGTAGAGACCCTGGCGTGTCACCCGCGAAGCACAACCCACTCGGCCTGGAAAGCAGCAGACCTCGACGCGGCGGGGATCGGCGAGGGGCTGGTGCGAATTTCCGTGGGCATCGAGAATTGGCGGGATTTGCTGCACGATTTCGAACGGGCGTTGGAGAAGCCCCTGGCGTAAGGCCCGTCGCGAGTTAGAACGTCGCGAGTTAAACAAAGACCACCATGCACCTGATTCCGACGAATGAAGAAGTGATCTCGATGTTGCGCGAAACCGGCGCCTTGCGGGACGGGCACTTCGAATACCCGAACGGCATGCATGCCGACGAATTCCTGCAAGTGGCGCTGGCTTTCCGGTATTACCAACAGGCGAAGCTGCTGAGCGTTGGCTTGAGCCGGCATCTACGCGCCGATTCGGAAATTCGCGCGATGATCAAGGACTTGTCGATTGTGACGCCCACCACAGGCGGGCTGCCCATCGCCTACGGCGTGTGCGAAGCGCTCCGCGCCAAGCAGGTGTACTGGGCGGAACAGGAGACCGAGGATGGCGACATGCACTTCCGTCAGTACCTGGAGCAGCATTCCGGCGAGAGAGTCCTGCTGGTGGACGACATTTTGCGGTCAGGCAAGCGGTTCTCGAAACTGCGCCAGTTGGTGGAGCAGAATGGCGCCAAAGTGGTGGGGCTCGCGGTGGCGGTGTATCAACCAAATCCGACTGCGGCTCGATTCGAAGACCTGCCGCTGTTCTACCTTGCCAAGATGGACGCTGTGTATTACAAGGACGCCGCGAGTTGCGACCTATGCCACAAAGGCGTGCCGGTGCAGAAGGTCGCGTAACGTTGCCATCTCGCTACCCCGGTCGCTTCCTGAGGCTGAGATTTTTTCCCACGTTCTCCGAGTGGTGTTCTGTCCTGCCAACCGGCCGCTCCCTTCAGTGAGTGAGCCGCTGCGCGGTCGACGCCCAGTTAGACCGTTTGCGGTTCCGGGCGAAAACGCTCCGCGGCGTTTTCGCGTACCAGCAGTCCATAGGAAATCAACCCCAGCAACAGGACCGCCAGCACGGCCCAACCGGAAGCGCCGTAGCCGCCCGTCCTTTGCTTCAGCCAACCCGTCACAATAGGCGCGGCGATCCCTGAGAGATTCGAAGCGAAGTTCTGCAGGCCCACCATCCGGCCAATCACATTGCTCGGAAAGATGGTCTGGGTAAGGGCCCAGTAGTTTGCGGTGGTCAATCCCAAACCGGTGAGCGAGAAGATGGCGAAGAATAAGGCCACGCCGTTCGATGCCGATAACATCCCGATCAACTCCGTCGACGCCACGATGAAGCCCAGCAGCGTGAACACTCTCCGCACGCGCACTGGATTGCCGCCGCGCGCAATGAACCGGTCGGCGGCCCAGCCGGCGAGAATTCCCACCGCGGCCATGCCGCCGAAGCTGAACATGGTGTACAGGCTCATCGCCCGCGGCGAAAGATGGCGCGCTTCGGTGAAGTAAGACGGCAGCCAAGTTAGGCAGAAGTAAATGAAATAGTTATAGGCGAAGGTGCCCAGCAGAATGCCCCAGATGGCCCGCGCGCTAAGCAGTTCACTGATCTTGATGGTGCGGACGGCGGCCGCTTGCGTGGCCGGGCGCCTGGTGGCGCGCACGGATGCTGAATCGTCGCGCACCGAAAGCAGCCATGCGCCGAGCCACAACAAGCCCCCCATCCCCAGCAGCGCAAACATCAATCGCCAACCGAAACCGGCGACAAGCGCCACGGTGATAGGGACGCCGATGGCCGCGCCGATCTTGGTTCCGGCAAACAGAATACCTGTGGCGAGGCCACGTTCCTTTTCGACGCAGTTCAGACGAATCCAGCGCAAACTGGCGGCCGTGCTCACGGATTCGCCTACGCCGAGAGCAAGCCGCGCCGCCACCAATTGGCCGGCGCCTTGCACAGCGCCTGTAGCCGCTGAGGCGACACTCCAAACGGCAAAGCCGATGGCGTAAGGACGCTTCGCGCCGAATCGGTCCACGATCCAGCCGGCGGGAATCTGCAGTAGCGCGTAGGACCAGAAGAAGGCCGAGTTCAGCAAACCGCGGCCCTTGTCGTCAATCGGAAGCCAATCGCGAAACGCTTTCAGCGCCAGCACAGCCGAGAGATTGGCGCGGTCGACGTAGGCGATAACCATGCCGAGCGAAAGCAGAATGACCACCAGCCATTTGCGCGTTGAAGTCACTGTATGGGGGGCGGCCTTCAAGCCTTCACTCCTTCCGTCTGCACGGCGTTGAGCAGTCCGCGAATGTAGCCGAAGGCGAACGCAAAGGCCTGGCGTCCGCCTGTATCGCCTTCGATGACCGGGGCGTGGTCCGGCATCAACATGCCGTCATACCCCACCTCTTTGTAAGTGCGAAGCGCTGCCAACATGTTCACATCGCCCGCATCCGGGAAGGTCTCTTGAAAGTCGAGGAATCCGCCGCGAATGTTGCGAAAGTGTACGTTGAAGATCTTCTTCCGTGAGCCGAAGTACCGGATCACGTCATGAATTTCACGATTGGGGTCGCGAAGCATCTCAGTGACGGTGCCCTGACAGAAGTTCAACCCGTGATACGCGCTGGGATGTATTTCAATGAAGCGTTTCAGACCGGCGACGCTGCCCAGCACGCGGTGGACGCCGCGGAAACCTTCCTGCTCAGGCATGCCCGGATCATGCGGATGGCAGGCCATGCGCACTTTCGCTTCCTCCGCCACCGGAACCACGCGTTCCAAAAAGTAAGCGATGCGGTCCCACATTTCGGCCGAGCTGACCGGGCCGGCTTCGGTCAAAGGCGGGTCCTGAACCGCGTCCCGGTAGCGGAACGCACTGTACTTGGCGCCGCCGCGGCCCGGGGTTGAGGAGGTTCGCACCACGCCGAGAATGGTCAGGTTGTACTTCACCATGGGAATGCCGGCGCGTCCACAGTTGCGAATCATCTGGCAGATGGAGTCAATCTCACGGTCGCGCTCCGGGCTCCTGCCGAGCATAATAGCGGGATTCTCTGCTTTGGCGATGTATGAGGAGCTGAGCGGCAAGGGCACGGCTTCCAGGCGAATGCCGAACGATTCCACGCGCTCCCGCAACTTCACGAGCCCTTCGACGCTCCAGTTCTCGTCAAACTTCGCAGACGGCTCGGCGCTACAAATGTGATTGACGCCGAGCGCCGCGAGCAGCCGCAGACTGGCGTCGTCCGACCAGTGCTGGTGACCGAGTTTCATGAAGCCGGTGGAGGCCGTGTCCGGCTGGGCCGCACGATTCGGCGATCCGGCGCGAGTGACGCCGGCCGTGAACGGTACGGCGGCAAGTTTGGTGAAAGTGCGACGCTTCATGGGACCTCCTCACTGCGCTTTCACCTTACACCGCGCGGACCCTGTGGCGCGGGCTTCACCCTGCTGAGCCGAGAATCATCTCGGTTGTGCCTTGTTACGGTCGAGACAAAAGAAACAGCCGGCACGAATGTCGGCTCAGCCGGCTGAAAGCCCGCGCCACGGAGAGTCGGCTGGTACTAACGGCCAACAAACGGCCTGTGCGCTGGTTTCGATCAACCGATTATCCTAAGTGAGCATGAAGATTTCCGGCATGACGCTTCATTCTATTGCGATAGCCGATCCGCCGCTTCGCAGTTCCTACGGGCTCCATGCGCCGTGGGCGCTGCGCACTATTGTTGAGCTGGAAACAGATTCCGGTATTCGCGGCGTCAGCGAGACCTATGGCGGCCAAGGCCCGCGCGCAGCGCTCGAGGCGATGCGAGACCGGCTCTTGGGTATGGATCCCTTCCGGCTGGCCGGACTTTTTCAGGACATGGATCGCGAAGCGGCCGCTTCCGGCGGCGACCGTTCGCAAACTTGGCTGGTGCCGGGGGAGAATCCGCTCGACCAGACGAACCGCACATTCGCCGCGATTGAGATTGCTTGTCTCGACATCATTGGGAAGGCCGTGGGCCGGCCGGTGTGCGACGTGATCGGTGGCCGCGTTCGCGACCGGGTTTCTTTTTCGGCCTACCTGTTTTATAAACATGCGGGCGGGGGCGGCGGCGATTATCCGGACGAATACGGCGAAGTGTTGACCCCGGAGGCTGTGGTCCGCGAGTGCCATCACATGATTGGCAAGTACGGGTTCCAGGAAATCAAGCTGAAGGCGGGAGTCCTAGAGCCAGAGATTGAGATTGAATCGATTCGCGCGTTGCGCCGCGAGTTCGGGTCGGAGATCCCGCTCCGGATCGATCCTAATTGCGCGTGGTCCGTGGACACCTCACTGCTGGTCGGCGAGGCCCTGGCGGAAGAACTGTCCGGCGGCGGCTATCTGGAGGATCCCTGCCCAGAACTTAAAGGGATGGCGGAGGTGCGGCGGCGATTGCTCAAGCGGGGCATTGAGACGCCGCTCGCGAGTAACGTGGCGGTAACTTCCTTCCCTGAAGTGCCTCGCGCCAAGGCGCTTGACGCGGTTCAGATTGTGCTCTCAGACCCGCACTACTGGGGCGGCTTGAGGCAGGTGCAGTTGTTGTCGCACCTGTGCTCAGTGCTGGGCATGGGCCTCTCGATGCATTCAAACAGCCACCTGGGTATCAGCATGATGGCGATGACCCACGTGGCCGCCGCCTGCCCCAATCTCACATTTGCCTGCGACACACATTACCCGTGGCAGACTGAGCGCGATGAGGTTGTGGAGGGCGGCCGCATTCAGTTCGACAAAGGCTCCGTACGCATTCCCGACCGGCCGGGCCTTGGCGTGGCGCTGGATTATGACCAACTGGCGCGGGGCCGGGAACGTTATGAGAAGGTCCCGTTTCGCAAACGCGACGACGAGGCCGAGATGCGCAAGCACGTTGACCCGAACTGGAGGCGCGTGCTGCCGAGATGGTAAAAGCCGAACGGCCTGGGCGGTTGCACCTTACACCGCAGCCGCATCCGGAAGCAGTGCTTTCATCGCGTCGACGATCTGGTGCGCTTTGATGGGCTTGGCCAAGTAGCCATCCATGCCCGCCGCAAGGCAGCGTTCTTTGTCCCCGGTCATGGCGTGAGCGGTCAACGCTACGATTGGCAGACGGCTCCCGCTGCCCTGCTCCCGACGGCGGATCGCGGCCGTCGCCTCGAAGCCATCCATGACCGGCATCGATACGTCCATCAACACCACATCGAAGGCGCAGCGTTCGCTCAAGTCGATGGCCCGCCGCCCATTGTTCGCAACGGTCACGGTGTGACCCCGGTTTTCGAGCATCATGCGGATGACCTTCTGATTGACTTCGTTGTCCTCGGCCAGCAGCACTTGAAGCCCAGCGGGCCGGCCGGTCAATGGTCGAGTGTCGCGACAACTGTCTGGGCCCTTGGGCGCCGGTTCCACACCAACTTCGCCGGCTCGTTCTACCTCAATCGTGAAGTGGAAGCGGCTTCCCTTCCCGGGTGCGCTATCGACGCTGATGGATCCCCCCATCAATTTCACGAGATTCGAAGAAATCGCCAGGCCCAGGCCTGTCCCCCCATAGCTCCTCGACAATGAGCTGTCGACTTGGGCGAAGGAGTCGAAAATGGTTGCCTGGCTGTCCACAGGGATCCCGATGCCTGTGTCACTGACGACGAACGCAAGAGTATCGCGGCGGCCAATGCGTTCCTTCAAAAAAACATCGAGGCTCACTTCACCGCGCTCTGTGAACTTCACCGCGTTCCCTACCAGATTTGTTATCACCTGGCAGATCCGGATGCGGTCCGCGATCACCAGCGCCGGTACATCTTCATGCACGCGGTGGTAGAGCGCGATGTTCTTTTCCGCGGCGCGGCGGGCAAAACCTCGGGCGATCTGATCCAGCAGTTCTCTCAGGTTGAACGAAGCGGGAACCAGATCGAGCCTGCCGGCTTCGATCTTTGAGAAATCGAGGATATCGTTGATCACCGTCAGCAATGTGGCAGCGGAATCGCGCGCCAGCGCCAGATAATCTCTCTGCTCATCTGAAACCGAATCTTCCAGCGCAAGATCGATCATTCCCATGACGCCATTCATGGGCGTGCGGATTTCGTGGCTCATATTGGCCAGAAACTCACCTTTGGCCCGATTGGCTGACTCGGCCGCATCCTGCAGCGCGGCCGCTTCGCTCAGTTGACGCCTGATGACCTCCGTCTGTTGCCTGACCCGCCGCCGCAAGATCACGCCCCAGCCGGCGACGACAATCGTGAGTGCCGCCACCAAGCCGAGTACCAGCAAAGCCCGCCCAGCGGTCCACCACGAAGGTGTCCTAAGGATTACGATGTCAGCTGGGGATCTCAGCAGAAGGCGAAACGACTTCACTTCCAGCGGGCCAGCGTGGAGCTTGGTCTGGGTCCCGTCGATCAGTACGGAGCAAATGCCGGTCACCTGGAGTTGGCTGCCTGGCCTGACTCTTGTTAGAGAGTCGACCGGCGTCCCGGATCGCAGGATCAACGAAAACGTTGCCGGACCGGCGGACAGCAAAAGCGTTGGTTCGCGAGCCCCCAATTCCTGCCCGATCAATTCGCCGGTGAGTTGCACCACTTCTGAATCGTGATCGCTTGACAGGGCCTGCCGGACAGTGATGGAACGGGGCTTTACTGGTTGACCGGATCGGGCTGAGCGGTAAACGGCGTCGGTCATGGTGGTCTTGTAGTCCACCGCAGCCGGGAATCCCGCCAGATCCACCCAGTCGCCCAGCGCCACCTGACTGGTCTGGGCAGTCTCGACGCAGATCCCCTGGGTCTGGTCCTGAACGCAAATCGATTGGCCGGGCCAAAGCAAAGTCACCTGCCCGCGCACATGGACGCGGTGACGAACCGAAATCCCCGGGGCGTAGCGAAGCATTGTGGCGATTGGCCGCACCGGGAGGGCAAAGGGGTCCGGCGGCGCCGGCTTCAGAATTCGCCACTGATCGAGCGTTTGAAAGAAGAGGCGCACGCTCAACATCTGCGCCTTTTTCCCAAAAATGGGCGCGGCGACGCCCCGCACTCGAACCTCGGCATCGATTAGGCCAGAATAGTCCACACCCGGCTGCGCCGTGGTTGCCGCGCTCAGCCTCCCGTCACCAGTCTCGATTTCGATGAATACGTTGTTTCCCCGCTGCACCATCGAGCTTCCGACGCCTTCAACCTCAACCCATTGGCCATCTTCCGCCCCAGTCAGCAGGTGCGTCAGGCTGACCAGGGGAGCGCGGTCAGGGAGATGGGACTGCCCAATGATCTTCACGATAGGGCGGTCGACAATTGGGGCGAAGTCTCCAGCGCCCGTCACGCCCGTGATGTCGAGCAATGTCCCCGGCCGAATAGGAAGGAAGGGCTGAAAGGGGAGCGCGACAAAGATTCCGCCAGTTTCATCGTGAACGAATAAAGCTATACGCCGTGGATCGATGCCTCGATCGAAATACGTGACGACACCCTTGATGTGAACAGGATAGGCTCGCGCCGCCTCCTCTTCTGTGAGGCTGTGAGCCGCGTGAGCGGTGGTCAGCGTCTCCAGCCTGGCCGCCGGCGGAGAGGCCGCGTCGACGCACATACCTGTACCGGTAGCAACGCATATAACAAGCGCTGCAACAGAGAGTAAGGCCAAACCGTTCGAAAAAAGATGCCGCATAACATCCAACGCCGACAGGCAACCACATTCCAAAGGTTGTCCTTTCATTCATATCAGTCGGCGCCAAAACGGCAATTGGGGCCGGTACAAGCACCGCGCGAATTAGTACAACCCCGACGGCACTGTGGAATCAATCGGCGGAACGCACTAAACAATTTACGGCAGGTATAAGAAATCTGCCGGCGACGGTAAGGCGACCGTTTGGCCTCGCGACAGCCGGATCGAGACGCCGTCCGAGTTTGACCGCAACCAGCGCGTGGCGCGCCGGCCCATCGGGCCGACAATCGAGACGGGCACGTCCAGAGTAAAGTCATCCGGAACCGCGCTCTGTTCCAGCGTCGCGGTGGCAGGACCTTCCTTTCCGGCGGTAATGACAAGGTGAGGTATGCCCGTGCCGTACACCCATGTATCGAAGAATAGCTCCAAGGAGGAATCGGGTTCGCCTGGCGGCATGAATTGGCTCGCCACCCGCCGGAAATCGTCGTTCGAGAGGGGCTTATTTGAATACTCACGAACGATCTGGCGGAGCATGCGGTGATAAGCATCCCGTCCCATCCGCTCGCGGAGCATATGAACGATCCAAGTTCCCTTTTCATAGGTCACAATGCGCCACGTCTCAAGGCCGCCCAGGTCGATCAGGCGCTGGCCCCACTCAATGGGTCCGATACTCTCAGGCACGGCGGCGCCTCCCCGCGCCAGCCCCAGTTCGCGGCGATAGAACCGCAGCACTTCGTCTCGCGCGATCGTGCCTTTCGCGTCTTCCAACAGTTCCAACGCCGAATAGTTCGCGATGGATTCCATGATCCATTCGCTTCGATAATCGGCGGCCGACACCAAATTTCCCCACCATTGATGCGCAATTTCGTGGGCCAGCAACAAGTCGGAAAAAAAGATATCGGTCAGAGGGTCGCGGGCTTCCGGCGGACGCTCATTCGAATGCAGATACGAGAGAGTGGAGAGATAAATCAATCCTGGGAATCCCTGCCCGAAGTAGCCGGGAATCGGCGCCACGGCAATGCTCTTGATCGGCAGCGGGCCCCAGTTCCGCGTGTACTGGTTCAGCAGCGCTTCCGCCCGTGCGGACAACTCAGTCAGACGGCGGCCGCCAGCCGCTGCTTTCCGACCGCTATCGGGCCCACCCTCCTCGCCTGAACCAAGTTGCTGGAAAAGACTGCGGTTCGCGTAGCACTCAATTCGATAAGGCCCGTTCGCTGAGGTTTGCTGCTCAAACTCGCCAAAGTTAAAACCGGCATAGCGAGCCGGCGCCTCGGTCCTGCGGTGCACTACGCGGGTGTCCCCGTCAACATGTTCGTCAATGAGGGCGCCGATCGATACAACCTCAAAGCGGCTCGGAACGTGAAACGTCAGGTCGAAATCCGCGGGATCTGGCGTCCGATGCGGAAACCAGACATTGCGGTCCGCCACCAGGTAGACGCCGTTCGCGGTCTGGCTCACCACGGTTCCTTCATGGTGGATGGCCACCCGATGGGTCTGGTCCTGGGCCAGCTCCCGCGGCGCGACAATCAGAACGGTGGATTCGCGCCCGCCGCCCGAGCCATGCAGCGACGATCGCTGGTAAAACTCAGCCGCTTCGCCGTCGACTGTCGCAGCGGTAACCGTCATCCGGTCAGAGACGTCGAAGCGAATGGCCCGGGCATGCGCGGCGGCAAATTTAGCGTCCATCTGGGTGACGCAGATTTGCTTCAGGTCCTGGCCGATGGTGGTGTCGATGCGGAAGTCACTCAGCACCACCCGCGGTTCCGCCGGCCGGCCGCGGCCCGCGAAGCTGGTCCACAACTGGAACCGCGGCACGCCCCTTTCGGACGACACTGTGCCGATCGCCAGGGATTCCAGCCGATCGGGCTGAAACGAAACGTCGAACGGTCCGAGCCCGCGCCCCTGAATAATGCCTTCGAAGATGCCCTGCGACGATTCCGTCCCTGGCCCATTGAGCAGCGCCTCCACCAGCCGCACATCCAGGTCCGCCGCCACGTTTCGCAACACTGGATTCCACGCGGTCTCGAGTTGCGCCGCCTGCTCCGGCGTCTTCTCCGCCAGACTCTCGGCAAGCTGCCGGTGGATCTCGGCGTAAGTATCGTCAGTGAACAGGAAGACGGCCGCGTTGAAATGTTCGTTCAGGTTGGGAGTTCTCACAAACCGAAGCAGAGATTCCCGGTCGCTGCGGCGAGGCGGTAGCACAATCAGTTCAGCATCGCCTAACTCGGCGCCGGCGGTGGTGAACACCATCGCTACTGAGCGTCCGGCTAACGGGGTGGCAAACGAAACGGTTCCTTCGCTCAAATAGATCTTGAGGTCGCCACGGGTGAGGTGAAGATCCCGAACGCGATATGTTTCATCCGGATTGAGGGAAATCTGTCGAAGTTCCTGGGCCAGCTCGGCCGCCGAGGGCGCGGCAGCGGAGAGACTCTTGCCGAACATCGAGCAGAAAAGTAGCGCGGCGGGAATCGCTGAACAGCGGAGATGACGGAAAAACGTCATGAAGGGCGCGGCGGGGAGGCCGCAGCCGGAAAGACGGCTCCCGGAACGGTTTCGTTCCCCTACTTGATTTGCTCGCTTTGCGGGGTCGGCGGATCGGCGCCCCAATTCTGCCGGATCACACCTGACTGGTCAGAATAGAAGCTGCGCCGTCCGGTGCTCTTATAGGCAACGGGCACCGCAACAACTATGTAGGATGCTCCGTTGGTTCCGGTCACGGTGAAGTTAAAACCGTTGCTGAGGCCTTTGGCGAGGTCTCCCGAGATGATGCCGGCCGCGCTTGGACCCTCGGCGCCGCCTCCCGTTGCCGGACCCAATTCCGTCAGCGTATTGGCAAACCGGCCAAATTGGGAGTTGTATTGCGTCTGCGCCAGATTCACGCTGCGGACTTCCGCGATGGCCCGCGTTTCGTTGCTATTCATCTTCATCTGATTGATCTGCGGAAGGGAAATGCCTATTAGAACCAGGATGATAGCGACAACAATAAGAAGCTCAATGAGCGAAAAGCCTGCCTCAGGATGGTTTTGGCGCTGGCGCTGCCGCAGGCGTTGATAGATCCGGCCGGAAAGAGTCAGCATACGCTTCACATCATACGACGTCTGGGGTCCGCCTATCGTTGGCTTGGGTTGGCATATGGTTCGCTTGTCCGAGCGTTTCCCTCGGATTTCGGCAGCGGACTCTGCCTTGAGGACGCGGCGAGAGTCATCTCGGCGGCGCCCGGTTACGATTGAAACGAAAGAACAGCCGACACGAATATCGGCTCAGCAGGGTGTGCTGGGCATTTGATTTGCCACGGTCCACTTTGACCAGTGGACGGAGGGTGAAAATCAGTGAATTGCGGTGGAACTAGACACGAAAGGATCGAGGGAGTCAAACCTTCGATCCTTTTGATTTTAGAGTGGTGCGCCCGGTAAGATTCGAACTTACGGCCTTTTGCTCCGGAGGCAAACGCTCTATCCAGGCTGAGCTACGGGCGCATGTGAGGGATCACTTAATTCTTGGCCAGAGCAGCAACCGGGGCGCCGGCTGCTTTGTGAGCGCTGGTGGAGCGTGTTCCCGCCGCGGGCGCTGCCAGCAAAGCTTCAATCTGACTACGGATAAAAGACTCCTGCGCGATGGCATCGTCGCCGAGCGGCGCCGTCTGGTAGTGAACCATTCCCTTGCGATCGATCAGAACAAATTGAGGAACGACGAAACGGTCCATCACCGAGAGGCCGAGGAATTTCAAAACCTCGGCTCTGGTGGTCCAGCCCACCGGATAGCCGACGTTGAAATCCTTCGCGAAATTCTCGACCAGAAGATCGGCATTGTCATTAAAGGCGACATCAATTGCCTGCAGGCCCTTTGGCCCCAGATCATTCTGAATCTTGGTCATAACCTGTGAAGCATGCTGGCAATGCGGGCACGTGGTGAATACGAACCACAGGGCCACCACTTTGCCCTTGTATTGGCTCAGCAGCTTATCACCCTGGCCGGGAATCTTGAACAACAGCTCCGGGGACTTCTTTGGCGGAATAACCTCGCCGCCCGGCAGGCAGAGAGCAGACAGTGCGACAACGGAAAGTAATGAAACGATGCGCTTCACAGGGGACAATCTCCTCAACTAGTGTAACGTAAGACGCCGCCGATTGCCGTCGCGTTAGGGAGACGAAAGCTTTTCCCGGATTTCGCGGGCGGCGCGAATGCCGCTTGAAAACGCCCCATGGACCGTCCCCCAGTGGCCCTCGGACGCCGTGGCTTCACCCGCAAACCACACGGTATCCTCCACCGGCCGGGCAAAACGCTCCGCCACCGCCAGTCCTCCAGCCGCCACGTAACTGTACGCGCCGCCGCTGAACGGGTCGCCAAGCCAGTCATGAAAATAGGCCCGTGTGACCAGCGAGGCGATGGCTTCGGCGGTCAGGCCAAAGAGGCGAGCGAGGTTTTGCGTCGCCAGATGGACCAGCTTATCTATCGAGAGGCCTTGAAATTCCAACGCCGCTGGACCGCCGGACCAGGCCGTGATGAGAGGAACGGGTGCGCGACGGTTCACCCAGAAGACCGGAAAACCGGGACCAGCGGGACCGAGCGCGGCTTCACCCAAGCCAGATCCCAGACCGGCGAACAGAAATCCCATACCGGGCGCCTGCGCTTCCCACCACGGCTCTTTCATTTGCAGGGTCAGGCGCACGGCCGGGCCCATGCGGAGGGCTGCGGGCAGCTCGGCCAGCAGAGGGATCGGCGGAATGAAGCGGAGTTTAGAAAGCATCGGCAGGGGAACCGTGACCACCACGGCGCGGGCAGCGGCTCGAAACGGATCTCGGTTGGCGCTTCGCCCGGCAACCTGAACTCGTCCCATCCTCCAATCGATTTCTTCAATGGCCGTGCCCATGACAATTTGAAAGTTCGTTCCGCAATCGCTCGTTCTGCAATCTTCGATCAGTGCTTCAACGAGATCTGCATAGCCGTTGACCAAGCGAGATGAGTGGCCGCCGTCGATCGCATCTTCGGCGTGCTGTTGCCTCGCCAATGCGCGGATGCTGATTACACTGGCGTCAGCCGCATTGAATCCCTGGACATAACCGGTGAGCCGGCTTCTCTCCCCTGGATCGAGCGACAGCTTGCCGGCATACGCGGCAAAGGATTGGTCCGGCACGTCCTCGCTGAGTTGCGACAGCATCTCGAATGGGGAATCGTCGCCCCCCTCGTCAGTTCGGGCCAGAGTTTCGCCGTCGAAGTAGTAATCGGTCGCGTCCGCGGTTTCGTGAGCCAGGCCGCGCTTGCGCAAGTACTCCATCAGCGTAGGCTCGCGGCCGTGGATGAACTCAGCGCCCACGTCCACCGCGGCATCGCCCGAAGTATCGGTGAGGATGCGGCCGCCGAGACGATCCCGCCCTTCGATTAGCAAAACGCGCGCCGGCCCACCGGAGAGTTCAACGACGGCGGCAAGTCCCGCCACCCCGCCTCCCACCACGATGACGTCAGTTTCAAGAGTCATTCGGGGCGGTCCACCGGCTTCACTATACTCTGGTTCGGTGGAATCGTTCGACCACAGCGCCCGTGCGGTTTTAGCCTGTTGCGACGAACTGTCTCACTACAGCGAAGCGCCCGCGAGCATTGAGCGGACGTTCCTGAGCGCCCCCATCCACGACGTCCACCGGCATTTAAGGGCTTGGATGGAGCGGCTGGGCATGAGGGTATGGGTGGACGCGGCCGGGAACCTGCGGGGCGTCTACGCAGGGGAGCGTGCCGATGAGAAGCGGCTGGTCATCGGTTCGCATCTCGATACTGTTCCGAATGCCGGCGCGTACGACGGTGTACTGGGTGTTGTGATGGGCGTCGCGCTGGTTGAGTTGCTGCGCGATGAGCGGCTGGCTTATGGCATCGAGGTGATCGGGTTTTCAGAGGAGGAGGGCGTGCGCTTTGGAGTGCCGTTTCTGGGAAGCCATGCCGTGGCCGGGAGCTTCGATCGCACGGTGCTCGACCGGCGTGACCAGGCCGGCGTCAGTGTCGCCGATGCCATACGGGCCTTCGGTCTCAATCCGGATGAGATCGGGAGTGCGGCGCTGGACTCGAATGCCGCTGCGTACCTCGAAATCCACATTGAACAAGGACCGGTGCTGGAGAAAGCCGGTCAGGCGCTGGGGGCCGTATCGTCGATTGCCGGACAGACGCGCGCGGCCGTTACATTCCGCGGCAAGGCGAATCATGCGGGCACCACGCCGATGGCCCTCCGCCGCGACGCCTTGTGCGCTGCAGCAGAGTGGATTTTGGCTGTGGAGCGCGAAGCCCGCGCAACGCATGGCTTGGTGGCGACCGTCGGGAAGATTGACGCGGCGCCAGGAGCGGGGAACGTGATCGCCGGGGAGGTACAGGCAACGCTCGACGTCCGGCATGGCGTGGATCAGGTTCGCGAGCGGGCCTTTCGAACGATCGTTCGCGCCGGCGAGGAGATCGCCCGCCGGCGCGGATTGTTGTTCAGTCACGACGTGCGGCTCAATCAGGCGGCCGTACCCATGAATCCGGATTTGTTGGCGCTGGCGGCGGAAAGCATCGCGGCGGCAAGTCCGCCGGGCGCTCCGGCGCCGATGCGAATGGTGAGCGGAGCGGGGCACGATGCCATGGTGCTGGCCGCGCGCGTGCCGTCTGCGATGATCTTTGTACGCAGTCCGGGCGGCGTCAGCCATCATCCGGATGAAACAGTACTGCTTCAGGATGTTCAAGCGGCACTGATGGCGGGAAGCTATTTCTTGCGGAAGCTTTCTTTATAGGAGATGAGCATGCCCTTCGGGCGCCTGGGTCAGACCCGGAGCAGTCGCCAAAGCGATCACCTGTTGCAAACGCCGGACACATTCATCCGCGCGCCGCTGCCGGGAATGCTGGGCGCGACGGCGATTGTCCATGCGGCGCCGGCGCTGGGCGCGAAGTTTGTTCAATATACGGCAGAGATGGAGTCTGGTGGACAACTGGGGCCGGTGGACGCCCAGCGGTTTCTCTACATCATCGAAGGCGATGTCGCCGTGGGACCCCACGGGCTGGTTGCGGGCTCCTACGCCATGGTTCCGCAAGGTGAGCCGTTGGTTGTCCGTTCGGGATCGGCCAGCCGCCTGGCCGTGATTGAGAAGAGGTATGAGGCGCTGGGGGGCGTTCCCGCGCCCCAACTATTGATTGGACACGAAAGCGAGATTCCGGAACAGCCTCTGCTGGGTGACCCGGCGCTTCGCGTCCGCGCGCTGCTGCCGGAGAGTCCCACCCGTGACTTTGCCGTCAATATCTTGACCTACGACCCGGGCGCTTCGCTGAACATGGTGGAGATTCACGTGATGGAGCACGGGCTGCTGATGCTGCAGGGGCAAGGCATCTATAGGCTGGGCGATTCGTGGTACGCGACGGCCGCTGGCGACTTTATCTGGATGGCGCCCTTTTGTCCGCAGTGGTTCGGCGCCCTGGGTAAGACACCCGCAAAATATCTTATTTATAAGGACTGGAACCGGCATCCTTTATGAACACGGCCGCTACCAACAAGGAGATTGACACGGCGCGGCTCTGGGCGGAACTGGAGACGCTGGCGGCCTTTTCCGCGACGGCTGCCCCGGCCGTAACGCGCGTTGTGTTCTCCCGTCAGGACCTGGAAGCACGGGCTTGGCTGAAAGACCTGTTTCGCGAGGCCTTCCTTGCGGTGCGTGAGGATGCAGTGGGCAATACCTTCGCGAGCTGGGCGGGCAGGGAGCCAGAGTTGCCGGCGGTAGGAACCGGATCGCACATCGATGCGATTCCGAGTTCAGGACGTTTCGATGGCACAGTGGGCGTGCTGGGCGCGCTGGAAGCGATTCGTGCATTGCAGCGCACGGGTTACCGTCCACGCAGGTCGATTGAATTGCTGCTGTTCACGTCCGAAGAGCCGACGCGCTTTGGGATCGGCTGTCTGGGAAGCCGGCTGCTGTCAGGAACACTCGCCGCCGAGCGCGCGAGTCAGATGCGGGACCGCGCAGGCAGTACTCTGGACCAGGTTCGGGTCGACGCCGGGTTCGCCGGAGATTTGAGGGGCGTTGGACTCCCCAGCGGGTATTACAGCTCGTTCGTCGAACTGCACATTGAACAAGGGCCGATACTTGAACGCGAAGAGATCTCAATCGGGGTGGTGACAAGCATCGCCGCTCCCGCCAGCCTCATGATTCTGGTGGAAGGCGAAGGCGGACATGCAGGGGCGGTGTTGATGCCGGGCCGGAAGGATGCCCTGCTGGGAGCGGCTGAAATTGTGATGGGTGTGGAGGCCGCCGCGCTCAAGACGGGTTCAATCGACACCGTCGGCACCACCGGCGTCTGCGAGGTTTTTCCGGGCGCGGTGAACAGCATCCCCAGCCGCGTGCGCCTGGAGATCGACACGCGCGATACAGACTTGAGCCGCCGGGATTCGGTGGTGGCCGAGATTCGGAGAATCACTGACGAGGTGGCGTCGAAACGCGGTCTGCGGGCAACGGTAGAGTTGCTGAATGCCGATGCGCCGGCCCAGTGCGAGCCGAAGATCATAGCCGCGGTGGTGCGGGCTTGCGAGGCCCTCGGCCTCAGCCATCGCCAGATGGTGAGCCGCGCGTATCACGATTCGCTCTTCATGTCGCGCGTGGCGCCGGTGGCGATGATTTTCATTCCGTGCCGGGGCGGCGTGAGCCATCGGCCCGATGAATACAGCTCACCGGAGCACATCGCGAATGGCGTGGCGGTTCTTGCCCATACTCTTGCGGACCTTGCGGCGTAGCGGCCATGCGGCAGGCGATACAATCCCGGCGCGTACTTACGGAAGATGGCATCCGGCCCGCGAGAGTGTTGTTTGAAGCGGGGTGCATCGTCGCGGTGGAGGAGTACGAATCGCCATCGTCGGGAGTTGAAGATTTCGGCGATCTCTGCATTCTGCCGGGTCTGGTGGATACACACGTCCACATCAACGAACCGGGCCGCACGGACTGGGAAGGCTTCGCAACCGCAACGCGAGCCGCCGCGGCAGGCGGTTATACCTGCCTTGTCGATATGCCGTTGAACAGCGTGCCGTCCACCGTCGACGTACCGGCTCTGGGTGCGAAGCGTGAAGCCGCAGCGGGGCAATCGTTAGTCGATTATGGCTTCTGGGGCGGGGCCGTGGCAGGCAACAGCGCCGAGTTGAGTTCGCTGGCCGGGGCTGGCGTACTGGGCTTCAAGTCGTTCTTGATCGAGTCCGGCGTCGCCGAGTTCGCGATGGTAAGGGAGCACGACCTGCGCCTGGCAATGCCCGCGATCGCCGAGTCCGGTTTGCCGCTGTTAGTCCATGCCGAAGCGCCAGAACCCGTTGAGCGATCTCATCGGTGGCTCGCCGGCCGCGCGCCGTGGACCGCGTACTCAACTTACCTGGAATCGCGGCCCGATGAGGCGGAAGTGGAAGCCATCGAACTCATGATCCGGTTGTGCCGCGAGTATCGCTGCCGGGTCCATATCGTCCATCTGGCCAGCGCCAGGGCCTTGCCTTTACTGAGGGAGGCGCGGGCGGAGGGTCTTCCAATTACGGTCGAGACCTGTCCACACTATCTGTATTTCGACGCAGAAACTATTCCGGACGGCGCCACTCAATACAAATGTGCGCCGCCGATTCGTTCGGCAGCGAATCGGGAAGAGCTGTGGGAGGGACTCCGTGAAGGCGTCATCGACCTGGTGGCCACGGACCATTCGCCTTGTCCGCCGGCGCTGAAGCTGATGGACACGGGCGACTTTGCCAAGGCCTGGGGAGGCATCGCGTCGTTGTCAGTGGCGCTGCCCGCGATGTGGGCAAGCGCGAAAGCGCGAGGCTTTGCGCTAACCGATGTCGTCCGATGGATGTCGGCAATGCCCGCTCAGTTGGCCGGCCTTCAGTCATCGAAAGGGCGGATCGCGACGGGTGCCGATGCTGACTTTGTGGTCTTCCATCCTGATGCCGTGTTCCGCGTCGAGCCCCGGCACCTGCACTTCCGCCATCCCGTTTCGCCATACCTGGGCCAGGACCTGTTGGGACAAGTTCGCCGCACATACGTGCGTGGAAAGCGCGTCTTCGATGAGGGCGAATTTGACGCGAACCCGAGCGGACGTGAATGTAGGGCCGATCTGCCCGCGTGTAGACTGAGCTAATGGAGTACCGCCTCGTAGGAACGGCCGTTCCTCGGAAAGAGGCTGGCCGGAAGGTATCGGGAACAGCCGAGTATGTGGATGATGTACGCCTGCCTGAGATGCTCCATGGCGTCACCGTTCGCAGCACGATCCCGCGGGGACATATTCGCAAGATCAGCTTTGACGGCGCCATCCCCTGGCATGAGTTCGTCATTGTGGATGCCCGAGACATTCCGGGGAAGAACGTCGTCTCGCTGATTTACGATGACCAGCCCTACTTGGCCGCCGAACGTGTCAATCACCCCCAGGAGCCGATCCTTCTTCTGGCCCATGCCGACAAGCATCTACTAGAGCGGGCTCGTCAAAACGTCCACATCGAATATGAGCCGTTGCCTGCGGTCTTCCATCTTGAGGAAGCACTCGCCGCAGAGACCGTGATTTGGGGCGAGGACAACGTCTTCAAGAGGTACACGATTGAGAAGGGCGAGGTAGATGCCATGTGGAGTGAGGCGGCGTTTATTGTTGAGGGCGAGTACTCTACCGGCGCACAGGAGCAGCTTTACATTGAACCGAACGGCATGATTGCGACATTCGGGGCTGAAGGCGTAACTATTCGCGGCTCGATGCAATGCCCGTTCTATGTGCAGAAGGCGCTGATGGCGCTGTTTGGCCTGCCGGCGGAGAAGGTCCGCGTGATTCAACAGGAAACGGGAGGCGCTTTCGGCGGCAAGGAGGAGTATCCGTCGATGCTGGCCGGGCACGCAGCATTGCTCGCGTTGAAGTCCGGAAAGCCAGTGAAAATGGTCTATGACCGCGAAGAGGACATGGCCGCCACCACGAAGCGGCATCCTTCAAAGACACGGCACCGGACGGCCGTGACGAGCGATGGCCGGTTGCTGGCCATGGAGGTTGAGTTTTCGATCGATGGCGGCGCTTACGCCACCCTTTCCGGCGTGGTACTGTCGCGGGGAACCATTCACTCATGCGGGCCGTACCGATGCGACAACGTGCGCGTGCGCAGCGTGGCGGTGGCGACGAATGCCCCGCCGCATGGGGCTTTTCGCGGCTTCGGCGCGCCCCAGAGCCTGTTCGCGCTGGAACGCCACATGGACAAGATCGCCAGAACGGTGGGTCTGGAGCCCGATGAGTTTCGCGCCCGGAACCTGTTGCGAACGGGCGATTCCACCGCTACGGGACAGGTGATTAAGGATCCGATTGATTTAGTACGTCTGCAATCGAGAGCGCTCGATTCAATCGGCTATCACGAGAAACGCCGGCGCTTTCCGGTGGAGAACGCGCGCAGCCGTCGAAAGAAAGGCATCGGCTTTGCCACCTTTTTCCATGGCGCCGGTTTCACGGGTTCGGGCGAGCGGTTTCTGCAATCGGTGGTGACCCTTGAGGCGCGCGCCGCAAATCGCGTTCGCGTGCTGACGTCCATGACGGAGATGGGGCAAGGGACGAACACGGTGCTGGCTCAAATTGCGGGCGAAGCGCTGGGCCTCTGCTATGAACAGGTGGAAGTGACGAATCCGGATACCGCCGAGGTTCCCAATAGCGGACCCACCGTGGCGTCGCGCACGGCGATGGTGGTGGGCAAACTGGTGGAAAACGCTGCGCGCGAGATGAAAGCCAAGCTGCCGTCTCATGATTTCGCCGCGCTGGGCCCGCTGCGGGTCACCGTGCAATACAAGGAGCCGCCAGGCATCTTCTGGGATGACGCGTTGTACCGCGGCGAAGCCTATGGAGCGTTCTCTTATGCGACGTATGCGGCAGAGGTCACCGTGGATACGCTGACCGGCGAAGTGGAAGTGAACGATTTCGTGGCGTTGCAGGAAGTGGGGCGCGTTTTGCATCCGGTCTTGGCCACCGGCCAGATTGAAGGCGGCGTGGCGCAAGGCATTGGCATGGCCTTGTATGAAAAAGTGGTGTGGCGGGATGGCGTGATGGTGAACAATCAGATGACCAACTACGTGATGCCAACCTCCGCCGACATCCCGAACATCAGGGTTTACTTCGAAGAGATTCCCTACGAACATGGGGCGATGGGCGCTAAAGGAATTGGCGAATTGCCGATGGATGGGCCGGTTCCGGCCGTTCTGAACGCCATCGAAAACGCCATCGGGATCGATTTCGACCACGCGCCGGTGCTTCCCGAAGACGTGCTTGCGAAGTTGGCCAAGCGCAGGGTCGCCTGATGCCGAAGCGAACGGTCTCCTTGGTCGTCAATGGCCGGCCGCAGCACGTCGAGACGCACCCTATGAGCAGGCTGCTGGACGTTCTCCGCGAGGATCTTTCGCTAACGGGCACGAAGGAAGGATGCGGGGAAGGTGAATGCGGCGCCTGCTCTGTGCTGCTCAACGGTCAACTCGTCAATAGCTGCCTGGTGCCCGTCGGGCAGGCTGAGGGAGCAAGGATTTGTACGATTGAAGGCGTGGGGCAGCATGGTCTTCATCCGGTGCAGGCGGCATTCATCAGTGAAGGCGGCGCGCAATGCGGCATCTGCACCCCGGGCATGATCATGGCGACCATTGACTTGCTTGCCCGCTATCCGGAACCGGCGCTGGAACAGATCCGTGAAGGGCTTGCCGGCAATCTCTGCCGGTGCACGGGCTACATGCGCATCTTTTCCGCCGTTCAGAAGGCAGCTCAAGCCGGCCCATGAGGTCCTTTGTTCCGGAGTATGATCTCATCGCGGCGAAACATTTGCCGGAAGCTCTTCACATTCTGAGTTCGGGCGAAGGCTGGCGGCCCATTGCCGGCGGCACGGATCTGATGGTCCTGTTCAATGCCGGCAAATTGCCTTGGCGCAGGCTTGCGAGCGTCAGTGAGACTGAGGAATTGAGACGGGTTGTAACATCGAGCGATTGCGTTTCGATCGGCGCCGCAATCACTTATTCCGAGATCCGCCAGAGCCCCATTCTTCAGGCCGAATTTCCCCTGCTCTGTCAATCGGCCAGTTGGACCGGCAGCATTGCCAATCAGAATCGGGGCACCTTAGGCGGCAACATCGCGAATGCATCGCCCGCCGCGGACTCGGCGCCGGTCCTGCTTGCTTACGATGCGGAACTGGAGCTGCGGTCAGTGGGGGGAACACGGCTGATTCCGTATGCGGAGTTTCATCTCGGCTACAAGAGTATGCAGTTGCGGGAGGACGAACTGATTGTCCAAATCCATCTCCCGCGGCCATTATGCGACGTGCGGCAGTACGGGAGAAAAGTGGGTACGCGCAAAGCGCAGGCTATCTCAAAGGTGTCCTTGGCGGCCACGGCTGTCGTCGAAAACGGAACCATCATAGACGTGCGCATCGCCATGGGAAGCGTCGCGCCGGTTCCGCTTCGCTGCCAGGAAACGGAAGCCGTACTAAGGGGAGAGCGCTTGACGCCCACCTTGCAGGCACGGGCGCGTGACACACTGCTGCGCGAAATTCAACCGATTTCAGATATCCGGTCCACCAGCGAGTATCGGGCAATGGTCGCGGCGAACTTACTGGGCGAGTATCTCGAGAGTTTGTCATGAACGCTGAGAACCTCAACCACGAAACATTGCTCGCGTGCTGCGGGTCCCAGGAGTGGGTCCGGCGGATGGCGGTGGCGTTATCGGCGCGAGTGCACGACGCCGAGGGCCTGCACGAATTGGCGGAAGGCATCTGGTGGTCACTCACGCCCGAAGATTGGCTCGAAGCCTTTGCGGCGCATCCGCAGATCGGAGAACAATCGTCGAAGAAGTGGTCGGCTCAGGAACAGGCCGGCATGTCGGCGGCATCGCGCGAAACCGCGGATTCAATGGCGCTGCTGAATGCGGTGTATCGGGAAAGATTCGGCTATATCTTTATCGTGTGCGCCACCGGTAAGTCGGGCGAGCAGATGCGGCAGTTACTGGAGCAGCGCATGGCGCACAGTCCGGAACAGGAATTACGCGTCGCGGCCGCCGAGCAGGCAAAGATCATGCATCTCCGATTAGATAAGGTATTAGCCGGATGAGCGGACTCTCCACACACATTCTGGACACAGCCTTGGGCAAACCGGCCTCGGGCGTGCGCGTCAGGCTGTTCAAGGGCGCCACCGAGGCGATATCCTCAACCGTCACTAACGCCGATGGCCGCGTTGCGAAACTCTTGCCGGAAGGCGCGGCGCTTGAGACGGGCGTCTACCGGATCGTCTTTGACGTGGCGCCGTACTTCGCCGCCTCCGCCACGCCGTCATTTTATCCGGAGGTCGCGGTCTGCTTTGAAGTGCGGGATGCCTCGGCGCATTATCATGTCCCGCTGTTGATCGGCCCGTTCGGCTACACCACTTATCGCGGGAGCTAAGATGGCCCACATTCTTTCTCATCGGTACGGCAAGACGCAAGTCCGCTTGACGCAGGTGGTTCGCAACGGCGAAAAGCACCAGTTGGCGGAACTAACGGTGAAGATCCTTTTCGAAGGCGACTTTGAGGAGGCCTACCTTCAGGCGGATAACAGTAAGGTGCTGCCCACCGACACCATGAAAAACATGGTGTACGTGCTGGCCGGCCAAAAGCCCATCGTGAGCCCGGAGCAGTTCGCGCGCGATCTGGCTGCGCATTATCTTGGCCGCGTGACGCATCTGCAACACATAAATGCGGAGATTCTGCAGGCGCCCTGGGTCCACATCGGCAGCCATGGCTCGGCCTTTATGCAAAGCGGCTCAGAGAGACGGTTCGCCGCCTTGTCGGCGACGAGAACGGAAGAGACAATCAGCGCCGGCGTCAAGGGTCTTGAGATCCTCAAGACAGGAAAGTCAGCCTTTTCGGGATATCTGAAAGACGAGTACACCACGCTGCCTGAAACGCGCGACCGGCTTTTTGGAACGGTGCTTGACGCCACCTGGACTTACGATAATGCCGATGTCGATTTCAATGCCGCCTACGCGAGCATTCGCGGTAGTTTGCTTGAAACCTTCGCGTCGCACGAAAGCGAATCGGTTCAGCATTCGCTGTACGACATGGGAGTGGCGGCGCTCAGCGCGCACGATATTCTCAGCGAGATCCACCTGGTGATGCCGAACAAGCACCGCATCCCGTTCGACCTGAGCCGGTTTGGGATGGAAAATCGGAACCAGGTTTTCATCGCGACGGATGAACCATCGGGCTACATCGAAGCGAGGCTCTCGGCGCGGAAGTAGCGCCGGCGGTTGCGGGGCCAAGCTATCTCCCGTAAGCTTCTTGCGCAATAAGTCGGCACATACCAAATACAGCCGAGCTTCGATCTTGTTGTCACGATTGAAAACGATCAACTGATGCCGCAGGCTAGGGGTCAGGATAAGATCGCGTTGTTCGCCGAGTCGGAAACGAAATTCTTTCCTAAAGTGATCGATGCCGAGCTCGAATTTATCAAGGACGATAAGGGCGTGGTGACCAGCCTCGTGCTTCGCCAAGGTCCATCCGAAGTTACGGCCCTGAAGAAGTGGCGCATGATTTTGATTTATTGGGGACAGACCAAGAACACACGCCTCTAAAACACGCGCCGCGACAGTCTGTCGATATTGAACTTCGCTGTGTCGGCGATCGCCATCACTGCCATGACGCCCGCCTGCACAGGATCGGTAACCACCAGATCCGACGCATCGGGAACGCTGCCCGCCATATTCAAGCTGATCACCAGCATGCCCTGGGCGCGCACCTCCCGCACCGCATGTTCAATGTCCCCGCCCATCAAGCTGCCCGCCAGAACCAGGGCCCGCACCCGCGGCAGACGGCGGGTGGCGCGGACCGCGGCGGCAAGCGTTTCTTCCCCTACCAGCGGTATCGTGTCAATCGAGATGTGTTCGCCCCGAATGTTGTGGCGGTCGGCTTCGGCGATGGCGCCGAGAGCTACCTGGCCCACCTGCGCACCGCCGCCCATAATAATGATCCGCTTGCCGTAGATCTTTTGCATCGTCTGTACCACTTCGACGCTGCGAACCACCTCCAGCACGGTCAGATCGGCCGCGAGCGGGTCTATCGGGCCCGGCAGATCGAGCTCAAAATAGATGCGCGTATCGGGCGGCTGCTCCTCGATCAACGAGATAGATCGGATATCGCCGTTGTGAGCTGCGATGACACCCGTCAATTGATGGAGCACGCCCGGTCCGTTGAAGGCGACAACTACTACGCCAGCCTTCTCCGCGGCCAAAGCGGGGTGGGAAGCGCCGGTCAGGGAATCACCTCGTACTTCTTGAGGATCTCATCCCACACGCCATGCCCTCGCAGAATCAGCTCAATGAATTCGCGCACGGCGCCCGACCCGCCAGGCCTTTCGGTGACCAGGTGCGCAATCTCACGAACCTCTCGCCGGCCATTCGCGGGAGTAGCCGTGAGACCCACCCGGCGCATGATGACGACGTCCGTGAGGTCATCTCCGATGTAAGCGATCTGCTCGCCGGTGAGGCCGGAGTCTTTCATAATCTGTTCCAGGATCGGAATCTTTTCGATATGCCCCTGGAACACGTAGGTCATGCTGACCTGCCGGGCGCGCTCAACCGTGGCGGCCGAATCGCGGCCACTGATCACACCGGTCTTGATGTTGTACCAGGTGAGCCAGCGGAGCGCGATGCCATCCTGAGCATCGAAAGCTTTGGTTTCGGCCATCCCGCCAGTATGGTCGGGAGCGAAGTTGATTTTGCCGTCGGTCAGCACGCCATCCACGTCCATGAGTAGTAACCGGACTCGGGAGGCGCGTTCAAGAAGTTCGGCGTCTGTGAGAGGAGTGATAGGCATAGGGGTTAACGAACAAGGGAGTGAACGGGTGAGTCGCCATAGACTGCGGAAAAGAGTGCGTCGTCGCGATCGAGCAGACTGGCGTAAATGGCCGTGTTCTCCGGGTGCGGCTCAAAGGCGTCGCCAAGGGCCGTCGAGAGACTGTCAAAACCGGAGATCAGCTTCAACTGTTCGGCGGCGAGCATCGCTGCGCCGCGGCCGGACGCTTCCCGCTCCAGGCAGGTCACCACGCGGCGGCCTATGGCGTCCGCCATCATCCGGCGCCAGACGTCCGAATGCAACAGCGCTCCGCCGGACGCGATAATCTCCTTGGGCGCCGCGAAGCGCCCCGTGAGTAACTTGTAAATCTGACGGAAGCGAAGCGCCACCGCCTCGAGCGTGGCTTGAAGGATGTCGAGCGGCGTCGTGGATAGACTTAATCCCAGGATGGCGGCGCGAATGTCAGGCCGCCAATAGGGAGACCGTTCGCCGGCAAAGAACGGCAGCATCGAGAGGTGGTGGCAACCTGGTGCGCGCCGCTCAATCTGCGCTTCGGCTTGTGGCGGCAGGTTGAGTGTACGGGTGGCCCACTTGAAAACATCGCCGCCGTTCGAAATGGCCCCGCCCAGGATGAAGCGCTTTGCGTCGATGCGATAGCACCAGATGCCTTCAGGGATCTCGACCCGTTCATCGCGAATGACCACCCGCATCGCTCCTGAAGTTCCCACCATCAGTGCGAACCGATCCGGCGTGCTGCAGCCGCTGCCGATGTTGTCGCATGCGCCATCGCCCGACGCTGGAAGCCAGGGAATGCCGTGGAGAAGAGGCCAGCGCGCCGCAAATTCGGGTGTCAAGCCGGTGACGGGCTGGTCGAGCGTCTCAATCGGCGCAAGTTGCTCGCGCCTGATAGGCAGCACCGACAGCATCTCCTCGTCGTAGCACGATAGGTGCTGATTCCAGAGGCCTGAGCCTGAGGCCATCGACATCGAATTCCTCCACTGCCCGGTGATGCGGCGCAGGAAGTACTCGGGAAAGGAAAGCCACGCCACCGTGCGGGCGCAGGCTTCAGCCCGATTGGCGGCGAGCCACATCAGCTTGGCGGGCCAGTAAGACGTGTGAATCACGGCGCCTGTTCGGGCGTGCACGGCAACGGCGTCGACGCGTCTCTTGAGCTCCTCCACTTGTGCGCCGCTCCGGGTATCGAACAGATGAATGATGTTGGTGGTGGGTTCGCCGTCTTTGTCGATGCCAAGGAAGCTGTGCCAGAAGGCGCTGGCGCCCAGGGCGGCGGGATGAATGCCAAGCGCCGTGACTTGCCCGTGCAGCGCGTCGAGGCACTCGACAGTCAGATCGAAAAGCGCGCGAGGATCTATCTCGACGCCGCCATCGGGAGTCGCAACTTTGTCAAAAGGGCGCTGGATCCCACAATTGTCGACTTGCGTAAACGCAGCGTCGAAGAGCAACGACCGAGTGCTGGAACTGCCGATGTCGAGACTTACAATGTGAGTATTGTCCGGCCCATTTCCCGTTCGTGTCGCCGATGTCATCGTCCGTACCAGTATCGCGAACCGGGGCGCCCGTATCGGCGTTGCGGTTTCAGGGGGCGCCGATTCCGTCGCGCTGCTGTCAGTGCTGGTTGAATTGCGAGAGCGTTTCGCTTACCGGTTGAGCGTTCTGCACGTGAACCATGGATTGCGCGGCGCAGACTCGGATCTGGACGAAGAATTTGTACGCGGTCTGGCGCGACAATACGATCTGCCGGTATTTGTCCAGCAAGCGCCGCGTACCGGCGCCGATAATGCCCAGCAGCCGACGCTTGCCGGCGGCGGCACTACCCAGCAGCCGGCGCTTGTTGGCGGCGGTAATACCCAGCAGCCGGAGCTTGTCGCCGGCGGTAATGTGGAGCAGATCGCGCGCGACGCACGCCGCGCCTTCTTCGCCCGCTTGATCGCGGACGGGTGCGTCGATCGAGTGGCGTTGGCACACACATTGA
Source organism: Acidobacteriaceae bacterium (assembly GCA_903970405.1). Classification (GTDB taxonomy): domain Bacteria; phylum Acidobacteriota; class Terriglobia; order Bryobacterales; family Bryobacteraceae; genus CAJCIT01. The sequence continues at coordinate 12,025 of CAJCIT010000043.1, read as the reverse complement.
GCGACCAGGCGGAGACCCTTCTGCTGCGTTTGTTCCGCGGTACCGGCATCTCGGGCTTGGCAGGCATGCGCCTGGCCAGCGACGAGAAACTCGTCCGCCCGTTTCTTCCCTTCACTCGCGAAGAGGTCCGGGACTACGCAACCGAACAAGGCCTGCGCTGGCGCGAGGATTCATCGAACGATGACTTTCGATTCCGGCGGAATCTGCTGCGCCACGAGATCATGCCTCGCCTGCGCGAGGCCTTTCATCCGCATGTGGAGCGAGTGCTGGCAAATACGGCGCTTCTGGCGCAGGCCGAGGAGGATTATTGGGAGCAGGAAGCACAGCGGCTTTTCTCTGAGTTGGCCGAAGACTCACCGGCCCATGGTTGGTTGCTTGACGCAGAGGCATTGAGGCGGCTGCCCCTTGCGGCTGCGCGGCGAGTAGTGCGCGTCGCCATCGCGCGGGTGAAGGCGAACCTGCGTGCTATTGACGGCGCGCACGTCGACGCTATTTTGGCGTTATGCGCCGATGTGGAAGGCCATAGCCGAGTCCAGGTCCCGGGCGTAGACGCCCTTCGTTCATTTGACCGGCTCCGGCTGCGAACAACGGGCGCCGAGCATGTGCCAGAAAAGCGGCACTACTCGGTCGCGATCCAGTGGGGCGTCTGTGCGACACTGCCATTTCACTCGGGCGACCTGACCATCGAAGCCGCTCCCCACCCCTGCACTGCAAAGTCGAGCGAGTCCGATGCCGGGGGGGTTACGGCTTTGCCCGCAGGGCGCGGATTTGCCAGCCCGTCCACGCCGACCCAGCGTTCAGAACCGCGCGTGTCAGCAAGCGGGTTTGGGCAACATCTCTCCCGCGTGCAAGCGAGGGCCGCGCCGCCACGCGACGCCGAACGCGTCTGGCTCAACGCAAAGCTCCTGGAACTTGCTGATGAGCAAGGCGTTTGCCGATTGACTGTCCGCAATTGGGAGCCGGGAGATTCCTACGTGCCCTTGGGACATTCCGCCCCGGTAAAGATTAAAGAATTGTTCCAAGAACGCCGAGTCTATCTGTGGGAGAGACCGCATTGGCCCGTGCTGGAGGGGGGCGGACGCATTCTGTGGTCCCGGCTCTTCGGGCCCGCAGCCGACATCGCCGCGCTGGAATGTCCGGGGGCCGTTGCACATTTGACATACTATAGGTAACGGGGTAAAGTCTGGGCGGTCCTTTGAGGGTTCGAGTCAACATGAATCGAAAGCCACAGATTCAACGTCTTAAGCCTGTAGGAGTGTGTTGCCGGAGCGATTCGGCCTGATCCTGGAAGCTCAGGCTCAGCGAAAGGTGTGTTCATGAATTCTAATCTTGTGAGGACCGCCCTCTTCTGGATCGTCATCGGCGGCGCGATCATCCTGGTCTATATGACCGTCAAGAACGCGCGTGGCACAGCGCCGCGTACGCTCACGGTCTCCGAGTTTGTTACGCAAGTGCAGGCGGACAAAGTCAAGGAAGCAAGCATCGCCGGCACGGATGTACAGGGAACGCTGACCACTGGCGAGTCTTTCCGGGCCGTAATCCCGCCGAACTATCCGGACATCTATAAGATGCTCCAGGAGAAAGGAGTCCGATATACGTGGAAGGATTCAGCCGGAAACGGTTGGGTCGGCGTTCTGTTTCAAGCCATTCCTATTTTGATTCTCCTGGGCCTGTGGATCTTCATGATGCGGCAGATGCAGAGCGGCGGCAATAAGGCGCTGAGCTTCGGTAAGAGCCGCGCGCGGTTGCATTCGTCTCAACAGAAGAAGGTGACGTTTAAAGATGTCGCGGGCGTGGATGAGGCCAAGGAAGAGCTACAGGAGATTATCGAGTTTCTGCGCGAGCCGCAAAGGTTCCAGAAACTGGGCGGCCGCATTCCGAAGGGCGTGCTGCTGATTGGACCTCCGGGCACAGGCAAGACCCTGCTGGCGCGAGCCATTGCCGGCGAGGCGAACGTGCCGTTCTTTTCGATTTCAGGTTCTGACTTTGTTGAGATGTTCGTTGGCGTCGGCGCAAGCCGTGTTCGGGACCTCTTCGAGCAAGGCAAGAAGAACGCGCCCTGCATCATCTTTATCGACGAAATCGATGCGGTGGGCCGCCACCGCGGCGCGGGTCTCGGCGGCGGCCACGATGAACGCGAGCAGACGCTGAACCAGTTACTCGTGGAAATGGACGGCTTCGAATCGAACGAAGGCGTCATTCTGGTGGCCGCGACGAATCGGCCTGACGTTCTTGATCCGGCCTTGCTTCGCCCAGGCCGTTTTGACCGGCGCGTGGTGGTTGACCGGCCCGACGTGCGTGGGCGTGAGCAAATACTGAAGGTGCACACCAAGAAGTCGCCATTGGGTGACGATGTCGATCTCTCAGTGATTGCGCGAGGCACGCCTGGCTTCGCGGGCGCCGATCTCGCCAACCTGGTCAACGAAGCGGCGCTGGTGGCGGCGCGGCAGAATCGCAAAGTGGTGACGCAAGCCGATTTCGAACTCGCCAAGGATAAGGTTCTGATGGGCGTGGAACGGAAGAGCCTCATCATCAGCGACAAGGAAAAGCGGATGACGGCCTATCACGAAGCAGGCCACGCTTTGGTGGCGGCATCAATGGAGCACGCCGATCCGCTGCACAAGGTCACCATCATCCCGCGCGGTATGGCCTTGGGCTTGACGATGCAATTGCCGCTCGATGACAAGCTGTCTCACGACAAGCTTTATCTGGAAGCGCGCTTGGCCATTCTGATGGCCGGCCGTATTGCGGAAGAGATCTTCCTGAACCAGATCACCACCGGCGCCGGCAACGACATTGAGCGGGCCACGGAGATGGCTCACAAGATGGTCTGCGAATGGGGGATGAGTGAGCTTGGTCCCATGAGTTTCGGCAAGAAGGAGGAGCAGATCTTCCTTGGGCGCGAAATCAACCAGCATCGGGACTACAGCGAATCCACAGCCATCGACATCGACAAGCAGGTGCGAAAGCTGGTGGAAGGCGGTTACGAACGGGCTCGCCAGATCATCACTGACAAGTCTGACGCGCTGGTTCGGATCGCCGAAGCGCTACTTGAGCGGGAAGTGCTGGACGGCGCAGAGGTCCTTGACCTCATCGCGGGCAAGGCGCTGCCCAAGTTTATTGCTCAAACTCCGATTACGCCTTCGGGCGATGGCGGCGTCACCCAACCGGTGCTCTCGCCGGCGCCGAGCCCGCGTCCAGGGCTGCTGGGCGGCGAAAGTCCCCAACCGGCGTAGTATAGTACTGTCCCTTGCGCACGGTCGGTTGTGCACGGTTTAACGTCGCCGCGGATCATCCAGCAAAGTAATACGGCCTGCCGTGTTCTGCGCCCGTTATGAGCACCCGTCGACGCCTACCAAGCCGCGACCGTTCAGGCAGCGAGCGCGGTGCTGGTATTGTTCCGCCAACCGATCGCTCCCTGACGGTCGCCGCTCTGAAGAGCCGGCTGTTACGTCAGGCAACGCCCGGTGGCGGGGCCGATTGCCAACTAATACCCGAACTTCAGTACCCAGGCCGGCTGCGGCATCAGGTCCTCCGGAACGGCAGGCAGAGAGACAACCACCGCATCGCCTTTGCGCTTGAACTTGAGCGGCGTCGTAGAGCCCAGCAACGTCACCGTCTTCAAACCGTTCGAAGGCTGCTTGATGGCGATCTCGCGGCCGGGCCACCGTGGCAGAATGGCGTAGATATCGGACCCCTTCTTCGTAAAGAAAGCTTCGATGGAGGCTTGGCCGGCGGGCTGCTGCATCGTCAGTTTCGTGACATCGTAGACGGTGGAAAATTCCTTGTTGTAGTCCATCTTCGGGAGTTCGCCGGGGCTCCATTGGCGCGTTTCTTTGAGCGGCTTCGTTCCGTATATCGCCTCGCCGTTGACCTTAAGCCATGAGCCGATCTGCAGCAGACGCTCCTCCATGATGACGGGAATGGTGCCGTCCGCCTTGGGGCCGATGTCCAGCAGCAGGTTGCCGCCGCGACTCACGATATCCACCAGCATGATGACCAGTTCGCGGCCGGTGTGATAGTCCGAGATCCGTTCGGCGCGGTTGTAACCATAGGAGACGCCCATGCCGCGGCTTTCTTCCCAGGCATGATCCACATCGATCATTCCGGGCGTGTATTCAGTGGTCCAATAGCCGCCGTGCTTATGGCGTGCGTCGCTGCCCCAACGGTCGTCGACAACGACTTCGTCCTTGACCGGCGATTCGTTGTAGAGCCAGGCAAGAAGCTCGGAGCTGTGCCACTGATCGGAGGTCATCTCCCACTCGCCGTCGCTGAAGATGATGGAGGGTTTGTAGTGGGTCACCAGGTCTTTGAACTGCGGCGTCATGTGCTCGGCCACGTAGCGCGGCTTGTCAGTGAGCCAGAGCGGGTTGTACCACTCATAGAGCGAATAGTAGACGCCGGCCTTGAGGCCTTTCGCGCGAATGGCGGCGCTCAAGTCGCCGACGAGATCGCGATGGGGACCGGTCTCAACGGAGTTCCAAGGCCGGCCCCAGGTGGCGGAAGCTTCGCGGCTGGGCCACAGGGCAAAGCCTTCGTGGTGCTTGGAGGTGAGCGCGACATACTTGGCCCCGGACTTCTCAAAGAGGTCCGCCCAGTGGCTGGGTTCGAAGAGCTCGGCTTTGAATTGAGCGGCGAAGTTCTGGTAGGGAAAGTCCGCGCCGTAGACGCTTTGATGGAAGGCCCAGGTACCGGCGTCGATGGGCTTCGCGTTCGGCTTCTGGCCCTCGGTCATGGCGTGCCAATACCATTCGGCGTAAGCGAGTTTGCCGGGGATCACGGGAGCATAGGCGGGCACGGAGTAAGTGCCCCAATGAATGAAGATGCCAAACTTGGCGTCAGTGAACCACTGCGGGACGGGGCGTTTATCGACGGAGTCCCAGTTAGGCTGATAAGTCTGGGCGCCGGCCAGAGTGCAGGTGAGAAGCGCATAGCCGATCAGGGAAACGGTTCGGGTCGAGATGGACATGTGAGCAAGTCATATCATAAGCGACGGCGAAACGCGGGGACGCGCGGCGAGCTGCGCCGCTTTCAGCGCGTCAGGACTTGTTCGATAAACGCGAGCGCGCGCGGGTCGTGCGATTGGCCAAGCCAAAAGAAAGCCTTTTTCTGGACCTCGGGATTGCGCTGGTTCCTGGCGACCTCAATCAGCTTGGGAATGCCCTCGTCTTTCGGAAGTTGAGAAAGCGCGAACACCGCCCGTTCCTTGACGTGAGTGTCGGGGTCGTTATTAATGGCGTTGACGATGGCGGCGGCGGCCCGGTCGCCCGCACGCTGGGCGAGCCAGAAGAGCGCCTGCTCTCTGACGTGCGGGGACGGATCGTTCTTCGCCGCGGTCAATAGCTCCTCTGTGGCTTCGGGACGATTGGAGACATAGAGGGCGAAGACCGCTTTGTCGCGGATGTGGTCACTGGGATCTTGCGCGATCAGGCTCTTGAGGATGGGGATGCCCGCATCGCCTCGGGCGGCGCCTAGCCAGAAGATGGCCTTCTCGCGAGTCCGATCCGGGTTGGGAGCGGCGGAGAAGCGCGCCAGAAGTCCGTCAGCGGCGCGGTCTTCATGCTGCGCGATAGCGAGAATGGCGCCATCGATAACCTTCTCGGAGGCGGCGGGCACCGCCAATGACGAAAGGAATGCAAGGCTGTCACTCGATGGAACCTTATCGAGCCAGATGAAGGGGAGGCCGCCCGCATCGAGCGGGCAGGAGAGCGAATAGATGTTCACCCGTTCGAGCGAGTGGTGTTCGGTGCGAAAGAGAACCGCTCTCAGCGGAGTTCCTTCAAGCTTCACCGGATTCTGAGAGGAGCTGCCGGTGATGTGAGTTTCACCATTACCCTCAAGACGGCAGCCGCAGACGGTGTTATTGCTGTAACAGCATGACTGGTCGTCTTTGCGGCTGGAGGTAAAGGCGTAGCCGAACCAGGAGGGTGAATCAGAGTCGATCAGCGATTTGAGATGGCCGGGGTAGGCGCGCGCTTCAAACTGCGCATTGGTTACGGTGGGCCGGTCCTGGCCTAACGCGGATCCGGCGAGCAAGAGGATGCCGAGAATTTGTTTCATTTGAGGATCTCCATCATGTATTCAGTGGTTTCCTTGGAGTGGACCAGCGCCATCTTGTTCACAATTTCGCGCTTCATCTCAGGATTCGTTTCGGCGCGGGCAAGCTCCACCAGCGACTTGCCATCATGCGAGAGGAAGAGCGAGTTGAGGACCGCCTCGCGGACTTCGCGGGTCTGATCGCTCTTGTAGATCGAGACAAGAAGCGGCCCGCGGCTCCCGCCCATCAGGCCGAGCGAGCGAATGGCGGCCACACGGAGTTGCGTGTTCTTCTCATTCTGGGCTACCTGGACGAGCTTGGAGGCGTCGCCGCCAACGAAGAGAGATTTCAGAATTTCGGCTTTCCGATCTGTGGAGCTGTCGGATTGATAGATCTGCCACAGCTCCTCAGAGCCGCCGCAAAGAGCAAGTTGGCGGATGGCTTCCTTTTCTAGTTCGGGGTCCGTCTCGCTCTTGACGGCTTTCAGCAGCAGCGGGCGGGAGCCGGAAATCATATAGCTCTGAAGGATGGCGCGCTTGATGCTCCGGTCAGAGGTGGATTCGTAGATACCGCCAAGCTGCGCCCGCGTCTCATTGCTGCCCATGGCGCCGATGTAGCGGATGGCCTTGAGTTGAAGCTCCGGGTTCGCGCGGCCGTGAGCGATATCCAAGAGCAGCTTACCGGCTTCCGGCGATGAACTCTGCGTAAGGACGAACAGAGCGCGGTCTTTGACGTGCGGCGAGGCGTTGCCCGTGATGAGCTTATTAAGGATGGGGAAGGCCTGGTTTGGATCGGACTGCATCAGGCTGTTGAGGGCGATCAGCTTGAGGTCGTCATCGGCTTCCGCGGCGGGGTTCACATTGGCGCCGCCCTGCGCCTGTGCTTCAACTACCAGCGCCTGAGCGTCGTTTAACCAGCGGCTGTCCGGGTAGCCCTGACGCAGGGCGTCCACCGTGGAGATCGCCTGTTGGCGCTCCCCCTCCCGGTACAGGGCGTAGGCTTTCCAATAAAGAGCCGCGGCCGTATCGGAACCCTTGCGGGCGATGACGGCATCGAAAGCGGCGATGGCTTCCTGCCACTGGCTGCGGTCCAGGGCCTTGCGGCCGCGGCGGTAATCGGGATCGTCGCGGGAATCGCTTTGGGCCTGGAATGCGGAGCCTTGACCGGTGCCGGTGGCCACTTGCGCGGTCAAGCTGCCGGCGAAACCGGCCATGAATATCAAAGAAAGAAGAAGCGGGCGTTTCATAATGTCTGTCCTTTTTGGCGCACGTTGGCGCCGATCACACGAACTTTGAACAACAGTCCTTCGCCTTCAATGCGGCGTTGCAGATCCTCGAGATCGGCGGGCGAAGGTTTGGCGGGACTATTGGCGATATCCAGCAGTGCGCGTTCTAACTCATCCAGAACGGCGGCGTGCTGAGTGTCGCCCGAATGGGCGGCGCTGATGCGTAGCAAGCGATTTTCTTCGATCAGGTCGCGGGCGCGAGTTTGTTCGTCCTTGAGGTCCGCCTTAGCGGGGTCGGCGTTGACCAGCTCGGCAAGCACCATCTCGGAGCGATCCAGATGATCGCTCATGGCCACCAGAAGAATGCGGGTGCGCGCCTGAGCTGAAATGACAGGCCCCTCTCGCCGGTGCTGGACCCACATCCCGCCGGCGAAGGCAATGAGAATGAGTGTTGCGAAGGCTGCGGCGAGCTGCCACCAGTGAATGCGTTCGAAGCGGTCACGTTTCTGAGGAAGATGCGGCTGGAGCCGAGCCCAGACTTCCGCGCCATAGGAGGCTGTCCGGTCCGGAACCTTAGAGTCACGGGCGGCGTCGAGAATGGCTTCGAAGCGCGCCACGGAGAAGCGGCACTCCGGACAATCGGCGAGGTGAGCGCGTTGGGCATCGGGGAGCCCTTCGTAATAAGCGGCGACCATTTGCTCTTCACTGAGGTGCCTGAGGGGTTGTTTCATTCGGTCACCTCACTGAGCGGGGCCAGCGCCCTTCTGAGTTTTTGGACCGCGCGAAAGACTGAGTGTTTGGCGGCGTTCTGGCGCACGCCCAGGGCGCGGGCAATCTGCTCAACGTTCTGTCCTTCGTAGTGGCGGAGGACGAAAGCGGCGCGCTCCATTTCGCTGAGCTCCTTGAGAGCGGCATTGACTTGCGTGGCAATTTGGCCGCTTTCGGTGAGCCGCTCCGGCGTGGGGGCGGTGGCGGCCACCTGTTCCATCCAATCGAACGGGCGGCCGGCTGGATCGGAAGGCTCGACACGGCGCTCAATCTTGCGGGCGCGCAACAGATCGATGGAGCAGTTGGCGGCGATGCGATAGACCCAGGTGGAGAAAGCCGCGCGGCCGTCGAAGCGATGAATTTGTTTGTAGGCCCGGAGAAATGTCTCTTGCACAATGTCCTCTGCGTCCTGTTCATGGCCGGTCATGCGGAAGGCCAGTTTGAAGATGGCGCGGCTATGCCGCTCCACGAGAACGCGGAAGGCATGCTGGTTCCCGTGGCTCGCCTCTTTGGCAGCGGCTGCGTCAGTCCAATCCATCTTGTTGCCCTTTAGACTGCGCCGGGCGCTGGCGGTTAGGTGAGAAGGGGGAATTGTGAACATTTCAAACTGAGCCGCGACCGTCTGGGAGCGACCGGTTGGTAAGACGCGATCCACACCGCGGTCGCTCCCTGATGGTCGCGGCTCTGAAGGCGCGTGCCCCTAATCCTCGTTGCTCCACATCATGCGGGTGTGGTCGCGGTCGGCGGTGTTGCGGTCATCGGTGTAAAGCGCCCCGGCGCCTGCCCATTCGCGCCAACTGTTTGTCTTTTCACTGGTTGGCGCCGAATCGCCGGGTCGCCAACTGGCCACCATGTAGTTCGTGAAATCGGAGTCTCCGGGGTTCGCGTCTTTTAGGTAGACGTGGCCATAGACCTGGCGGAAGGTGCTGAGGACGTTGTGAGAAAAGGCCGATTCCAGGTCGTGATCCATGATGACGTTGGCCAGCGTGTGCGCGGCCACCGATTTGACGTCGTGAAAGAACTCAAGGGTCAGCAACTCATCGGGGATGCCTTTGCCGCTATAGGCGTCAAGAAAAGCGAGTCCGTATCGGGAGCCATCGCGGCGAAAGCCTCGTAGCGCCCAGCGGGCCGATTGTGGGAAAAACCGGATCTTCGCGGGCAGTGTCTGAAAGAGAAAATGTTGCTCGGCGATGGGGCGGACGGTGGGGTCCACGTCCACGGCATCGATCCGATGGACGTATGGCTGAGCGGCCGCATCGCGCGGAAACGTGAAGCCCGCGGCGCCGATGGCCAGCACGCGATCAGTAGGAGAAGCTTCCAGTGCCTTGCCGGCTTCGAGAATGTAGGAAAAGGCACTGGCGCCCGTGTCGGCGTAGACGCCCGACGCGCGCCCTCCATTGAGTATCATGACGCGGACCGTGCGCCCTTTTTCATCTTTGTCATTCAAGACACGGATGGTTTGGTACTCGCTGTCAAACGAATAAAGTTCGTTGGCTGGACGGAGGATCGCGGCCACGAGGGTCGCACTGACCAATGCGATGAGGGCCATTGCAACGGTTTGAATACGCTGCAGGCGCGTGGTGGCCATCAGAACGGCCGCCGCGACGAGGAGACCGCAAACTACCCAGGTAGTGCGGTTGACCCCGAGCCAGGGAAAGAGCCACAGCGGCGTGACGATGCCCCCGGCGACTGAGCCCAAGGTGGAAAAGAAGAGGACCTTGCCGGATGCCTTGCCGGCTTTGCCTTCGTCGTTGGTGAGTTCGGCCAGAAGGGGAACGGATTGGGCCACGAAATACACGGGGAAGGCGAGCAGCAACAGGGCCGCGAGGCCAATGGCCGGCGCCAGCGTGAGGCCGAGATCCAGAAACTTCTCCAGGAGCCAGGCTTCGGCGAGAAAGGAAAACGCGGCGTAGAAAATGGCGCCCAGGAGCAGGTTGCGGGTCAACGTGCGCCGGACGCGCGGCTTGTCCCATCGGGCAGAGAGTTCGCCGCCGCGCCAGTAGCCCGCGCTTAATGCCAGAAGCACCACACCCAGCATGACGCCGGTGAGCGTGAGGCTGGAGCCGACGACAGGAATGGCCAGGCGGATAGCAATGACTTCGACGGCGAGCGTGGAGAAGCCCTCGGCGATAGCAACGAGCCAGACGCGGAGGTTGGCGAATTGAGGAGAAGCGAGGCGCAAGACAACTCAGTGTAACTGTGGGGTGGAGCATCTGCCTCTAAGAAACAATCCCGGAAGACCGGCAGACGGGGAACTTATCTGCCGCTGCGGTTGTCTAAGTCATGCCGTCGCGTGGGATCTCTTCGCACCGCCTGCTCGTTTTAATTGGCTTGGGTCTGAGCCCATTCGCCGCCGGCTCGGCGCGTTGGCCGACCTCGCGGTTGTCGCGATGGGCGCCGAGGCGATCTTGAATTTGTATTAACTGGTAGGCCGCCTGCGAACGCCAATCTCCTGATTGGCGGCGTGCCGAGCCAAACGGCCTTGGCGGACCGTCCAGGTGGGAATCGAGACGCGCCAGGCCGGCCTCAGTCGGCTACCCTTGAACAATGAACCTGACGGAACGCACACAACTGCGGCGGTTACCCAAACGTGGTTCTCACGAACTGGCCACCATTCACTCGATTCTGGATGCGGGATTCCTGGCCCACGTCGGATTTGCTTTGGATGGGCAGCCGTTCGTCATTCCGACGCTCTTCGGCCGCGATGGCGAGAAGTTGTATCTGCACGGTTCGGCGGCGAGCCGGATGTTGCGCGAGCTCGAAACCGGCGTACCGGCGTGCGCGACTGTCACCGTCGTAGATGGATTGGTGCTGGCTCGATCGGCTTTCCATCACTCAATGAATTACCGGTCAGTGGTGGCGTTTGGGATGGCGAGGAAGATCACCGATCGAGCCGCGAAGACGGAAGCGTTGCGCGTGGTCTCAGAGCACGTCATCGCGGGCCGATGGGACGATGTGCGGCAGCCGACCGAGAAGGAACTGAAGGCCACAACGGTGTTGGAATTTAACATCGAAGAAGCGTCCGCCAAGGTTCGCACCGGAGAACCGTTAGACGATGAAGAGGACTACGCGCTGTCAATGTGGGCGGGCGTTCTACCTATCTCGCTGGCCACCGGTAAGCCAGTGCCGGATGGGCGGTTGGCTGCGGAAACCAAAGTGCCTGAATATGTCCTGGGTTACAAGAGGATCTGAACATGATGAGCATCGGACGCCCTCGAGAAGGTGAAGTTGCCGCGTACTATTTCCCTTACATTAACCTGGTGGAAGGCGAAGATCCGCTGCCGGCCCTCAAGAATTTCGAGAAGACAGTCGCCTTCTTGGATCGAATCACGGAGGAGAAATCGCTCTACCGCTACGGACCGGGGAAGTGGAGCATCCGCGAAGCACTGAATCATGTCACGGACACGGAACGGGCCTTCGCTTTTCGGGCACTCTGGTTCGCCCGGGGATTCGTTGCGCCCCTGCCTGGGTATGACCAAAATATAGCCGCCGCGGACGCCGAGGCCGACGGCGTTGCCTGGGCAGGTCATGTGGAGGAATTCACTCGAGTGCGTCTGGCGACCATCTCATTGTTTGAGCATCTGCCGGACGAAGCATGGACGCGAACTGGCATCGCAAACAACAATCCTTTTTCCGTGCGCAGTTTGGCTTACATCATTGCCGGACACGCGGCGCACCACGTCAGGATCATTCAGGAACGGTACCTGTAGAGGTCCGGCGGAAAGCGGTGAAAGCGCCGGCCAAACTACTTGAGCCCCTTCTTCCACTGCAAGTCGACGCCGAAATTCCCATTCTCATCGCGCAGGGCAATCAGCGACAACTGCTTGGTAAATGTCCACTCAAGACGGAAGATCTGTTCGGATGTATGAGTCAGGTTGGTGATGTAAGTAATTGTGATCTCTTTCGAGACCTGTTGTTCCAGCGTCAAGCGGGTCTGCGTCGTGTTGTCAATGCCCTGCACCAGTGGATCGATCTTGATATGCGTGACGCCGAAA
>CAJCIT010000042.1 GCA_903970405.1 Acidobacteriaceae bacterium | reverse complement strand
CGGCTTTCAGGACACGCGCAAGACGGTGGTGACGGGCGTGGAAATGTTCAAGAAGCTGCTGGACGAGGGGCGCGCCGGCGACAATGTGGGCCTGCTGCTGCGCGGCATTGAAAAGAACGACGTGGAGCGCGGTCAGGTGATCGCGAAGCCGGGCTCCATCAAGCCGCACAAGAAGTTTAAGGGTGAAGTCTACGTGCTCTCGAAGGAAGAGGGCGGGCGTCACACGCCGTTCTTTAACGGGTACCGTCCGCAGTTCTACTTCCGGACGACGGACGTGACGGGCGTGGCGAAACTGCCGGAAGGCATGGAGATGGTGATGCCGGGCGACAACGTGCAGTTGGAAGTGGAGCTGATCACGCCGATCGCGATGGATAAGGGCTTGCGGTTCGCGATTCGCGAGGGCGGCCGGACGGTCGGAGCGGGCACGGTGTCGGAGATCGTCGAGTAGGTAGATCTCGCCCGCCCGAAGTCATTTTTGCCGGAGGGTTTGGCCGAGGGCCAGGCTCAGCGGTTGTTCAAACGATTCATACGAAAAGAAGGATGCAGTATGCCGCGCGAGATCATTCAGCTTCAGTGTCAGGAATGCAAGAACCGGAACTATAGCAACACCAAGAATAAGAAGACCACGACAGAGCGTCTGGAACTCAAGAAATTCTGCCCGTTTTGCCGGAAGCACCGACCTCACCGCGAGACCAAATAGGTTCTGGTAGGCTATTATTGTCGGATAGTTAGGGGCATAGGCTAACGGTAAACCAGCGGTCTCCAAAACCGCCTTTGGGGGTTCGAATCCCTCTGCCCCTGCCAGATCTTCTGAGTCTGCGGTAACCCTTCAGGCCGGGATTTTCGCCCGGCAAAATCGCCCTCAATTTTTGGCATTTTGGTTTTGTTTAGCAACGGGCCGTGCGTGGGTATCGGGCCTGTAGGAGTAGGGATCGGTAGGCGGTATTGGATCTATGGAACTGACAAGAGAACTAACGAGGTTGCCCTTAGCGACAAAGAGCTACTTTGAGGAGCTGCAGGCCGAGATGCGCCGCGTCACGTGGCCCAGTTGGCCGCAAGTCCGGGCCACCACCGCGGTGGTGATCGCTTCGGTATTCCTCTTTGCGGCCTACTTTGCTCTTGTCAATTGGATCGTGAACTCAGCGATCACGAAGATTATTAGCTACTTTACGAAGTAGAGGGCTGAGAGCGAGAAGGCGATGGCTGAAGAATATTTGGAACAAGCGCACCTGGAACGAGTAGATGACGACGTGGACGGGCACGAGCCGAATGAGGCCGCGCACGAAACCACGCCGGAGCACGATGTTCCCGAACAGGCCGGTACGGCGGAAGCGGAAGCTCATGCCGCTGGGCCCGCCGAGCCGCCCGACGTCAGCGTGGTCAAGCACTGGTACATCATCCATGCCTACTCCGGCTTTGAGAACAAGGTGGCCGAATCGCTGAAGACTCGCGCCCAGGCCTTTGGCTTCGCTGAGCGAATCGGCAACATATTGATCCCCACCGAAGAGGTGATCGAGCTCCGTAACGGCAAGAAGGTGACCAGTAAGCGTCTGCTCTATCCCGGCTATGTGCTGGTGGAGATGGAGATGGATGACGAATTGTGGCATGCCGTGAAATCGACGCCGCGCGTTACCGGCTTCCTGGGGGGCGGCACGAAACCCTTTCCGCTCACCGCCGACGAAGTGAATTCTGTATTGACGCGGCAATCGTCCAGCGCCGATCACCCGCGTCCCAAGCTTAGCTTTGAGAAGAACGAAACCGTCAAAATCGTCGATGGGCCGTTCACGAACTTTTCCGGAAAGGTGGACGAAGTCAATATTGAGCGCAATACGTTGCGCGTCATGGTGACAATCTTCGGACGCTCAACACCGGTGGAATTGGACTTCTTGCAAGTCGAGAAAATCTAGGCGGTCACGCGGCCCCGCGCGGGCGCGCGCCGAAAAGGTACTGAGATAGGAAAAGAGAATGGCGAAGAAAGTTACCGGTCAGGTTAAATTGCAAATTCCCGCGGGCAAGGCCACGCCGGCGCCCCCCGTGGGCACGGCGCTCGGTCCGCAGGGCGTCAATATCATGGAATTCTGCAAGGCCTTCAATGCGAAGACCTCCGCGAAGGATCAGGAAGGCCTCATCATCCCGGTGGTGATCACCATCTTCTCCGATCGTTCCTTTACGTTCATTACCAAGACGCCACCCGTGGCGATTCTGGTCAAGCGCGCCGTTAGTCTGGCGAAGGGTTCGGCTGAGCCCAATAAGACCAAGGTCGGCAAGATCACCATGAAGCAAGTGGAAGAGATCGCCAAGCTCAAGATGCCTGACCTCAACTGCTTCACGGTGGAAGCCGCTGTCGCCCAGGTCAAAGGCGCCTGCCGCAGCATGGGCGTTGACGTAGTCTAAGGCCCTGTAAACGAGGTTGGAGCCCGGCCGCGTTAGCTGGCGGTGAAGGGCGAGGCGGAGAAATCCAGTTTGAAGCCGCACTTCGGGAAAACCCACCGTACGGAATTTTAGAGGGGGAGAAGGAAACGTCAGCTCAGCCGGCGTGGGTGCGTCCGCTTGTCTCCGGGATTTTCACACACGTTCTGACTTTGACGGATCAGCCCCGCCAAAAGAAATACGCCGTCATCAGGCACCCGGCGCCGATCACGATCCATCGCAGTCTAGCGGGCGGAATCCGCTTGGCTATTAGGCCGCCGGCTAACCCTCCGGCAATACTTGCCGCCATCATGATGGACGCGTCTTTCCAGTACACCTGGCGCGCCAGAACGAAAACGATCACCGCCATCACGTTCAACGATCCGCCCAGCAGAGTCTTCGCTCCGTTCATGGCGTGAAGGTCGGTCAAACCCCAAAGGCCCAGCAGCGCCAGGGTCATGATGCTCATGCCGCCTCCGAAGTAGCCGCCATAAGTCGTGACCAGAAATAACACTACCAGCAGCGTCTTCGGCCCAACCCGCAGACGCTCGCGGAGCCAGAAACTCAAGGTCTTGCCAAATGCGAAAACAACGGTGGCAAACAGCAGCAGCCAGGGGATCAGACGGACGAATGTGGTCTCCGGCGTCTTCACCAAAAGGATTGCGCCGCAAAAACCGCCCACCAAACTCACCACCAGCCAGGTCTTGAGTCCAAAGCCCTGCAGCCGGCCGATGTCATGCCGGTACGTGAACGCGCTGGCAAACGAACCCGGCACCAAGGCGACAGTGCTGGTGGCGTTCGCGGCAATGGGTGGAACCCCAGTGAACACAAGCGCCGGAAAGGTGAAGAAGCTGCCTCCCCCGGCGATCGCATTGATGACACCGGCGGCGAAAGCCGAGAGCAAGAGCAGGATGTAAACCATTCGGGACCGCCTCTTAGTATCGCCGACTCCAAAGGCAGCCCCGGCGGTCCTGCGCGCGCGGGCTCGCTATTCTGGTGGCTTAGCTTCATGCCATCTCGTTCACTTCATCTCATCGCCCTGCTGGCCGCGACTGCTTTCCTGCCCCGCGTGGTTCAAGCCGCCGGTCCCGATTGGCCGGCCGTCGAAGACCATGCCGTCCAACTTCTTCAGCGCTACGTTCGAATCCGCAGTATCAACCCTCCGGCCGATACCCGCGAAACAGCGGCATTGCTCAAAGCCGAGTTCGCAACAGGTGGTTTGGTTGCCCAACTCTTCGATGCCGGTTCAAATCACATCAACTTGATGGTCCGCTTGCCGGGCCGCGATCGCACCAAGAAACCGCTCATCCTCTTGAACCACATGGACGTTGTGCCGGTGGATCCCAAGCAGTGGAAGCAAGATCCCTTCGGGGCGCAGATCGAGGATGGATACCTGTGGGGACGCGGCTCGCTGGATATGAAGAGTACCGCCATCATCCAACTGACGGCGTTGATGCTGCTTAAACAGCAGGGCATCGTGCCTGCCCGTGACATCGTTTTTCTCGCAAACTGCGACGAGGAGTCTGACGGGCGCAACGGCGCCGGCTGGATGATTGCGCACCATTGGGCGGAACTCGATCCCGAGTATGTCCTCGATGAAGGCGGCGTCGGCTCGGAGGATCTTTATCGGGCAGGCCGCAAGGTCTTCGGAATCTCCGTGGGCGACAAGCAGGTGGTCTGGCTCAAGCTGCGTGCGCAAGGCATCGCCGCGCACGGCTCCCAACCGATTCCCGACAATGCCAATGACATTCTCCTCGCCGCCATTGAGAAGGCGCGGCAATTCCCGGCCACCGGAAAGCCGGACCCGGTTATTGCCGAGATGCGCGCGAACATAGGCGTCTTCGCCAATAACAAGTTCATGAACGCAGTTCAGCAGAACACCATGTCGCTGACCACCTTGCGCAGCGGCGTCGGCGACCCGCCCAAGCCGAACGTGATTCCGTCGATTGCCGAAGCTACCCTCGATTGCCGCCTCCTGCCCGGCCAGAATGCTGAAGAGTTTGTCTCCGATATCAAAGCGCGCATCAACGACCGGCGCGTATCCGTGGACCTGTTATCGGAGCCTAAAGACCCTGGTGCGTCTCGCACCGATACGCCGCTCTTCGCCGCCATCAAGAAGGCGATTCTCGCACAGAACCCCGATGCGGTGGTAACGCCGATCATCGTGCCCTACGGCACCGATGCCCAGAAGTTCCGGGCCAAGGGCGTTGTGTCGTATGGGCTAATGCCGTTCATAGCTGACGCGGCGACTGTTGCGACCATGCATAGCGACAGCGAGCGCGTGCCGGTGGATCAATTCCACAAGGCGTTGCATATCTATTGGGATGTGTTGCGGTCAGAGTTTTAGCTCTCAATTCCGCCTGTTCAATCCGGCAAGGTCCGGATGCGGCTTCCGAACCGGCCGCGTAAAGTAAGCGAGCGGCTATGTCCGACCAGCTTGACTTAACGTCTTTTATACGATACGATAACTCCTATAACGACTATTTTAAGAGACGTTATGAAGCAAGCCGCACCAACGCTCGCCGTACCAATACCGGTTGCCCGCGCCCTTCGAAAGTTGGGGCACAACATTCGTGACGCCCGCCGTCGTCGTCGGATTCCGGTGGCGATCCTGGCCGAGAGAGCTTCTATCGGCCGGATGACCTTAAACAGGATTGAGAAGGGCGACCCGCGCACGTCAGTTGGTGCATACTCGACCGTCCTTTTTGCCCTGGGGATGGTGGAGCGGCTGGCGGACGTCGCCGACCCGAGGCACGACTCCGTCGGTCTTGAGCTTGAGGAGGAGCACCTGCCGCAACGCATCCGGCTCTCGCGCCCGAAGAAGCCAAGAAAGCCAGGAAACGCGGAGTCTTAGCAATGGACAAGGAAGTACTCGTCTACCTGGACCTGCGCGGCAAACCAAACTTGGTGGGACGGTTGAGGGCGCGCATGCGCAAAGACAAGGAGAGCGCCACGTTCGAATACGACCAGAGCTGGCTTGCTCATCCTGAGCGCTTCTCCCTTGAACCGGCCCTTAAGTTAGGGCCGGGCCCTTTTCACACGCCGTCCGATAAACCTCTGTTCGGCGCCATCGGCGACTCCGCCCCTGATCGATGGGGCCGGGTTTTGATGCGACGCGCCGAGCGCCGGCGCGCTGAACGCGAGGGGCAGACACCTCGCACGGTGAGGGAGATCGACTACCTCCTCATGGTGGACGATGAAGCACGGCAGGGCGCACTGCGCTTCGCAGAGCGGGAAGGCGGTCCGTTTCTAGCGGAGCACGGCTCGACGAGGATCCCGCCGCTCATCGAGCTACCGCGCCTCTTCTCGGCGGTCAAGCATGTTTTGAGCGACACCGATAGTGACGAAGACCTGCGCCTGCTTCTTGCGCCCGGCTCTTCGCTCGGCGGCGCACGTCCGAAGGCTTCCGTCCGAGACCGTGACGGCCACCTGGCAATCGCCAAGTTTCCGAACAAGGGAGACGAGGTGAACACTGTCCTGTGGGAGGCCGTTGCGCTGACACTCGCGGCGAAGGCCGGCATCCAGGTTCCCGCTTGGCGGCTTAAAACCGTCGATGGGCCGGTACTGTTGCTCCGCCGGTTCGATCGGGAGAAGGGGAGACGCGTGCCGTTCCTGTCCGCCATGAGCATGCTTGAGGCGAAAGACAACGAGGCCCGCAGTTACCTGGAATTCGTGGACATCCTCCGCCAGTATGGCGCGGCGCCCAAGGAGGACATGCACGCGTTATGGCGGCGAATCGTGTTCAGCATCTTGATTTCAAATACCGACGACCATTTGCGCAACCACGGGTTTCTGTGGGCAGGTCCTTCGGGGTGGCGGTTGTCGCCGGCTTACGACCTTAATCCGGTGCCCACCGACATCAAACCACGCATTCTAACCACCGCTATCGACCTCGAAGACGGCACCGCCTCACTCAAGTTGGCGCTTCAGGTGGCCGGCTACTTCGAATTAGACGCGGACTCCGCCCATAAGATCGCAGGGCAGGTGGGGCACGCGGTTGGGGCCTGGCGCCGGGAAGCGAAGAAGGTGGGCCTGACTCCGCCCGAGATCGACCGCATGGCGTCGGCCTTCGAGCATCAGGATCTCAAGGCCGCCAAGGGTAGCCCATCCCGATTCTGAAGTTTCGATCGCTGCTGACCTTTTCATGCACCCTGAGCCTATATCGGACACGAACCGAGACGTAGCTGCCAATGGCGGAGTAGAATCTATCCCGACGGCGGTAAATGGCCAGCACGCATCCATCAACGGGCGCAAAGGACTTGTTCTTCTCACTATTTTCGGATCAACGGCAAACCGGATGGGGTAAATTCGGCAACGGCATCTCCGGAATCCGCACCTCAATGAATAGGGCCGGAACCAGAGCCTCCGGCTCCAGCAACAGCAGGTAGGCAAAGGAACTGCTGCCTCAATTAGGTGATGGTCGTGGGAAGGATCAACGGTTACCGACTCTAACAACCTGCGCAGGCTGCGAAGTGGCCAAGGCCTCTAATGCCTGGGGTACCAGGATCAGGAGATCCGTAAGGCGAACGGTGGCGCCCCGAAGGATCATTACCGTGATCGCGCGGCCGACGAGATCTCGTTGATACGGGATATTTTGGTCAACTGTAACCAGAACTTCAAAGCCCAGGGCCTCAGCCGCCGCGAGCAACTTCCCGTTACCCAAACCGGCGAGACCCGCCCGGCGCGCCGTTTGACAATCGTGATCGCGAAATGAATGTCGAAGCCGCTCATCAACGCATTCGTCGAAGAGTATTCTCATCGATCCTGAATTCTAAGCGCGTGCGAGCAAAAGATCCTTCGCGTCCTCGAGCACACGGAGCGCGAGTTCCCTGGATACGGTCGGAAATCCTTCCAAGAACTCCTCAAGAGTATCTCCGCCTTCCAGATAATCGAACAGCGATTGTACTGGCACCCGAGTTCCGCGAAAGACCGGCATGCCGTGCATGACCTCAGGATCTCTGACAATCGGCTCTTGCATCGGTCCATCCCCAGAGCATCTGTGATCGCAACTCATGGTTCGAGCAACTCCGTGCTAGCCGATCTGAATCGATCTCGATTTGGGTTGCAACGCAGGCGGCCTTCTCCCGCCTTCCTCGATTTAGTATACGTCGGCCCCCTTCCTCTTCCCACAACGGGCTCCCTTCCGCCCGCCGCATAAAATGGGGCCATGGCAAAGCTTTCTATCAAGGACCTGGACCT
>CAJCIT010000041.1 GCA_903970405.1 Acidobacteriaceae bacterium | reverse complement strand
TGGCGGACGGTACAGTAGAAGCGGAGCCCATTCCGGCTGCCGCATTATTGCGTCCCCATCGTCTAGCCCGGCCTAGGACACCGCCCTTTCACGGCGATAACAGGGGTTCGAATCCCCTTGGGGACGCCAAAACCGATTCCTCTTCCTCGAAGTCTGCTAAGAGGCTGAAGAGTGAGCAGCTTGACTCGGTTCGAATCTCAACGAATCCGGAGTCTGGTGAGTAGGCAAGTCCTGAAGGGAAGAAGGCTTCTTGAAGAGTTCTCTTACCTGCTCCATCGGCCTGCAACCATTGCAGTCCCGGTGTTCTGAGTACGATATCGGAATAGGTTCGAACATCAGCAAGACAGATTTCCTCATCCTGGGTCTGCCGGCGCTTGCTCTCCCTATCGAGTATTGCTTGCTTAAGGGAATGCCACCGCTTCTCATAAACCTCGCGGGGCAAGCTGCCGAAATCCTTTCTAACGATAGCCAGTTCCGCGTCATCCACTTCCTTCTTCAATTGAATGGGGTCAAGCTCGGTCCGACGATTGATGGCTTCCGTTTCGGCCTGCTTTTGCGCCCACACGTCCTCGATAACTTTGAAGAACGCCGAGAGCAACTGCTCCTCGGGCTCGACGCGGCATAGAAAGTCAACGAATTCCTGATGCAACTTCCGAGCCTGCTTACTTACATAGTGGCATTTGCAGTCGTACCATTCGATTGAGCCCTTGGCAGCATAGCCCCTCAGTGATTTCCCGCACCTACCGCACTTAACGAAGACAGTGAGAGGGTAGTCGGGATTCTTATCTCTCCGAACCGAAGTTGCAGGATTCTTTCCGTTCAACAAGTCCTGAACTTGCTGGAATGTAGAAACGTCTACTAGGCCAGCATGCAGGCCCTTGCTCCCCATTCAACAGCAGCTTGCCGTTCCCTCGCAAAGTTACTGCAGGTTGATCCATTACGCCCTCACGCTGCCTGTGGCAACCTACCCATCAGAATGTCGAAGAGCAACTTCTTGTAGTCGATGTGTCTGACCGAGAAAGCCTCGATACCGATGCGGATCTTTCCGAAATGCGTCTGGAGCTTGGCATCCAGATCATCGCTTCGGACATTCGTAAAGCAGTACGTGGTCGCGAACATCGCCTGCGACATGTTCACTTCGTCTGTAGTTGGCGTTATCACCCGCCTAGTGCGCACGACGGTCGGAAGTATGTGAAGGCCGGTCGTGGGAGAAACCGGCAGAAATACTTCGACGTTCGGTTGGCCGAACCCCAACCCGAAGTTGAGGAGGTTTTTTTCGTTCCTCTCCCAAGTCACAACAGGCGCGTCACCGATCACGAATGGCTTGTCGGGCTCGGCATAGATGATGTTCCATGCGCCGTTCAGCATCTTTTCATCGCGGTACTTCAACATCGTTTCGACCGCCTGAATGTAGCGGCGCTGAGGCTCATCTGCATCGGAATGGGCCGCGATCGTGCTATCGATGGCTGCGATAACCTCTTCCCGAGTTACCATGCGCACATCCGAGCCGTGGCCTACTATGTCCATCGTGTGTTTGCCAATTAATTCTGAAAGTCGCTGCTGATCAGACCGCAGTGACCGAAACGCCTCGATCATGATGTCAGCATGGCCCTGGCTTGCCGCCCTGCGGGCGCGAGAGCGGTTGAACAACATAGTGACGTAGCCTGTGAGGGCCCTAACGTGGCTCTGCTGCAAGACAAAGGTGCGATACCCTATCGTCTCGATGAACTGGTTCACAGGGTGCTCGGTTTCCCGCTCTAACTGCTTTTCGAGGATGAACTCAGTGGCTGCGTTCGCAGGGTTCGCAAAGTGGCCATCCCACCGAGTAGCCGCCTTCGGCGCGACACGACCGCGTGGAGCTTGCCCTTTCTGGTACCGCCAGAGCCGCTTCGAGCGGGTGACCGGATCGTTATACGCGAATTGTTCCAGCAACTTCTTCGGCACGGTGTGGGATTTCATCTCTATACACCCTATTCCATCGTAGCCTTAATTCCAGAACCCCTACTCCCACTCGTGATCAGTTAAGGCCAGATTCACTCTGAGGAGCTATAATCCTGTTTCAAAGGGCACTACTATGAACGAGGAGACACAAAGATTTGGCCAGAAACAAGACCGACAACACGAGTAAGCCGAATCCCAGATTGGTTAAACCCAGATCCGAACTGCGCGCACAAATCGCCGAGCGTATCGTCAAGGGTAAGGCAATTCGCGACAGTCAGATTACTTTACTGGAGCATCTAGAGGCAGCGGATTCGGAAAGAGGGAAGTGGGACAGGTATAACACGGAATTGTTAGAGAGGAGTTTTGATAACTCAGCGCCCGCCGACGAATACAGTTTTTTTGGTGTAAGTGTCGGGAACTTAAATTCAAATTTTCCGAGGAGAATCGACGAATTCAAGAGGGCAATTACCGACAAAATAGAACGGCTCGAATCCCTCTCGGATCGTCTTGATCTGATCCCAGAGGCTGATATCGCGTCTACTTTGTCTTCCGTTGCGGCTCCTGCCAAATTGGGGAGGAAAGTTTTCGTTGTTCATGGGCAAGATGAGGGTGCCAAGTTGGCCGCTGTGCGTTTCCTAGAGAAGTTAGGATTGATCCCCGTAGTTCTTCACGAACAGCCGGACTCGGGAATGACAATAATCGAGAAGTTCGAGGAACACGCCTCAGACGTCGCTTTTGCGGTAGTTCTATTGACGCCGGATGATCTCGGTGCCTCTATTGATCAGCCGATTAACCTACACGCCCGAGCACGGCAAAATGTGGTTTTTGAACTTGGTTACTTCACGGGCAAACTGGGGAGATCGCGAGTTCGTGCCCTCTATAAGGGTGACTTGGAATTGCCATCCAACTATCAGGGGGTTCTCTACTTGCCCTTGACGCCAGATGGGGGCTGGCGGCTTCGACTAGCTGGGGAGCTAAGGGCTGCCGGGATCAACGTCGATCTTAACAAGGCATCCTAACGGTGGCTTTCTCGAACGAGCCAAGCCTGGCCGGTTTCTGCTAGGTCAATTCACCGAACCAAACTGGCCGCGAATTGCCTTTAGATAGTCGAAGACCGCTTGAGACGCGCAAATGTAATACTTCCTCCTATCGTCATCTAAAGGGGTATGGTGCTGGTTGAAGTGCTTGTCTGCTATATAATCGCCTACGCGTTCTGCGTCGAAGTTCTCCTTGTTCACCATCTTTTCGAGCGCGACGAAAAACCGCTCCTTGTCCGCCCAGTGGCCGGAATCCCAGGAAGCTTCGTTCAAGAAATCGTCAAGTACTTGGTACATGTACTAGATTGTAAACGGTGCTGCGCCATTGCTATCTGGCTGACGAAACGCGATACGAGGGTAGCTCGGTTCGAACTCTCGGTGCTTGGGGACGCCAAAGTATGCCTCTGGCCGCCCACTCAACATTTCCCGCGCGGACCGTCTTGTCATTCGTTCACTGGCCGGAATCCGATCCGGCGCTTAGACCTCGGCGGGCCCGCTTTCACCAGCTTCACCTCACTGGCGAGCCGGTCGATATCCTCGGCCAGAATCTCAATCACCAAAGCCGCACGATCATGGCCGCGCTCTAAAGTCTCGATGCGGGTGGCCAGGTCCTTGTTGCCGGCAACGAGTTCCCGCAGGCGGACGAACGCGCGTGCGATGAAGATGTTCATCCGCACAGCGCGCGGGCTCTTCAACACGGAAGAAAGCATCACCACACCGTGTTCGGTGAATGCGTATGGCAGATATCTGCGGCCGCCGCGCCCAGGGTTTGAGATCACAATTTGTGATCTCAAACCTTCTGTCTCCTCAATGGAGAGTTGGAACATGAAATCCTCCGGAAACCGATCCGCGTTGCGGCGTACGGCCTGGTTAAGTGTTCCGGTCGCCACCTGGTACAGGACGGCCAAGTCGGTGTCAAGGATTGCCTTCTGGCCGCGGATGATGCGGATGAGTGATTCCACAGGTCGAGCGACGGCGAGGCTCTTGGTGGGTTGCATCGATTTGGCCATAAGTCCGGGTAGTTGGGCTTCACTGCCCTCAAAACGAAGTGGATTGCAGGAAACGGATCTCTCATGCCGTGGGAGCCTCGGCAGCGATCCCTCCATCATCCGGTTTAGCCCGTTGGGGGATAAGGTGTCTCCGCGTCGCCTGGGGCGTTCCAAAAGCCGGCCTTGGCTTAGTACTCATTCCCCGCTGCGTGATATGGAAGTAAGTGCGATAGGCGGCTATTGTGAGTTCACCGGCTTCCGGCCGGACTCGTTCAATGGTCGAAATCGCCGTCGTCTTGTTTTGGTCCACCGTCCCTGGCCTGCTCCCACACATCGAGGGCAGCGTACGCGATGCGCAGAGCGGTGAAGCCCTGGCGCGAGTGACAGTTACGCTGGCCGAGGTATCGAAGCAAGGAGCCAAGCCAGAGTCCCAAACCCAGACCGATCTGAGCGGCAATTTCACATTCAGCGGCGTCGCCCCGGGCCATTATCGGCTGCGCCTGTCAACGGTCGGATACCGGGAACTCGATAAGGAAATCGAACTCGCGGACAACAACAAGCCAGTGAGCCTCAGTCTCGCACTAAGCCCGGAAACCCAGGAGCATCGTGACACCGTCGAAGTCCACGCGGATCCGTTCGATCTGGCACCGGAAACCGGTCCCACCGCCTTTACGCTTTCCGGTACCGAATCGAAAAATCTCTCAAGCGTCCTGGCCGACGACCCCATGCGCGCTCTGCAAAGCGTGCCCGGCGTCACCGCCAATGACGACTTCGATAGCCGCTTCTCGCTCCACGGCGCCCCTTATGACCAACTAGGTCTGTACCTGGATGGCATCCTCCTGCATCAGCCTTTTCATACCGTGCAAGGCTTGGGCCCTTCAGGCTCAACCGCAGTCTTCAACGGCGACATGGTAGCCAGCATGACCGTCGAGAGTGAAGGTTATGGATCTCAGTTCGAGGATCGGACCGCGGGTGCGATCGATATCCGGACCCGCGACGGCAGTACCGACCGGATCCACTTTCGCGCCAACGCCAGCGTTCCCGACGCCGGTTTCCTCGCGGAGGGTCCCGTCGGTAAGAAGAAAGACTCCAAAGGTTCATGGATGGTGGGTGCGCATAAGAGTTATCTGCAGTACTTCCTCAAGGACCTGGCGCAGGACGAACCCTCACTGGCCTTCGCGTTTACCGATATCCAGGCGCAATTGACTTACCGCTTGACTCCCGGCAATTCCTTCACTCTGAAGCTTATCGAGGGGACCTCGTCTCTGAATAACAGTGACTCGCAGACCGGCGCCGGCGCCGGCTTGGACAGCTTGAACACCGCGCGGACGGCTGCTTATCGCTATACGTTGGCGACCTTCGGCTGGCAGTTCACTCCCAATCCCTCGTTCCTCCTCAATCTGCGCGCCGCCTTCACCCGCGAGCGGTTTGACGATACCAATTTCTTCTCTCAACCGCTGGGCAAGGGCTATTACGGCGAGTGGGTGGCCAAATCCGATGCCACCTGGTCCTGGAGAAAGGACGCCCAATTTCAGTTTGGCGGCGAGACCCGTCCCACGCACGCCGAGGGAATTGCCAACTATTTCAACACCCAAACCAGCGTCATCCCGACCAGTTCCTACAATGGCAGTGCAATTTACACCGGCGGTTATGCGCAACAGTCGTTCACCCGGCTCGCCAAGAAGCTGTCGCTCTCGTTGGGCGGGCGGTGGGATACCGTGACTGCGAATCACCAGTCCGCGCTCTCACCCCAGGCTTCCCTGGCCTATACGCCGTGGGAAAAAGGACGACTCTCTTTCGCCTGGGGCGACTACTCGCAGTTCCCCGAGATCTCCTCCTTCTATTCCGAGATTGGCACTCGGCGACTCCTGCCCGCCCGGTCGGAACACTACGCGGCC
Organism: Acidobacteriaceae bacterium; assembly: GCA_903970405.1. Classification (GTDB taxonomy): domain Bacteria; phylum Acidobacteriota; class Terriglobia; order Bryobacterales; family Bryobacteraceae; genus CAJCIT01. The sequence continues at coordinate 5,864 of CAJCIT010000041.1, read as the reverse complement.
GCCTTCGAACAGCGCCTGGGGGAGCAAACACGTTTCCGGGTGGACGCCTTTGAGCGCCTTGACCGAAACCTGCTCTATCAGCCTGGGCTCGATGCCCGCCTCGTTGGCGGCGGCATCGTCGGGGATTGGTACCAGGCGCCCCTCACGAACACGCTCTCCGGCGTCACCAGGGGTGCTGATTTCTTTCTCCAAAGAAGGACCGCCAATGGATGGACCGGTTGGCTCTCCTATACCTATGGCCGGAGCGAGATGCACGATTCTGTCACTGGCATCTACTTCCCGGCGGACCAGGACCAGCGCCACACGGTCAACGCCTATGCCAGCTACCGGCTGCGGCCGACCCTGAATCTCAGTGGCAAATTCTCATGGGGCAGCGGCTTCCCCGTGCCCGGCTTTTTCAGCCAGCAGGACGGCGAGTATTTCTTAGCGTCGGAACGCAACTTAGTCCGGCTGCCTCCGTATCAGCGGCTGGACTTTCGGCTGAACAAGTCGAAGAGCTTCGAACACGCGAAGATGACCTTCTTTGTGGAAGCCGTCAATGTTCTGAACCATGCAAACTACCGCTTCGAGAGCTACAACGGATACGACCCCACCAGCGGACAGGCCTATATTTCACTCAGCAAGATGTTCCCGATCTTCCCTTCGGCTGGCGTGACATTCGAATTCTGACCCGCTTTGCGTACGGAGCCGGAAGTGGTCCCAACGCCCAGCCGGTACGAGTTATTCCGGTCCCATCCACTTTGCACCAGACCGGAAGCTCTGCCCATTCCGATCAGGACCGCATTACAACCATTAATTCCCACGGGAGAGCCAGAGAATTCCGGAATCGGCACACCTCAGCGTCGATATGACCCAACAGAAGGTTTCTTCTGTCACAACATGTAAAATCCGCCGACAGGGAACCTCCTTACTCCCTGCTAGGCTTGGCCCAGGCCGCGATACAGAATCCGCTCGACATCTTCATCGGCCGCCAGCCGATCTATGACCGTCACCTGCGGTTGTACGCCCATGAACTCCTCTTTCGCGGCAGTTGGGAGAACCAGGCATCGTTCGACGCACCCGATCAGGCCACCTGCAAGTTGCTGATCCACTCCATGCTCGACATTGGCCTGGATCGAATCGCGGGCGACCGTCCCGTCTTCGTCAACCTGCCACAGGAAGTCATTTTGAGTGGCGTCGCCCGAGTTCTCCCTCCCACGCGTTGTGTCCTTGAGATCTTGGAGTCGGTAAGATTCACCCCAGAAGTCCTCGACGCTTTAGCGGACCTGAAAAGCCGGGGATATCAATTGGCATTGGATGACTTCATCTACAGCAATCAACCGGCCGGCGCGCAAGACGCCGCGCTCGATCTCGCTGACTACGTCAAACTCGACGTCCAAGGTCTTTCCGGCGACGAACTCAAAGAGCAATTGACCGTCGTTCGGAAGCATTCCGTCGCGGTCGTCGCCGAAAAGATTGAAACCCTTAATGAATTCCGGCTATGCCGTGACCTGGGCTTTGACCATTTCCAGGGTTATTTTCTGAGCCGGCCTGAGATCTTGCCCGGCAAGAGCCAGTACGTGGACATTCTGGCCATGACGCTGCTGCTACAACGTTGCCTCGATCCCCTGGCGGATGTTGCCACTGTCACCAGGCTGGTCGCGCAAAACGCGTCGCTCTCGTACCGTCTGTTGCAGGCGGCAAATTCCGCGCTTCACGCCCGCAGGGCTGAGATTTCGACTGTTAAGGAAGCGGTCCTCTTCCTCGGTATCGGTTTCGTCTCAAAGATCGCCAGCCTATTCCTTCTCTCCGGCCTTGGCGATAAGCCTTCGTTCGCTTTGGTCCTGGCCTTACAACGCGCCTGCATGTGCGAGCTGCTGGGCAACGGCGAGGCTGAGCGTAACCAGCTCTACATGATTGGATTGTTGTCGGCGCTCGATTTCCTTCTCGATCAACCCATTGAGATCATCGTCGAACCGCTGCCCATAGCGAGCGAAGTGAAGGCCGCTATTCTTGACCGGAAGGGGTCCATGGGAACGGTCCTTGCAAACGTTCTCGCTTATGAGACCAACAACTGGAAGACCCCCGATGCGGACCCTCGATGCGCTACCGCGGTTTCAAGAGCCTATTGGCGCGCGTCGCCGCAAGTGGAGCAGATGCGAAGGCTCATTGAGGATCTGCGGACCCCAGTGGGCCGCTGAAGGGAAAAGCCGATTTCCGCCTTATGCTACTTTGACTCTGAAATGCGATTTCGAGTTCTTAGCCAGGGTCTGATGCTGGGCGTCATTCTTACGGCCTGCATGGGGCTCGGCGCCCAGGAACAGAATCCGGCCAGCCCGAATCAGACCAGTTCCGACGAAGCCACCGCCAAGGGGCGAAAGGGGATGCCGCCGAGGGTTGCGCCTACTGAGTACCAGGCCCACGGCACGGCCGGCGACTTCACCATCGCCGCCGATTTCGATGAGCATTCCGTGCCGACGCCGGACGGCACCTTCACCTCTGAGGATTACATCGTCGTCGAGGCGGCCCTTTTCGGCCCCGCCGGGGCGAAGATCAATCTGAAGCTCGAAGACTTTTCCCTGCACATCAACGACAAGAAGGCTCCCTTACCCAGCCAAGCCTATGCTCTGCTGTTCCATTCATTGAGCGATCCGGAATGGATACCGCCCAAGCAACCGGATGACGAGAAGTCGAAAACGGCTATTAACACCGGGGGACGGGGCGGCCAAAACGATGACAAACCTTTGCCGCCGAAGATGCCCCGGGAACTGCGTCGCGCCATGGAGCAGAAGGTTTTGAAGGTGGTGATGCCGGAAGGCGAGCGCCCCGCGCCAGTAGCGGGCCTGCTGTTCTTTTATTACCGTGGCAAATCGAAGAATATTAAGTCGATGGAGCTGATTTACAACGGCGCCGCGGGCACAGCCACCATTCCCCTCCAGCCCTAGAGCTTGATCCCCGAGGGGATGGAGGACCCTCAGGTTCTCGAGCTTGCCGCGGCGCGTGGCCGAATCATCGTCACCCACGATGTCAGAACCATGCCCGGCCATTTTTCGGATTTCGTGGCGTCTTCCGCTATAGTCCTTCCGCTAGAGCCCTCAATCCCATAAACACGGATCTGGGATAGAATCCGGGCAGAAGGCGATTGAACGCCTCACTGCCAAGCGACGATTGACCGCCCATGGATCTTACCCGAACCACTGACGCACTCCTCGATCTAGCCGGCGTCGAAGCCGCGGAGTCAGTTCTGGCGGAGCTCGCAACGGTGTTCTTTCAATCGACGCCGAATGGTTCGAATTCGAACGGAAACTCGGAGAATCATGCACCGACCCTCGAGGCCCGCTATCGAGTGCTGCTGGATCAGATTCCCGCGGTCGTTTTTATGGCCTATCTCGATCAGGGCGTCGGCGAAGCCTATGTAAGTCCGCAGATTGAGGCCACGCTCGGCTTTACGCAAAAGGAATGGCTGGAGGATCCCGTCCGCTGGTATCGCCAGATCCACCCCGACGATAAGGATCGCTGGAGCAACGAAGCCGCCGGGATGTTCCTTTCCGGCAAGCCGTTGCGCTCAGCGTATCGAGTTATGGCTCGCGATGGCCGCGTGGTTTGGTTTCATTGCGAAGCCCGGCTGGTGCGCCGGGACGATGGCGAGCCCTGGTTCATGCACGGAGTCGGATTTGACATCACCGAGCTGAAACAGGTTCAGGAAGCGCTGCAGAAGGAACAGAACATCGTTTCGGCGATCTTCGACACTGTTGGCGCGCTGATCGTGGTGCTGGATCGCGAGGGGCGGATTGTGCGCTTCAACCGGGCCTGTGAGCTGATGACGGGCTACTCGGTGGAAGAATCGAAAGGTAACTGCGTATGGGACATGTTCCTGGTCCCGGAGGAGGCCGGCGAGTTCAAGAACATGTTCCTTCGGATGCGCGACACGCCGGCGCGGACCGAATACGAAAGCGCCTGGGTTACTCGCGACGGTAAACGAAGAATCATTGCCTGGTCCGGCGCTGTGCTGCCCGGCACCAAACAAACTCCCACTTACATTATTGCGTCGGGCATCGATGTTACAGAGCAGCGTCGCGCCGAGGCGAAGTTCCGCGGCCTTCTTGAAGCGGCGCCGGACGCGGTGGTGGTGGTCAGTCAGACCGGCAAGATTGTGCTGGTCAACGCGCAGGTGGAGAAGGTGTTCGGCTACCCCAGGCAGGAGCTCCTCGGAGAGCAGGTTGAGAAACTGGTGCCGGAGCGTTTACGGGGAAAGCATCCGGGCCATCGCCAAAGCTTCATCTCCGAACCGCGGCTGCGGCCGATGGGCGTGGGCTTTGAGCTCTACGGCCTGCACAAAGATGGGCACGAGTTTCCGGTCGAGATCAGCCTCGGTCCGCTTGAGACGGAAGAAGGCGTGCTGGTTTCGAGCGCGATTCGGGATATCAGTGAACGCAAGCGTCTTGAGAAAACGATCCTTGAAATCAGCGAAACGGAACGCCGTAGAATCGGGCAGGATTTGCATGACGGTCTGGGTCAACACCTCACCGGAGTCGCATTCATGGGCAAGGTTCTGGCGGACCGGCTGGCGGAATCCTCGCCGGGCGATGCAGGCGAAGCGGCCAAAATCGTCCGGTTGGTCAACGAGTCCATCAGAATGGCCCGTGACCTCGCCAGGGGCTTGCTACCCGCGGTTTCGGAAGCTCACGGATTGATCTCGGCGCTCGATCACTGGGCGGGCGAGGTCAGTGAGCTGTTTCACGTGAGATGCCGCCTGGAATGCAACGATCCGCTCCAGCTTGGCGATCAGGCGCTGGCGGAGCATCTGTACCGGCTCTCGCAAGAGGCGGTAACTAATGCGATTAAGCACGGCCACGCGGGCAACATTACCATCGGCCTCGCGATCGTGAAGGGAGGCGGCGTGCTGACCGTTCGCGACGATGGCCGCGGCTTTAACGTGTTGACCGAGAGCGGGTCCGGCCTGGGTCTGCGGATCATGAACTACCGGGCCAAAATGATCGGCGGGTCGTTGGATATACAATCGTCGCGGAACGATGGAACCATAGTGAGATGTTCGTTTCCGCTGGCTCGAGTCGCGGCGGAGGCGCAACATGCAGGATGATGTGAAACCGCGAAGCAACAGACGCACGGTCTTTATCGTTGACGATCATCCCATCATCCGGCAGGGCCTCGCTTTACTCATCAATCGCGAAGCGGATCTGACGGTCTGCGGGGATTCGGGCGATGCTCCCTCCGCGTTGTGTCAAATCGCTGAACTCAAGCCGGACGCCGCCATCGTAGACATTTCTCTCAACGGGCCCGACGGCCTGGATTTGCTGAAAAGCATTCGGGCCAGCGATACGGATTTGCCGGTGCTGATGCTGTCGATGCTCGATGAGTCGCTGTATGCCGAGCGGGCCCTGCGCGCCGGCGCCAACGGCTACATCATGAAACAGGAGGCCACGGAGCGCGTGTTGATCGCGATCCGCCGCATTCTTGAGGGAGAGATCTATGTCAGCGACCGGATGGCGAACAAAATGTTGCATCGCTTCGCCGGCGGCGGCGAGACCGGACAACAGTCTCCCGTCGCCGGCCTGACGGACCGCGAGCTTGAAGTCTTCAGATTGATCGGCGAAGGACATGGCACGCGCCAGATCGCCGAGGAACTTCATGTCAGCGTGAAAACCGTGGAGACCTATCAGGCCCACATCAAAGAGAAATTGTCGTTGAAGAACGCCCGGGAACTGATGCAGCGCGCCATCCAGTGGGCTGTCGCCGATAAGCCCGCCTGAAGGGATTGCGCCGTCCCCCGACCTAATCCCAGACGCTACCGAGCCGCGACCGTCAGAACGTGTGAAATCCTGGAAACGAAACAGACGCATCCGCGCCGACTGAGCCGCGACCGT
>CAJCIT010000040.1 GCA_903970405.1 Acidobacteriaceae bacterium | reverse complement strand
CTAGTGCCGGATAGCTCCGAGGACTCTCGGATTTAATGTCCGACCGTCCCGAGTTTCCTTGAAAATTTACGGCTGGCGCGCGACATCCCAATGGAAGTGGCGGTGCGATCGCTTTCTTAGCATGGGTAAAGGTTTCGCTGGGCACCCTCTCATAGTGATGAATACCCGCCGAAACATCCATATCACTGGCGACTTTTTCAAGCCCCTGCCGCACGCCTTCGTTTTGTCAAATTCTATTAGCCACTTTGATTACACTACCGTGCGCCGATAGGTGCGGATAGCGGGTAATCGACGCCGGGGCGTCGATCACAGATTAGCGCGTTTCTCGTCAAGTTGATCGCCGCGAAGGTAACGCTAGCGGATAAGGCAGCACCTGTCCTCAGAATGATGTTGCCGGACTTGTTGCAACCTTGGCTTGTTGAGCAGTCAAACACCTTCCAATCGCCGCAATGGCTGCGTGGGCGTCACGATCCGAGGACTGCCAGTTCAGGACGCTGACGCGCATGGCCCGGCGTCCACGCCAGGTCGTTCCCGCAAAGAAAACATCGCCGTCCTCAAGAACCGACTGAATCACCGCGCCGGTGAATCGATCATGGTCCGCATCCGTAGCGCCTGCACGCGGATCGAGAAAACGCACCAGTCCTTGATTGATTTGCGGTCTCCACAGCACCTCTGTCCCTGGTAGTTGTCCGATCCCTTCTACGATCGTGGCGGCGTGCCGGCAGCAGCGGTCGATCATGTCCGCGATGCCAGCGCGGCCCAACTGCCGGATCGCCGCGTATGTCGCGAAGCCCCTGGCGCGACGAGACCATTCCGGATTCCAGTCGATTTGGTCGCGCGCATCCTGATCGTGAACCAAATAGGGCGCTCGATGTGACATGGCCGCCCGGTGGACTGCTGGCCGCGCGACGAACGCATAGCCCGAGTCATAAGGAACGTTGAGCCACTTGTGACCATCCGTCGCCCACGAATCGGCATCTGCCACGCCATCCAATAAGGTCCGGAAGTGAGGGCTCGCCCCGGCCCACAGACCGAATGCGCCGTCGACGTGGACCCACGCTCCATGCTCCCTTGCAATCGGAATGACCTCTCGATAATCGTCGAAGGCGCCGGTGTTGAGATCGCCGGCCTGAAGCAGGACCACCGTGGCGGTGCCGGGCGCAGTTTCAAGCGCAGTGCGCAGGACTCCAGCCGTGACCCGCTCATTCCTATCTAAACCGAGGTCCAGAACATTCCCTTCGCCCAGACCCAGGAGCCTGACGGCACGCTCGACGGACCCGTGCCGATTCGACGCCAAGATCCGAAGCGGGGGAGCGCCGCACAGTCCTTGGCGTTCCACGTTCCAGCCCCTCTCAAGCAGGAGTGCGTGTCTTGCAGCCGCCAGACAACAGACGTGCGCCATCTGACAGCCGCTCACAAAGGCAAAGGACGCTGAGGTTGGAAGGCCAAGGAGATCTTTCAGCCACTCGCCAGCAACCTCTTCGGCAATCGCGGCTGAGGGGCCACAAGCGAACAGCGCCGCGTTTTGGTCCCATGCCGACGTCAGCCAGTCCGCGGCCAGGGCGGCCGGAACGGAGCCGCCAATTGCCCAGGCAAAGAACCTGCCGCCCGCACTACCGAGGAGGCCGCCCTGCACGTCCCGGACCAGATCGGTTATCACAGCTTCCGGGCTTATGCCTGAATCGTTGAGCGGCTTCGCCAGACGCGCGCGTAACTGCGAGAGCGTGGCGCTGGCTGCAGCGGGTTGATGGTCCAGGCTTCCCAGATGCGACAGGGCGGATCGAAGCGCGATCTCAAGAGGGCCGGCGAATGGAGACGGTTTGGGCGTCATGAGCTTCAGTAGTTCCAGTATGTGAACCGACCCTTGCGAGCAGCCATCCGATTCTTGCGATTAAATAGCCGGCATTCACAGCAAGATTCGGATAGGCTGTTTGTTCAGAAGCGTTCATACTATGGTCAATGCCCGGCCGGAACGAACTTGATTCCTCTCGCATTCAGAAAGCTGTTACCTTCATTCGTTCTTGCCGCCAGGAACCCCTGACGCTGAAGCTCATCGCCAGGCATGTTGGGATGAGCCCTTTCCATTTCCAAAAAAAGTTCAAAGCTTTCGTCGGTTTGACTCCGCGTCAATTCCTGGAGGCGAGGCGGCTGGAGGCGTTGAGGGGCGAGTTGCGGGACCGGGCGTCGGTTACCGACGCAATTTACACAGCCGGTTTTGGCTCGGGGAGCCGCGTTTACGAGCGCGTTGATACCCGCCTCGGTATGACACCCGGCGAGTATCGCGCGGGCGGCCAGGGCGTTTCCATCTCGTATGCGATGGCGGATTCCGCCATCGGACGAATGATGGTCGGCGCTACAGATCGAGGTCTTTGCTTCGTACAGTTCGCCGACTCAGATTCGGAGCTCCTGGAGCTCCTTCGCCGGGAGTACCCATTGGCCGACATAGCGCCCATGGGAGCCAGGTATCCGGACCATTTTCGGGAGTGGATGGCAGCGTTGGAGAACCATTTGAAGGGCTACCAACCTCACCTGAACTTGCCAACGGACGTCCGTGCGACCGCCTTCCAGATGAAGGTCTGGCGTTACCTGCAATCGATTCCATACGCTAGCGTGCAGTCCTATTCGGAAGTTGCAGCCGGCATCGGTCAGCCCTCAGCGGCCAGGGCTGTGGCTCGCGCTTGCGCCGCAAATCGTTTGGCACTGGTCATTCCTTGTCACCGAGTCATTCGCGGCACAGGTGCGCTCGGCGGATACAAATGGGGGATTGAGCGAAAGCGGGTGTTGATCGACAAAGAACGTACGGCAGCAGCGATGAAATAGAGAGCAGGAATCGGATATCGCAGAATATGCTCGTTCGGAATGAGCGTCGAAAACGGCGTAGCGTTTACCTCTACTTGACGGTTTGTCGGCTATGCTGAGATTGGCGTGCCAAACGGCTTGGGGGAAGATAGATCGTTCTTATCGGCAAGGGCTTGTTTTTTCTCAGGCTGTTGCTCCGGCCAGACCGTTAACCTGCGTGGTAGACCATGGTGCAATGTTCACCCAATCCTTGAGTAACTCTATGTCCCTGTAATCAGCACAGGGTAATAGTAGGCCTCGTCTTCCTGACCCTGCTCTTCTTTTCGGGTAGCAAGAAAATAGCGGCCGGGTTTGGCGGCAGACAGGTCGAGCGTGACGATCAGCAGATTTTTGCCATTGCTGATTTTGCTCGAACCGGAACCCAGCACGATGGCGGTGCTTTCAGTCTTCGACTTCAATATCGCCAAGTGGAAAAAAGTGGGGACGGACGGTCATTAAGTCCTAGAGCTTAGCACTAGGGCTTAGGCGACTGTTGAGGAGCTCAAGGTGGGCGGCCGCCCCATCTTCTTCGTTCTTACATCGCGTCCGGTCCGACGCTCGAGATCGCCGATGAAGTTCTCGTCCCCGTATGGCAGGCCGTGGCTTGTGGCTTGACGAATAGCCTCAAACTCTCGTTCGTCCTCGCCAAGAGCGAGGACGCTTTGCCATCGGGAAGGACTCCATTCACTCGCCCAAGCCGCCAGCGCC
>CAJCIT010000039.1 GCA_903970405.1 Acidobacteriaceae bacterium | reverse complement strand
GCGGGTTCAACACCAAGTCCTCCCCGCCGATCAGACCACCCTCAACCACCACACCTTGCGCTGTCGACGCGGCTGTTGTGACTGCCCGCTTCTTGACCCTCCCATTGACAATCTGGAAGACGTTTCCGTTTTGAATGGCAGCCGCGGGAACCACCACAGTCAGCTTGGTGGAGTCCGCCTTTTGCCCGGCTGCCTCGTTGTAAAACGCCACCGTCGCGTTCATTTCCGGACGGAGATGGTCGTCCGGGTCCAGCACTCTCACCTTGACTTGCACCGTTGCCTTGGAACGGTTCGCTTCCGGAGAAATCTCGTCGATTATCCCCTTAAACTTCAAGTCGGGATACGCGTCCGTTGTGATAATTCCCTTCTGATCGGACTTCAGCTTGGAAAAGTCGTTCTGATTGATGTCCAGTTCCACTTTCAAATCTCGAAGATCGGCCTCCGATACCACGTAACCCTTCGCGCCCTTGTCGCCGACAAAGCCCGTGGTGACGAACTCGCCCTTCTCGACGTTTCGTTCAAGAATGGTGCCGGTGACCGGAGCCTTGATGAGCGTATTGTCGAGCTGAGTTTGATAGAAGGCGGCCAAGCCGCGCGCCTGCTCGATTTGTCCCTTGATCTGATCGATCTGCTCTTTGCGGGTACCGATTACCGCCAAGTCCAGAACCCGCTGCAAACTGTTCACGCGCGCGACGTTGCCGTCGTATTTTGCTTGCGCATCGTCCAGCGACTGGTTAGAAAGCACGCCCTCCTTCACCAGAGCCTTCGTTCGATCAAGCGTAACTTTCGAGTTCTCCAGGTCCGCCTTCGCCTGTTCGACATCGGCCTTGGCCTTGGCGATTTCCTCCGGCCGCGAGCCGTGTACGAGTTCAGCAAGACGCGCTTCGAGGTTCTGCAACTGCCCGGTGGCTTGTTGCAACTGAGCACGATACTCGTCGTCTTCGAGCCGAACCAGAAGCTGGTCCGCCCTTACCTTGTCGCCCTTTTCGACGCCAATCCAAGATACGCGGCCATTGACTTTCGACGCCACTTCAATCTTATGGGCAGCCACGATGTATCCGGTGGCGCTCAAGACACTCTGTTCTCCGGAAGCCGCGGCCGACATCGGCGGCGCCACGCGGACAGACTCCACGATCGTCGGAGCAGTCAATTTACCGTAAGCGAACCAGGCGCCTGCCGCGAGGACTACAATGAGCGCCGCCGACAAAATCCTCCCCAACGCCGGATTCGTACTACGCGGCCGGCGGGCGCCTCGATCGATCTTGAGGCCATGTAAGTCTGTTGTCTCCATAAATTGAACGGGTGCTATCGATCTATACCTATCGATCCGTGCCTTTCACAGCGGGCGCTACACTTCGCGGAGCGCCGTCAAGATTTCCTTGTTTGCTGCCTGCCTTGCCGGCAGGAATCCACCAATTGCGCCGAGAAGAGCCGAAAACGCCAAGCCGATCGCCATGATGGCGGGCGTCACCCTAAAATTAAACGAGACTTCGCTGAAGGTAACGAAACTGCCGATGCCGGTGGTGATGTTGTTGAGAGGCAATGTCACCAGGCACCCGATCAAACCTCCGAGCAGACACAGCAGGACCGATTCGATAAAGAAACTCAGCAGAATACTGCCCTTGGTGAAACCGAGGACGCGCAGGGTGCCAATCTCCTTCGAACGCCGCGCCACCATCGCGTACATCGTATTCATCGCGGCAAAAGCGCTCCCGACGGCCATGATCACACAGACGAACAAACCCAGAATTTGGATCGGCGCCGACGTGGAAGTCAGTTGATCGTAATACGCCTTCTCAGTCAACGGGTCAACGGTCAATCGCCGGTCGGCCTTCAGCGAATTGATCAATGCAAGGGCAGTGGCCTCATCTGTCGCCTGCACCAGCGCGGAACTGAGCGCGTCTTGGCGGTTGAAATCCGAGGACACCTGTCCGATGTCGCCAAAGATTTCACTGTTCACCGCGCTCGCGCCGCCATCCATGACACCAACCACTGTCCAGTACCCCTTGCCAAACTTCAACTGCTTTCCCACTCCCGCGGTGGGGTACCGCTTCGCCACACTCTTGCCGACAACCACCTCGCGTTGTCCCGGTTCAAACCAGCGGCCTGACGCCAGCTTGAGCCTACGGATTTCGGCGCCGCGCAGGCTTGTGCCTCGCAACGTCAAGTTGTCGCCGTTGGGACTCTCCGCGCTAGGCAGGTTGATGACTGTCACGAGCTCAAGCGAAGCCATTGGCTGTCCATCGGCGCCTTTGGCGATCCCGGGATAAGCCTTGATCACCTGGAAGCTCTCTTGCGTCATGACGCTGGTCAACTCCGATGTGCCGCCCTTCCGCAGGACCAGGACATTGAGCGGATTGCCGGCCGCATCGAACGCCGTTCTAAGTCCTTCGCCCAGCGCAAGCACGGCAAGCAGAACCGCCACCGTCATGGCGATTCCGACAGCAGTCATGATGGTGGTGGTTTTGCGGACAACCAGATTGCGGAGATTGTATGAAACGGGTATTGCCATGTCTCTGTCCTGTTATCCGTCCTATCCGCTGTACCTGAGTGAATCGAGAATATTCGTTCTGGCGGCGTTCCACGCGGGAATGAACGAACTGACCAGTCCGATGAACAGCGCAAGACCGAGGCACAATAAAGCAACCGGCGCAGTAATAGAAAGGCCTTTCAAATTTTGATTGAATCGCGCGGCAAAGCCACCGACGCCCACCGTCATGAACATTGCCAGGAGGAGTCCAATGAATCCGCCGATCAACGAAATAACAGCAGCCTCACTGAGGATAATCGTCAGGACGCCCCCGTTTGAATAGCCTAACGTCTTCAAAACGCCGACCTCTTTAATTCGCTCGCGAACGGACATCGCCATGGTGTTCCCAGCTACCAGCAGAATCGTGAACGTAACCGCGCCGCAGATGATGATGAGAAACAGCTTAATGTTGCCTAGGAATGAAACAAACGACAGTGCAAACTGCTGTTCCGACTCCGTCTTGGTGGGCTGGGGCGAGTTGTCGAACATGTCGTCAATCGCCTTTGCGATGCGGGGAACGTCGCCGGGGCTGTCGGCAAGGATGGCGAACGTGCCTGCCTGATCCTTCCGGGAAGCCGGCAGGGCCTCCTGCATATAGTCGCGATGAAAAAAGAGTGAATTGACGGCGTCCGGATCGTCAAAAATGCCAGCCACTTTCAGTTCGGGATCGAAGGGATAAATATCGCCCAGCAACGTCACCCGGTCACCGATCTTCAGATGGAGCCGATCGGCCAGATCCTTCGAAATGAGGCAGCCGGTTCGCTCATTGATAAACGCCTTCCGCTGGTCCTCCGGCAAATCCATTTGGGTTCGAATGGTAAGGAAATGAGAAGGCTCAACCGCGAACTGGGCGAAGAAGTTGTCGGGGTTGCGGCGATCCTTGTAGGTGCCGCCAAACCAGTCCCATGGCGATACTTCCTTCACGCCCGGAACTTGCCGTATCCGCGCTTCATACGAATAAGGCAAGACTTGCGCGAGTGAGACTCGGTGACGCGTAACCAGGCGCAATGCTCCCCCGGGAGAGGGCGCCTTGTAGAAGAGGGCATTGTAGATGGCGAACAGGATGCCCAGCAGGCAGAGGGAAACCGCAATGCTCGCAATCGTCAATGCGCTGCGCCTTCGGTTCCTGACGCTGTTCTTCACGGCTAATGGAAAATAACGAAACATGCCACAATCCCCTTTCTGTAAGAGTAGTCGAAGAGCCCCGGCGCGATGTGTCCGGCAGCCTTCATCCATCCTTAGACTATGTTTTCCGGGCGCCCCCGGCGGCGGTTTCAGGACGAACGGCCCGAATTTTCAGATCAACGGCGGCCACGCGGCTCCTACTCCGGCGGTCACGCCGCTACAATCGGACATTCGATGGCGGAGCCCGATCTCAGATTGCCGAGCGTCAATGCGTTCTCGGAGGCCGATGTACATTTCATGCGCCTTGCTTTGGCCGAAGCGCGCGTGGCTGGCGATGCCGGCGAGGTGCCGGTGGGCGCGGTGGTTGTGAAAAGCAATGCCGAACGCGGCGATGAGTTGCTCGGGATCGGTCACAATGCACCCATCGCACTGAATGACCCATCCGCCCATGCCGAGACGCTTGCCATCCGTCGAGCCGCGGAGACCGCGCGCAACTACCGCCTGACCGGCTGCACGCTTTACGTGACCCTTGAACCGTGCGTGATGTGCGCGGGACTGATCGTACTTGCCCGCATGGAGCGCTTGGTGTTTGCGGCGCGCGACATTCGCTTTGGAGCGGTCCGCAGCAAGTTCACGTTGGCCGACTCTGAACTCTTGAATCATCGCGTTGTTGTACAAGAGGGGTTGCTGGCGGCTGACGCGGCGGCCCTATTGAGCGCCTTCTTCGAGGCCCGCCGCGATTAGCTCTGTAGCCAATACACCTCACGATCCGACGATCCGGATCTCGCCGATGCCGCCTTCAACTTTCAGGTGAATTGTGGCCTTCGCCTTGCCGTAGTTCGCGCTCTCCCAGAAATCGCCGTGCTTTTCGAGCCCCTCCACCTTGATGGATCCGAGTCCGCCGTGCGCTTCGGCGCGAACGGCTGCGTCGGCTGGCAAGTAGACAGTCGCCTGGCCGACGCCACCGGCGATATGGACGTCATAGTCGCTCTGCGGATGCCCGCGCAGATCCATATCGATCTGACCGGCGCCGATACTGACGTCGACCTCCCTCAGTTTCATGTCGCCCAGGTTCAACTTGGCCTGACCCGCGCCACACTCAATATTGAAAGTGACCGGAATCCGGTCCGTCACCTGCAAGTTCCATCGGTTCGTGATGTGGTTGCCGCTGGCGATTCCTTTTCCCGGTTGCTCAATGCGAAGGCGAGCAAAATGCCCGGCCTTGGACTGGTGGACAATGGGTTGCCAGGCGGGGACGTTGTACTCAAGGTCGGCGTTCACCAGTTTGGCGGCGCCGCCGTTGATTTCGAGCTCACCGGCACCCATCTTCAGCTCGATGGTTGCCGCTTCGATGCCTGCATCGTCCAGATGAATGGAATCCGTCTTGAGATCGCCGGTGGGCTGCGACTGGAATTGGCACGCCACAACTGGCAGGAGAAATGCCACAACAACGCCCAACAAAAGTGTCCGCATAAAAAGAACCGTCGCTCAGTAGCGTACTACGAGCGACGGTTTGAGGAAGTTCCGATTGCTTGTATTGGGCCGGCGTCTAATCGGTAATAAGCCCGCCTCCGCCTCAGATTTCGGTCAGCCTTGCGGCGAACTTACCTGACTTATCTGTGACCGCCGTGGAAGCCGCCACCATGAAAGCCACCGCCGTAAAAGCCTCCCCGGTAGAAGCCACCGCCGTAGAACAGGGAGACACCAGGTCCCCAGCCCCAGTAGTTCGGATATCCGTACGGGTAAGCATAGCCGTAATAATAAGGTGCGGGATAGGCCGCGTATCCAGGTGCTGGCGCGTACCCATAAGCGGGCGGCGGGGCGCTGGCGTAGCGTTGGTCATACTCGCCCGGCTCTATATAGTGAAACGCCTGCGACGAGTGCTCCGTGGAGATCGTGACTGGACCTTCCAAACGGAAGGTCAGGATCTGCTCGGGAACAACAATTGTCGGCTGGCCCCGGGTCAGCAGGACGCCGACGATACCCACCGCCGCTCCAGCGCCGGCGCCAATGGCCGCGCCGCGCCCCCAATCAGCCGCTGCGCCGATAGCGGCGCCAACGGCCGTCGTACCCGCAATCGCACCGACGTCGCGTCCCACAGACGTATTGCCTTGACGCGAAACTAACTGAGAGTGAATGGGAAGCTGTTGCCCGTCCACCAAGGTGAGATCCGTCAACTGCAGGCCTAGTCGAGAGGTGCCGGCAACGCGCCCGGCTTTTTGGGCCTCGGCCACGCGCCCGCCAATGGTCTGGCCCGGAACCGCTACGACAACGCCATCCACAACCACCGGGCGAACCAGAGTTGCGGTGAACGCATCGCCTACCTGGTTGCGATCAGACGATAGCGGCTGATTCACTCGAACCGTGACATAGGTGCCGGGGTGCAACGTCAATTGCGCGGGAATCGGGTAACTCTGCGGCGGGGCTTGTTGACCCTGCGGCGAATATTGACCATTCGGCGGCGGGTAGCCTTGTGGAGGATACTGCTGTTGCGGGTACTGCCCTGCTTGCGGATAGCCCTGTTGGGAATACTGACCTGCCTGAGGCTGGGGGGGATACTGTGGAGCGCCTTGCTGTGCATCTTGCTCGGCCGGAGCCGGAGAGTCGCTTGCGCTCGGATTCTGACTCGCCGTGTCGCCGACGCGACGCCATCCGCCGGTCGTCGTGGTGGGTGCTTGGGTCTGTGCTTGCGTTTGCGGCGGATTCGCGGGGGCTGGTGGGGGCCCGTCCAGCGGGTCCTGGGCGGACAGAGCCATCGAACCGGCCAGTAGCCCAATCATGACCACGCCTGGACGCCCAATACGGCTAACATTTCTTGCTGTGATTTTCATTTCTTGCCTTTCAACCCTTCCGATGCTCCGTTAAGGGCACGTGTTTCGCCAATTTCGTTTTCCGTCCAACTTTTTCATTCGATTGGAGTTGTTCACCATCGATACTGGCCGTAGAGCACCACCCGTGGTGCATTTCGACCACCCGTTATAAGGGGACGCACCCCTTCCGAAACAGGTCTGTCCCCTATTTTCGGAGGTATCTGAGTGCTTGGAAGGCTAGGGGAACTCCGGGCCGATAAACAAAATCAATGCCAAGCATACAAACTACTGACGTAGCCGGACCCGGCAGGATTGCTACTCTGTAAGCTTTAGTCGCGCTCGCCTACGCACGTTTGGTGGGGTCTGGGAAGCGCCTTAGAGAGAGAGGCTCATATTGGCATCCATGAGCGGCAATTCGAGGCGGGGCGTCAAAGGTCCGCTTCTCGGCGTGCTGGGAGGGTTAGCGCTCTCCTGCTCCGCGGTGGCCCAGACTACGCCGGCTGTAGAGGCGAAACTGGCTGCCCTCGATGCGGCGGCGAAATCGGCCCAATCGGCGGGCGACAACGCCTGGATGCTGACCAGCGCCGCCCTGGTGCTGATGATGACCGGACCCGGCCTGGCTCTGTTCTACGGCGGGCTGGTGCGGCGCAAGAACGTACTCAGCACCATGATGCACAGCTTCATCATGATGGCGCTGATCACAGTGATTTGGGCCACCTACGGATATAGCCTTGCTTTCGGGGAAGGGACTCCGTTTCTGGGCGGCCTTCAATACCTGTTCCTAAATGGCGTCGGCAGCGCGCCAAATCCCGACTATGGCGCCACCGTTCCGCACCAGACGTACATGATCTACCAGTTGATGTTCGCTGTCATAACGCCCGCGCTCATCTCCGGCGCTTACGCCGAGCGAATCAAGTTCAGCGCGATGGCTTTGTTCACCATCCTGTGGGCAACGCTGGTTTACTTTCCGATGGCCCACATGGTCTGGGGCAAGGGCGGCCTTCTGAATTCGTCTCTGGGCGGCAAGATCCCGACCTTCGATTTTGCGGGCGGGACGGTGGTCCACATCACGTCCGGCGTCAGCGCTCTGGTGTGCGCCCTCTACCTGGGGAAGCGGATCGGCTACCCTCGTGAACCGATGAAACCGCATAGCCTGGTCTTGAGCGTTGTCGGCGCGTGTTTGCTGTGGGTGGGATGGTTCGGCTTCAACGCCGGCAGCGCGGTTGCCGCCTCCGGTCTGGCCACCAGCGCGTTCGTCGCGACACACTTTGGCGCCGCGGCCGCCACGCTCGGCTGGATGCTCGCCGAATGGTGCAAGCATGGCAGGCCAAGTATGCTGGGCGCCATCTCGGGCGCGGTAGCCGGATTGGTCGCCATTACTCCCGCCTCGGGTTTTGTGAAGCCGTTTCCGGCGCTGTTGATCGGTTTCGCCGCTGGCGTGGTCTGCTTCCTGATGGTGACAGTGGTTAAGAGCAGGTTTGGCTACGATGACACTCTGGACGCCTTCGGCGTTCACGGCGCGGGCGGTACATTGGGTGCGCTCCTGACCGGGGTCTTCGCGACCAACGCCGTGAATGACAGTTTCAAAGACTCCGCCGGAAAGTTACTGCCGCTGGGCCTGGTGGATGGCAATCCCGGCCAAATCATCAATCAGGGCGCCGGCGTAGCCATCGCGTGGGTACTGGCCATCGTGGGCACACTCATTATTTTGAAGGTTGTAGATCTAGCCATCGGCCTGAGAGCCAGCGAATCCGGCGAACGAGAGGGTCTGGACCTCAGCATGCATGGCGAGGAAGGGTACAGTCTGGAGTCATAAAGTCCGATTGGGTCGCTGAGAACACATTACAACCGCCGTGATCGTGAGTCCGAGGAACGACTGCGGCGCCGAGACCTCTCCATCACTCGCCGGGCTCGCCTGACACGATAGGATCTAGGAACCTTATGAAGAAGATTGAAGCAATCATTCAGCCGCACAAACTGGACGAGGTAAAGGAAGCGCTCAAGGGCATTGGAGTAGACGGTATGACGATAACCGAAGTCCGGGGCCACGGGCGCCAGAAGGGCCACAAAGAGGTCTATCGCGGCATGGAGTATGAGGTGGACCTTTTGCCGAAAGTCAAGGTAGAGTTGGTGATTTCCGATGCGCGTCTCGATGAGATTACGAACGTATTGGCAGGGGCGGCGCGCACGGGAAAGATCGGCGATGGAAAAATCTTCGTTTTCGACGTCTTCGAAGCCATGCGCATCCGCAATGGCGAAACCGGAGAGGCAGCGCTGTAGATTGGCATCCCGGTGAGTGTTTTGCCCAGCGCCGACGCAACCCCCTCCCGGGAATTATTAAACAACTTGGCCGCCGAGTTCGCCGATTCGCATGATGCGGCGGCCGTGATCGCTAAGCGTACGGTTGCCGTGGACGAAACGGTGTGCGCGGCGGCAGCCGTGCTGCTGGAGGCCTTCAAGGGACGCCGGCTCACTCTGGCCGCCTGCGGCGGATACGGACGGCGCGAGCTGTTTCCGCAATCCGATGTCGATCTCCTCATCATGGTTGAGAAAGAGTCCGATGCCGGGCCTCTGAAAGATCCGCTGGCTACCTTCTTGCAGTCGTTGTGGGACCAGGGATTGCGGATCAGTCATTCGGTTCGGACAGTAGCCGAGTGTGCGCGGTTGAATGAGCGGAACGTCGAGTTACACATCAGCCTGTTGGACCTGCGCTTCCTGGCCGGCGACACTGCTCTTTTCGAAGATGCCCAGGTCCGCCTGAAAGACTTCCTTAACCGCCAGGCGCATACGCTGATGCGGCGCTTGGCCGAAATGTCCCGCGCCCGCCACAGCAAGTACAACAACACGGTTTTCCACTTGGAGCCCAACATAAAGGAGACGCCGGGCGGTCTCCGCGATTGGCATTTGCTCCACTGGCTGGGCAGGCTGATGCCGCAAAACGATTCCATACGCGAAGCGGCGGCCGGATTGAGCGATGCGGTCGGGTTTCTTTCCGAGTTGCGCTGCTTCCTCCATTTCCGGGCCAAGCGGGACAATAATCTGCTCAGTTTCGAACTGCAGGATCAGGCTTCGCAGGCCTTTGGCGGCTTGGCGCCCGCCGAATGGATGAGGCGCTATTTCCGCTTTGCACGCCAGATTTCGCAGGCCGCGCTGCGCGCTCTGGAGTACACCGAGACCCAGGATACGTCACTGGCTCGACAGACCCGCGATTGGCGCTCGCGGCTCTCCACCGCTGATTTCACCGTTTCCCGGGAGCGCATCTACCTGCGGCGTCCCGCCGAGACAGTGGCTTCGGTTGACGCGCTTCTGCGGCTTTTCATCTTCGTGGCCCGCCACGGTATCCGGATCTCATGGGATGTCCAGCGCAAGCTCTCAAGCGAGGCCGATGAGATTGCCGCTCGAGTCCGCCAATCGGCCGTGCCGTGGGATCTCATTCAGGAGCTGTTCGAACAGCCTCATACGGCGCTCGCGCTCAGCGAGATGGAAGAAACACGCGTTTTGAACGCCATTCTGCCCGAGTGGAACTCCGTGGATAGCCTGGTGGTTCGCGATTTCTACCATCGCTACACCGTCGATGAACACACCTTCGTCGCCATCGGCATGATCGACGATCTGGAAGCGTCGAAGCCGGCGTCTCCGCACCGCTTTCGTAATCTGTTTCGCGAATCGGGTTCGCCGTGGCTATTGCGGCTTGCGCTGTTGTTGCACGATATCGGGAAAGGCACGACACCGGGAGACCATATTCGCGGATCCATTGAAACCGCGGTGCCGGTGATGGACCGGCTGGGAGTCCCGGCGGAACATCGCGAAACCATTCTGTTTCTGATTGAGCATCATCTGGACCTTTCCCTGATCATGAGCGGCCGCGACCTTGACGACCCCGCCACCGGCCGCTATCTCACCCGCCGCGTGGGCACGCTGGAGCGGCTGCGCTGGCTGGCGGTCCTCACCTATGCCGACATCAGCGCTGTGAATCCCACGGCGATGACGCCCTGGCGGATGGAACAGCTTTGGCGTGTCTACCTGACGGGCGCCGAACAACTGACTCGCGACTTGGAAATCGACCGCATCCATCGGATGGAGGACCCGCATCACGCGCTCTTCCACGAACAAGTCACGCCGGAGCTCCAGGGGTTCCTGGAGGGTCTTCCCACGCGGTATCTCCGCACACACGCCGAGTCCGAAATCCGCCATCAGATCGAGCTCGCTCGAAAGGTGGAGGCAGCGGGGGTGGTCGTCGAGATCGAACGGCGCGTGGACGCCTGGCAAGCGTTGGTTCTTGCAAAGGACTACCCCGGGCTTTTCTCGAAGATCTGCGGCGCTCTGGCCAGTGCCGGCATGAACATTGTGAAAGCGGAGGCCGCGTCGAACGCCGCCGGCGTGGTGGTTGACGAATTCCGGTTCGCCGATCCGCTCCGCACGCTTGAATTGAATCCGACAGAAGTGGACCAACTGCGGTTGACGCTTGAACATGTGGTTCGCGGCAGCCTTCAGGTGGAGGATCTGCTGCGCCGCCGCCGCGCGCCCGCACGGCCCAGCCGGGGCTCCAGTATTCAGCCCGTAGTGCGATTTAATCAGCAGGCCTCCGACAGCTCAACGCTCATCGACTTTATCGGGGAGGACCGTCCCGGGCTGCTCTATGACCTCACGGCAGCCATGTCGCAGGCGGGCTGCAACATTGAGGTGGTGATGATCGACACTGAGGCGCACAAAGCCCTCGACGTTTTCTATGTCACCAAGGGAGGCGAAAAGCTCAGCGAGAGCGATGAGGATCGACTCCGGACAGCGCTCCTCGAAGCCGCGGTGCGGGCGTAGTTTCCGAGCCTGGGTCCTTCAGAGCCGCAGACCGTCAGGATGCAACCGCGGTGTTGTTCCTGTCCTGCCAACCGGTCGGTCTGCTCCACCACGGCTGACCTGCCCTATCCCTCTTTTCCTCCTTCCCGAAAACCCAGTCACAAAACTCATCTCATTCATTCCATTAGCCTTAACCCCAAACGATTTTTTCGCCCGTGGTAGACTCTAGTTGGGGATGCTGTCAGCATCTCCCACACAACGCCGGGCCTTCTGCCCGGCTTTTTCTTTTTCCAGGGAGATTTTAGATGTCACGACCTACTCGTAAAGAGCGCCGCAAGTTACGCGCCGCTCAATGCGCTAACTTGCCCAACCCGGCATCGACACGGCCCACTGCCGCGCAAGCCTCCGTACCCGCCGAAACTCCGAACCCGGCCCTTTCCGCCGCGCATCTCGCTACCTACCTGTCCAACATCGGGGCTCCCGTCGAGACGAACGACGCCGGCCGCGCCAATTTCGAAACCGCCTTCGCCGAAAGGGAAGCCGCCAAGCGCTCCGAACCCGTGGACCCGTCCAGCGACCCCGATTCCCCGCCCTCGCCCGGCCCTTCTTCTCACCGCGGCGGCCCCGGCACTCAGGCCGGCAAGGCGCGCAGCGCCCAGAACTCGTTCAAGCACGGCCTCTCATCCGGCTTCAATGACTTCAAACTCCTCTCGAGCGAAGATCCCGCCGAATACGCTGAACTCCTCTCTGACATCCGCTTCCAGTTCCGTCCGGGCACCCGGCTTGAGGCTCACAAACTCGTGGACATGGCGCAAGCCTGGTGGCTGCAGCGCCGCGCCCGCAACTTGCAAACCGGCGCTCTGGAATCCGGCGGCGACAAAGCCTTCGCTCTCTACCTTCGCTACGAAACCACGCAGCGCCGCTCTTACCAAGCCGCGCACCAAGATTTCAAGGACATGCAGGAGCAGCGCAAGGCAAACGCCGCATCGCCTGACACCTCTCCCATCGTTGAGGTAGGCTCGTTCCAAAGCCCACGCCACTATCCATCGCCAACCGTCGATCCCGACTCCACGTCCGCGCCGCCGGACGCGCCCAACCCGCAACCCCTGGCCGCTTGATCTGCCGTCAGTCTGCTAACCGCAGTCTGCCGGCTTCTGTTCTTTGACAATCCGCCTCCCGTAAGTGCCCGCGTCGCGCGACCCCGCCCCAACTCCGCTCAGACGAACGCCCGAACGCGCAAAATCCACGCCAAAAAGCGCAGATTCTCACCTGCTGGCCCCTCTACGCGCTCGAATTTGAGGCCCGCACTCACCCTGAACAGTTCGTTTCGTAGCGCCGATCCGGCGACTTGCCAGGTGCCTCTGTGGATGACGTTTACACATCGAATTCGCTACCGAGCCGCGACCGTCAGAACGTGTGAAAAATAGGAGGCAGCCGCGCCTACTGAGCCGCGACCGTCAGGGAGCGACCGGTGGCTGGTCAATGCAGTGGCGATCCGACTTGCACCTACTCTGCCCCATAACCTCAAGCCTCGATTCCTCGTCCTTACTCTGTATGAAAAGGGGACACAAATCTCGTGGCCAGAAGCAGAATTAATTCGATTCTCACGCTGCTGCTGCTAGCGTCGGTGGTTCCGGTAGAGGCTCAGAATCCGCCTCAACCGCCTGCTGCGAAGCCCGCGCTGCCCGCCTTGCCTGCTCCGCTGGCTGTGCCACAACCGGGACCGGCTACCGATGGGCCCTACGCCGCGACGCCCATTCTGCAGGGTGGCGTGGTGATTCCACTTTATCCAGCGGGGTCGCCCTTCCTGAAGAACGAGCGCGTGCGCGAGCCCGAGAAGTACTCCATGAGCAAGTCCGTGCCCGGGCGCATCAGCAGCATCGTGAACATACACAATCCCTCTATTGAAGTGCATACGGTGGAGGGCGGGATTAATACCGGCGCGGCGGTGATCCTGGTTGCGGGCGGCGGACACCGAACGCTGAATGTGGGAGGCGAGGGAGCGGACTTTGTGCCCTTCTTTGCGAACTATGGAGTGAACACCGTCATTCTGCGAAACCGGTTGCGCAGCGATGGGTATGAGCCGCAAGTGGACGGCGTGAACGACGCGTTGCAGGCGATCAGGCTGGTGCGCGCTTATGCAAAAGAGTGGCGGATCGATCCGAACAAGATCGGCATGATGGGCTTCTCCGCGGGCGCCGAACTCACGGCTGCGGCAGCGGTCTTTTACGACGACTTCGACAAGAAGAATTCAAGCCCGGGCGACCCGCTGGCGGGGACCTCATCACGGCCGGATTTTGTGGGCATCATTTATCCGGGGCCCTCGCCTTTTGCGAAGAACAGAATCTCGCCGCCGATTCCGCGCAACGTGCCGCCGGCGTTCCTCGCCACCGGCGGCTCAGGCGACCGGGTTCATGCGATCTGGGCGATGGAGTATTTCAACGCGATGCTCACCTTGGGCGTCCCGAACATCGAGATGCACGTTTACGGGTATGGCCGGCACCCCGGCGATCCGCTTCCGGATGGCAGCCACATGAGCGGCGGGTTGACAGACCGCAACGATACGCCGTACGGCACGTGGCAATTCCGTTTCATCGACTGGTTCCGCGACCTAGGTTTTCTGCAAAAGCCGGGCGTGGAAACCAGGGCCGCGAAGGATGTGGCTACGTTTGCGAGCCAGCCGCCCTTGAGCAACGGACCGAAGTAGAGAGCCGGCGGGAGCCTGGCTGAGGTTCACGGGTGACTGGATCTCGACGCCTCGGTCTCGTCAGTTAGCCGGTATATTGCTTCTGGAGCTGCGGCCCCCCTGGCGCGGGCTTTCAAACCTGCTGAGCCGAGAATCGTGTCGGCTGTTCCAAGCCGATGAACTGAACTTCGGTTTCGAGGTCGAAGTCAAAGCGGCTGCGAACGCGAGCCTGCAGGTCGGAGATGATGGCCACGAGATCCGACGCCGTTCCGTGACCGTCGTTGTAGATGAGGTTGGCATGGTAGGCGGCCACCTGGATGTCGCCTTTCCGAATGCCTTTGGCGCCGACCTGTTCCAGGAACCAGGCGGACGGAACCTTTCCGCCCTTGACGATCTTGGCGGGAATTTGCGCCTGGACCGCTGGAGGAAGGGCCTCAAACAAGCAGTTCTTGAAGATGCTGCCGGCGCACTTCATGGTGGGCGGATACTTCGTGTCGCGGATGTTGCGGATCTCAAAGGCGGTGCTGTAGAGCGCCGTGACCTCGCCGGGATCGAGGTCGAGATGGACCGTCAGGATGATCCAATCCTTACGCCGTTTAAAAATGCTTTCGCGATACTCGAACTGACACTCGGCGGCGGTGAGCGTGCCGCGAGCGTCACCGTCGGTGTACTCGACGCTCGATACGCGCTGGTCCATCGACTGGCCGTAAGCGCCCGCGTTGCCATAAACGGCCGCGCCAATGTTGCCCGGAATGCCGGTCATGGATTGAATGCCCTCAAGTCCGTAGTGGACGGTGAAATCGACAACGTCCTGCAGAAGGGCGCCCGCTCCGACGCGCAGATGGAGATCGTTCGCCTCGATGGCCGCGCCTCGATACCGAAGGACGATGCCGTCGAAGCCGGCATCCGAGACGATGAGGTTGGTGCCACAGCCGATGACGACGTGGGTCCAACCGTTGTCGCGCACGGCCTTCAACGCGGCAGTAAAAGCGACGGCGCTGGGTGAATCCGCGAGTATTCGGGCCGGGCCGCCAATGCCGAAGCGGGTGTGGGCGGCCAGCGGCGCGTCGCTTTGCAGGACGAGGTCTGGAATTCGCTGGAGAGTCTCCAGCGCCGATCGGAGAGGAAGAGGCAAACGATCAGTATAGGGGACCAGTCCGGGCGTACGTGTAACCGCGATGAAACGATAGTCGAGAGCGGGCCCGCGTGGCCGGGTTAAGGGGGGAAGGACGCCACGCGGGTTTGGTTGTGTTACTGGATCAGACGTGCGAGCCCCCCGGAAGGTTAACCGCTCAATGTAAAGAAATGCCTAGTACAAATATAGGAGGCGCTACAGCAACCCTATGATGGCGTTCACAACGAGGCCGATCAACCCAAGAGGGATGAGATACTTCCAGCCAAAATCCATGAGCTGGTCATAACGAACGCGGGGCAGGGTGGCTCGCAGCCAGATGACGGAATAAACAAAACTTGACAGCTTGGCAAGGAACCAAAAGAGACCGCTGAGCTGAGCGCGAGGCTCTGGAATCAGGAAAGCGAGGCCCGTCACCAGGAAGACTACGGATACTGCGATGAGGATCAGCCGTTCGTATCGCAACCGGGCGAGCGCCGCGCGGCGCATGCAGTAAACAGCGATGCCGCCGAAGGTTAACAAGGGTATACCCGCATTGAGCGGCAGATCGAGAAGGGCGATGTCCGGAAACGGACGCAGCCAACCGCCCAGAAACAATGTGACGGCGACCGAGGAAACCACCAGAATGTTGCCCCATTCCGCAAGCATGTAAAGGCCCCAGCGAAAGCCGCTGAATTCGGTGTGGTATCCGGCGACGAGCTCGGATTCGGCTTCGGGAAGATCGAACGGAATGCGATTGGTTTCAGCAACGCCGGCCATGACGAAGACGCTGAAAGGCAGCAACATTAAGCCGAAGTTTGAGAACGCGAACCAGATGTGACGGTGGAGCTGAGCTTCGACGATGGATCTGAGGCTGAGCGTTCCCGCCACCATCACGCCGGCCAGAAGCCCGAGGCCTAAACCAATTTCATAGCTGACCAGTTGCGCGGCGCTGCGCAAGGCCCCGAGCAGGGAGTAATGGCTGTTCGATGCCCAACCGCCGAGGATGATGCCCATTGCGCCCAGCGATGAAAACGCGAGGACGATGAGAAGGCCGACATTGACGTCGGCGATGAAAATGTGGCCACTGAAGGGCAGAACCGTTAGTCCCATCATGGCGGCGGCCACGGACACGATGGGCGCGGCCGCGAACAGCGATTTCTCGGCTTCGCTCGGTACGATGTCCTCCTTGAGCAGCATTTTCAGCGCGTCGGCCAGCGGCTGAAGCAGGCCGTGAGGACCCACGCGCATGGGGCCGAGACGTCCCTGGAAATCGGCCAGCAGCTTGCGTTCGAGCAGAGACAGATAGCCCACGCCGAGCGGAAAGACAGCGGTCAGCACCAGCGATGTAAGCACCGGCGTCAACCAGGGGCTATCGAGAACGGCGCGAAAGAGACTCGTCATGGGACGCCTCCCGTGACAAGAAAGGCGAGGCGGAGCAGGGGCTCGGGATAGAGGCCGATCAGGAGCGTCAGCCCGGCCGTGGTCCCGAGCGCTAGACGAATGCCGAGGCTGGAGGCAAGGGGCTCCACCGTATGTTGCTCGGCCGGGCGAGGTTCAAGCAAATACATCTCGCGAACCAGCCGGAAATAAAAGTAGAGGCTGACGGCGACATACGCGGCGGCAATGACGGCAAGCGTGATGTGCCCGGTGTTAATGAGAGCGATGAAGATGAAGTATTTGGCGAGGAATCCCGCCGTGGGGGGAAGGCCGGAGAGTGACAGCAGAAGAACCACAAAGAGCGCGGCCTGGAGGGGATGGCGCTTGGACAGTCCGCGCAGGTCGCCGATCAGGTCCCCAGGTGTATGCCGGTCCGCGGCGCTGCCAGGGCGGCGTAGGGAGATGAGAAATGCAAAAGCGCCAAGGTTCATCAGGGCGTAAATGAACACGTAGATCAGGATTCCCCGGCGTCCATCGTCCGAGTCGGCGAGAAAGCCGAGCAGAATGTAACCGGCGTGAGCAATGGAACTGTAAGCAAAGAAGCGCTTGAGGCGATCTTGGGTGAGGGCGGCGATGCTGCCGACGGTGAGACTGGCGACCGCGGTAACAGCCAGAATCGGCGCCCAGATGGGGCGGGCTGAGGCGAGACTCCCGAGGAGCAGACGAATCAGTACGGCGAAGCCAGCCACCTTGGACGCGACGGCGATGTGCGCGGTAACGGGAGTTGGCGCGCCGTCATAAGCGTCTGGCGCCCAGGTGTGGAAAGGGACGCCCGCGATTTTGAACAGGAGACCGACGGCGATGGTGACCACGGCGAGGATGACGAAAGGGTCGGCGCTGCCGCGCCGCACAACGGCCTTCGAGACTTCGCTGAGTTGTGTGGACCCGCTGATGCCGTATAACACCGAAAAACCGTAGGCCACGAAACCGGACGCCATCGCGCCGAGAAGCAAGTACTTCAAAGCGGCCTCATTCGATTGGCGATTGGCGCGGGTGAACCCCACCAGGATATAGAAGGCAAGAGCCGACGTTTCGAGACCGACGAAGAGAGCGATCAGGTCGACTGCGCCGGCCATGAAGTACATGCCGCACTCGGCGAAGAATGCAAGCGCGTAGAACTCGGAGCGGTGCTCATGAGCGATTTCGAGATAGCGGTAGGCGCATAACAGGAGAATCACCGTGGAGAACCAGACCAGTCCGTTGGTGAAGAGCGAAAGCGCATCGATGATAAGCGAACCCTGGAACGCGGGAATCGCAAAGCCAGGGGCGTGGGTGACGGCGCGGATTTGTAGCGCCAGCGAATAGGCCACGAAGGTCATGCCCAGGAGGCTGAAGAAGACGGTGCCGCGCCGGCTGCTCTCCGCCGAAGGTGACAGAACGTCCAGCAGCATGATGGCGCAAGCGAACAGGGCCATCAGGATGGGCGGCAGCAGGGCCAGATGATCCGTCGCATTGTAGCTGAAGGGCGCCATGTCCTCAAAAACGCACCGAGTTCAAGCGCTCTACAATCTCCTGAACCGGCGATGACACGGCTTCAAAAAGCGGCCGGGGATAGATGCCAATGGCGAAGGCCAGAATGACCAGCGGAAAGACGATCAGCCGCTCACGGATGCTGAGGTCGCTCAGGAAGCGATTGGCCTCGTACTTAAGCGGACCCATCATGGTGCGCTGGTAGAGCCAGAGGAGATAAGCAGCGCCGAGGATGAGGCCGATAACGCCGACGCCCGCCCAAATGCGGTTCACCGCAAAGGCGCCCGAAAGGATGGTGAAATCGCCGATGAATCCGTTCAATAACGGCAGGCCGGCCGAACTGAAAACGGCGATGGCGAACACCGTGGCGAAGGCGGGCATCACTTGCGCGAGGCCGCCGAAATCAGAGATCTCACGCGAGTGGCGGCGCTCATAGATGAACCCCACCAGGAGAAAGAGCAGCGCCGTGGAGATGCCGTGGTTCACCTGTTGGATGACGCTGCCGGATAGGCCTGACTGGTTGAGAGCGAAGATGCCGAGCGTGCAAAAGCCGAGGTGGCTGACCGAGGAATACGCAATCAGCTTTTTCCAATCGCGCTGAGTCAGGCACACCAAGGCCCCGTAAATGATCGCGATCAGAGAGAGCGTCACCATGAGGTTGACGATCCACGGCTCCATGGAGGCTCTGGGGAGAAGCGGCAGCGAGAAACGAATGAATCCGTAGGTTCCCATCTTGAGCAACAGGCTGGCCAGCAGAACGGAGCCGGCGGTGGGCGCTTCCACGTGGGCGTCCGGCAGCCAGGTGTGGAACGGGAACATGGGAACCTTCACCGCGAAGCCCAGGAACAGCGCGAAGAAGATCCACTTTTCGATGGCCGGGTCAAGCGTCACCTGGATGAGCTTCGTGAGATCGAAAGTATAGACGCCGAACTGTTTCGCGTACTGGAAATAAAGCGCCAGAAATCCCAGCAGCATAAAGACGCTGCCCAGCAGCGTGTAAACGAAAAACTTGATAGCGGCGTAGGAGCGTCGCGGACCGCCATAAATGCCGATGATGAAGTACATCGGGATGAGGACCACGTCCCAGAACAAATAGAAGAGAAAGAGATCGAGCGAGAGGAATACGCCGAGGACGCCGGTTTCAAGCATCAGCAGCATGGCGTAGTAGAGTTTGCCGCGCTCACTGGCGTTGTTCCAGGAACACCACATGGCAAGCGCTGAAATGAGAGTGGAGAGCAGCACCAGCAGCAGACTGATGCCGTCAATGCCGATGAGGTATTGTGCGCCGATGGTTGGGATCCACGATGCCCGTTCCACCATTTGAAAGCCAGGGACGCCTATGTGGAAGAAAGCGGGAATGAGCAGCGAGGCAAGGAAGGTCAGCAGCGAGAAAAAGTTCGCTGTGAGCCGTATGGCGCGCCATTGGGTGGTGGGGATGGCCAGCACGGCCAGCAAGCCGGCGAGCGGCAGAAAGAGAACAAGGCTGAGCAAATGAGGCATTATCTCAACGGGTTCGAACGATAAAGTAGCCCAGCGCCGCCAGCAGGCCGGCGATGAAGAGAAAAGCATACGTTTGCACCGCGCCGGATTGCAGAGCGCGCGCCGGAGACGCCAGGAAGCGGAGCCCGTGGGAGGTGAACTGGACAAGACCGTCGATGAGGTACCGGTCGATCCAGCGGGAGAGGCGCGACATCTGGCGGGTTGACCAGGCGAAGCCGTTGACGCTGCCATCGATGATGGTGTTGTCCACAACGGTGGCGCCGTGCGCCATGCGCATCACGAAGCGGTCCACCAGTTGCTCTTCATAAATGGCGTCGACGTACCAGCGATTGCGCAGGAGTTTGGCGAGCGGGGCGAAGCGAATGTCCAGCGCTGTGCGCGCTTCCGGCTGGGCGATGTAGTACCGATAGGCGACCCAGATCCCGAGCAAAGCGGCGATGCCCGTTGTGAGCAAAACTGGCCACTGACTCCAATGGATGGGGAGAAAGTATCCGGCGGCGATACAACCGCCGGAAAGGATCAGCATCGGCGCCAGCATGAGCGGTGGCGAACCGTGCGCGGGGGCGACTCCACTTCGGCGCGCTCGCTCACCAAAGAAGACCAGGAAAATCAGGCGTCCCGAATAAATGGCGGTGAGAAGCGAGGTGAAGAGGCCGGCGGCGAAAAGCAGCCTGCCTCCGGGCGCGAGCAGCGCTGCGTCCAGAACCTGGTCCTTCGAAAAGAAGCCCGCGAGTCCAGGGACGCCGGCTAATGCCGCGGCGGCGATGGTCATGGTGGCAAAAGTGACGGGCATCTTGCGGCGCAGTCCTCCCATCTCTTTGAGGTTCTGGTTGCCATGCAGTGCGTGAATCACCGAACCTGCGCCCAGGAAGAGCAGCGATTTGAAAAAGGCGTGCGTGAAGAGATGGAAGATCGCAACGTTGTAGGCGCCCACACCGAGGGCCAGGAACATGAAGCCGATCTGGCTGATCGTCGAGTAGGCGAGGACCCGCTTGATGTCGTTCTCAACCAGAGCAACGGTGGCCGCGAAGAGCGCGGTAGCAACGCCGAGGATGGCCATGCCTCGGCCGATTTCCGGCGCTGCGTCGAAAATCGTTGAGGAGCGGGCGATGAGGTAGACACCGGCGCAGACCATGGTAGCGGAATGGATCAGTGCCGAGACGGGCGTTGGGCCTTCCATGGCGTCCGGCAGCCAGACATGGAAAGGAATCTGCGCCGATTTGCCGAGTGCGCCAAACAGCAGCGCGGACGCAATGCCGATAACGGCGGGACGCGGGATTCCGTCGGCATGAATACCGCGGAAATTCAGTGTGCCGTAGACCTCAAACAGAGCGAGGATGCCGAGCAGAAAACCAACGTCGGCGATTCGGTTCACGAGGAACGCCTGGGTGGCCGCTTGCGCCGCTTTCCAGCGTTCGAAGTGGTAGCCGATCAGCAGATAGCTCGCGAAGCCGACGCCCTCCCAACCGGCAAATAGCAGAAGGTAGTTGTCGGCCAGCACCAGCAGTTTCATCATGGCGATGAAGAACAGCAGCGCGGCGTAAAAACGGCTTTGGTCCCGCTCATCCCGCATGTAACCGAGCGAATAGACGATAACCATGAGGCCGATGCCGTCGACAAGCAACAGCAAGACGGCGCTGAGTCGATCGAGCATCAGGCCAAGCGTCGGGCCGAAGCCGGGAATCCATTCTCCTCCGGAAATGTGGAGTTCCGGCGCAAAGTAACGATTCTGCGCCTTCCAATAGATCAAGACGCAGCCGACGGAGAGCAGGAGGCTGAGCACAGCAGCCGTGGCCGCAACCAAGCCAGGGCGAGAAGTGGGGCGGTCGCCGGCGGCGATGCGCCGTCCGCCGAAAACGAGGATTAGCAGGACGGCGGCGAGCGGCAGTGCCAGCGTGCCGGCCAGCAGCGCGCCACCCTGCTCGGCGGCGATCACCATTTGAGGAGGTCCATTTCGTCGGCCAGAACCGTGCCCCGGTTACGGAAGAGAGCGATCAGGATTCCCAGGCCCACCGCCGCTTCGGCAACGGCCACCGCCATCACGAACAGGACGAAGGCCTGGCCATTCACTTGGCGGTGCAGATGCGAGAAAGCAACCAGGTTGATGTTCACGGCGTTGAGGATGAGCTCAATCGACATGAGAATGACGACGATGTTGCGGCGCAAAAGAACGCCGAGCGTCCCGATGACCAGCAGCACGGCGCTCACGATCAGGTAATGAAGCGGCGAGACGGTGGTCATTCCACTCGCTCTCCTGCTCCGGAATGTGCTTGGCGCCCAGGCCGGCGCTGCCCCATCCAGATTGAACCGAGGATAGCGGCCAGCAAAAGCACCGAGGCAAGTTCAAAAGGCACGAAGTAAGAAGAGAAGAGAACGTCGGCGAGTTGCTCGGTATTACCGGCGGCCGAGGCTTCAGTAGTAGCTTCTGCCGGGAGACGGCCGCGCAGAAGCAGGATGACGATTTCCACCACGAGTCCGATGCCGACGGCCATCACCAGCGGCCAGCTTCGGCGGAACTGGCGAACGCGGACGATGCCTTCGAGATTCACCAGCATAATGACGAACAGGAATAGCAGGGTGATGCCGCCGATGTAGAGGATGATCTGAGCGACGAATAGAAACTCGGCGCCCACGAGGAGAAACAATCCAGCCACTCCCAAGAGAGACACGATGAGCCAGGCGCCGCTGAGAACGGGATTTCGGCGCGTCACGCAGAGAATGGCGCCCATGAGCGTGAGGAGGCTGAAGAAGTAGAACAACGCGGCGGAAAGCATCCTAGTGCTTGAACTCCACCGGGCGCGGACCCTCTTCAAGCATCTGGCGATCCCACACCAAGCCCTGGCGGGTGAAGCTCGCGAGTTCGAAATCCTGGGTCAGTTCAAGCGCATCCACAGGGCAGGCATCCTCGCAGAGGCCGCAGAACATGCAGCGCGAGAGATCGTAAGTGAAATGAGTGAGGATCTTGTGCTTGGTGACGGGATCGCGTTCACTGCCGACTACGATCAGGTTTTCCGGGCAGGCCTTGGCGCAGAGGTCGCAAACGATGCAAAGAGTTTCGTTGCTTTCGGGGTTGATGTTGAGACGCGGCGCGCCCCGATACCGTTCGGCGACGAAGGGACGATCGGAGGGGTACTGCTCGGTCGTGATTTGGCGGGGACCCTGCTGGCGGAAGGTGACCCGCAAGCCGCGCAGGATATCGAGCAGTAAGAATTTTTTCAACCAGTGGCGCATTGTGACTGACCGGGCCGGCAAGCGGATACTTCCCACCCGGCGGAGCTGCGAAACGACAGCCGGTTCGGTTCGCCCGGAAGCGCAACGGCGGGAAGTCAGGCCGCGACATGCAAGTAGCTCTGACCTGATTTTAGTTTAGCCGTCTCGAAAACCGGCGTAGCCTTCGTATGGGGAGTCTTCGATTGAGTGTAGATGCTCAATTCGAATCGTAAGACTTGGGGGGCAGTAAGATCTGAAGCCCGAAGTAGCCGATGAAGTAGGACTGGTTGGCAGCCGCGGATTCCAGGCTCCTGCCGGCCATGAAAAGAAGGATTACAGGCTTATGGATTTTGTAGCGGCCGCCGAAGTCAATGGTGGGTTGGTTGCCGGCAAGATGGAACGGTCCTTGGCTGTAGAATTCCAGGTCGATTTCGAATTTCTTGGTGAGGTCATGGCCGATGACGGCGCCCGTTATAAATCCGTTCGGACCTTTGCGGGTTAACTGATAGCCAATTTCGTAGTCCACGCCAACGGGACCGAATGACTTGGAGAATTCCACCGGCAAGAGGAAGGACTCGGTTGCTGGGGTAATGC
This sequence comes from Acidobacteriaceae bacterium, assembly GCA_903970405.1. Taxonomy (GTDB): domain Bacteria; phylum Acidobacteriota; class Terriglobia; order Bryobacterales; family Bryobacteraceae; genus CAJCIT01. The sequence goes on along the minus strand of CAJCIT010000039.1, from coordinate 8,878 downwards.
CGCGGCGAACGGCGTTGTCAGGGTTGTTGAGGAAGAACTGGGGAAAGACGGAAATCTTGAGGCCTTCGTCTCCGCCGTCGTAGAAACGCCACTTGACGCCGGGATTGCTTTGCCCCTCGCCGAATTTTGTTTTGGTTGACGGATTTTGGACACGGAGCCAGGCGCTTTCATAGGTGAACTGGATGCGATCGCCCAAACCGAAATTGATATCGACGTCGGGCGTGTGGGAGACAGATTGGTTACTGAAGAAGAAGGGCATGTAGCCGATGTTGATCTCCCAATTGAGATTGCCGGGAGTGCCGGGATCGTTGGTATAAAAGGGCGGCCCTCCCTGGGCGAACATCGATTCACCGGTTGGAACCAGCAGACCGGAAAGCAAGATGAGCATGCGCAACGAAAATCGATAGTCCATTGGTGTGTGGCACATGAACGTGTTGGGACTAATAAAATTCAGATTAACAGGACTCGTATGGAGCGCGCCTTGCGACGTTGCCCCCGAAGCCTGGAGCACGGCCACAAGAAAGTAGTAACACTGGTGCGGAAGTTTGTGTCCAACTAACTACGCGCCGTTGGTTTAAGCCGGGGCTATATCTTGTTGTAACAAAGAATAACCCTGCACCGTGCAAGTGTGAACAATCGAATAGCAAGTAGGCCGGATCTTGAAAGTAGTTTACATTACAATTGCTGGAGCTTCTTAAATCAACTTCTGATAATCGATAAATAAAGGATTGACGTTAGCCGGCCGTCACATTACGATAATCGCAGGCATAGCTTGCTGAAGACGCACTCAGGATGTGACTTCTCGTAGCAAGAAAAAGGAGAAAAACACATGAGGATAGCGCTCAGTGGTTTCGTTTGTCTCTTGTTTTCGGTTGGCGTTGTCTGTGCCAGCCCCATCATCGATTTAGGCACAGCCGGCTCTTTTGCTGTGCTCGGCGGATCGACGGTCACCAATACGGGCCTGACGGCAATCAATGGAAACCTCGGAGTATCGCCTGGAGTGTCAATTACCGGGTTCCCTCCCGGTACTGTCAGTGCTGGTCTTATCGACAATGACGACCCAGCCGCCACGCTGGCTCAGTCCGATCTCGCGGCGGCCTACGGAGCTGCGGCGGCTCTTCCTTGCGGGACTTCTTTGACTGGCCAAGACTTTTAGGCGGCCTTACTCTTACGCCGGGAGTCTACTGCTTTGCATCGACGGCGCAGTTAACGGGAAAACTGACTCTGAATGGCGAGGGCAATGCCAACTCAACATTCGTATTCCAGATAGGCAGCACGCTTACCACCGCAGGCGGTTCTTCAGTTGTTTTTACGAACGACGCTCAAGGGAGCGATCTCTTTTGGCAGGTAGGCAGTTCGGCGACCCTTGGCGCGGCCACCGCATTCGAGGGAAATATTCTCGCGCTAGTCAGCATCACGCTCGATACCGGCGCCACAATTGACTGCGGCAGCGCTTTGGCGCAGAACGGGGCAGTTACTCTGGACACCAACAGCGTAGACGTTTGCCCGGCTGTCAGCAGCAGTAGTTCTGTTCCAGAGCCCGCTTCCGGCTGCTATCTGCTGCTTGGGTTGGGCGCGGGATCCACTCTGCTGTGGCGCCAATTGTCCGCCCGCAAAGCCGCATCCGGCCATTCGGCGAAGTAAGCGCCGCCGTAGGCCGGTTCCGCGCATAACGGCGCTTATTGAAGCGTCGTCGCAGTCTGACTCGCCTTTCGCATTCTTTTTCCGATCCGGATTCACTTGACCTCGCCCGTCGGCGCTCATTCGTCGTGACGCTTGTTGTTGCCGGTGTCGTGGCATTGTGCGCGGTTCGCGGCACGCGAAAGCTTCCGGCGCGGGCCGATAACAGTTCCGGCATTAGTCGGTTCTTGGCAGGCTGACTGAGTGTTTCAACACGATTTAGCGCCACATCAAACACGATGTTGGCGATGCCTCGCCCGCCCCTCAGCTGTGGCGATGACCAGGTTGGTTTAGGCCCGTTCGATGGCGTGTCCGCAACCTGCACGAGATATTGCGCCGCGCGGCCGTGCCGCCCCCGTATTGCTTTGGTGAGTGCGATCCATCGGAGGCGAACACGCGCACGCCCTATCCTCGCGGTTTAGCCTGGCTGGTATTTAGTTGCTACTTACTTATCGGTTTCCCAGGCGTGAGGGTGCCCAAAAGCGCCGGTGCGACGCCCGTTTCGAGAGGGTTTCCATAGTCGACGCTGCGCGGGTAACACCAGACTTCTCCGGTGGTCTCATCGCGAACGATCAGATAGACCGGGACGAACGGTATCGGGTTCGGATTGACTACACATGACTCGCACAGGACGGTAATTGGGTTCGCCGCCGCGGCCCTCACGGAGGCCGGTCTTAGTGCGAAGTCAACCACGACGGCGAAAAGCGCCATCGCGACGAGAGAGACTATGTAGCGTAGAGGTTTCATTGGGTTTGTTCCTTTCAATTTGACCAGGATTTCCATTTGGCTTCCTGGGTTTACGAAGTATACGTTTTGTACTGTGGTTTGGATTTACTGCATGAACTGCCGCGCCGGGCGTGTCTTGGTAAGCTCACTTGAGCACGCCCGCGCGGGTTGAATGAACAAAATTGCCACCAAGAATCGTACTCCTAGTGTGCGTATTCGAACGATCGCGATAGCGCCTGTCCTGGTCGCGGCCGCCCTGCTTGCAGCTGTTCTGCCCGCGGCGGCCAAAGTCGACGTTGACAAACTACCGGCGCCGACCGGCTACTTGAGTGACTATGCGCACGTAGTGGATCCTGCCGGCAAGGCTGCCATTGAAGCCTATTGTTCGAACGTCGAAAAGCAACTCGGCGTTCAGTTCGGCGTGGTAACCATCGCGACCCTTGACGACGAGCCGATTGAGGATTTCGGCATTCGTCTCTTCCGCCACTTCAAACCCGGATCGAGCAAAGATAATCAGGGCGCTCTCATGATCCTGGCCATTCAGGACCACAAGTCGGACATTGAGCATGGCCGAGGATTGGAGGCTTATGTTAGCGATGCCTTTGCCGGGGACACGCTGCGCTCCATGCGTCCCTCGCTCCGGGCGGGCGATTACGGGAATGCCATTCTCCAGGGCCTTCAGACCATGGCCACGGAGATCGCTCGGAATAAGAACATTCCGTTCGACGCTGCCGCACCCGTCGCGCGAAGCCGGCCTGTTCGGCAAGGCCATCACGGCTTCAATCCTCTTCTTCTCTTGATTGGCTTCTTCGTGATCATGTGGGTGATTGGCAGTCTGCGCGGCGGTCGAGGAGGCCGCGGTGGATACGGCGGCGGTGGCGGCGGGCTCCTGGCCGGTATGATCCTCGGCCAGGTGCTCGGCGGTGGCGGACGCGGCGGTTGGGGTAGTGGAGGAGGCTTCGGGGGATCCGACAGCGGCGGTGGGGGCGGTGGCGGTGGTTTTGGCGGTTTTGGCGGTGGCGATGCCGGCGGCGGCGGCGCCAGTTCTGACTGGTAGCCGAGCACTTGGCAACGATTCACCTGGTTTCTAGCTGGGCACGGGAGGAAGCAGACTCCTTATGGAGAACAAACTCAACAGTCTGGCCGAGCGGCTGCAGGCGGCTTTCGGAGATCGCCTCATTTCGGCCATTCTCTATGGTTCGGCGGCGGTCGGCGATTTTCAGGAGCACAAATCCGATCTCAACGTGCTGTGCGTCCTGACCAAAGTCACGCTGTCTGAGCTGGCCGAATCGGAGCCGATTTTTCGCTGGTGGCGGGAACTGGGGAATCCGTCTCCGCTCTTGATGAGCGCCGATGAAGTCCGCCGCTCACAGGATTGCTTTCCGATGGAGTTCCACGATATTCATGCCCACCGCCGCGTGCTCGCCGGCATCGATGTCATGGACGACGTCCAGATTCAGCCCCAGTACTATCGGGCTCAAGTGGAACACGAGTTGCGCTCGAAGCTGATCCGGCTGCGTCAGAAAGCAGCCCACTCGCTTTCCACGCCCGATTACCTGCTTAAGCTAATGGCAGACTCGGTGTCCACGTTTTGCGTGCTGGGGCGGCACGCCCTGATGTTGAGCGGCAGGGACGCGAAGTGGCGCAAGCATGAGATTGTCAAAGAGCTTGAGACCGTGCTAGGCCCGCTGGAGGGTTTCAACACCGTGCTCGACGTGCGGGCCAACGGCAAGCTGCCGGCGGGCACAACGGCAGTGGCGTTATTCGATAAGTATTTAGCCGAAATCGATAGATTGGTAGACTATGTGGACCACATTGAACGGTGAGGATTTAGATAGGGAGGAAAGAAGAATCGTATGAAAGGCTTTTTAATTGCGCTGGGCGTCCTGGTCCTGCTCGCGGTGGTGATTGGCGGCCAGTTGTTCGGAGTCAGAAACCAACTGGTGACCCAGAAGAACGACATTGACGGAAAGTTCGCCGAAGTGGACAACGCCATGAAACGGCGCGCCGATCTGATTCCGAACCTGGTGGAGACCGTGAAGGGCTATGCCAAGCAGGAGAAGGGCGTCTTCGATGACATCGCCAATGCCCGCGCCGGCATGTTGAATGCCCAGAGTCCGGAAGACAAAATCGCGGCCAACAATAACCTCTCTGGCGCTTTGGGCCGGTTGCTGGTCTTGTCGGAAAACTATCCGCAGTTGAAGTCCGATCAGCAGTTCATGCGGTTGCAGGATGAACTCTCGCGGACGGAAAACCGCATCGCTATTGCGCGCAGGGACTATAACGAGGCCATCACTAAATACAACACCAACATCGACCTGTTCCCAAACAGCATCGCCGCGTCGCTATTCGGCTTCCACCGCAACGATGCGTACTTCAAGGCCAGCAGCGAAGAGAAGAAGACTCCGCAGGTCAAGTTCTAAGCGAATCTGACCATCTTTCCTGGACAAGGGGCCACGCGTCATGGGCGCGTGGTCCCCTTTGCATTTTGGCGCCGTGTGGGACAACAGAGGAATGCAAGTCTTTGGCAACTACATTAATGGCGAATGGGTAACCGCCGGCCCTACGTTTGAGAACCGGAATCCGGCGAACACCGATGAAGTGGTGGGGCTGATGGCGAAGGGCTCGGCGGCGGATGTTGAGCGCGCCGCGGAAGCCGCTCAAGCCGCTTTTCCGAAATGGTCGCAGCTCGCAGGTCCGGCCCGCGGCAACTATCTTTTCAAAGTGGCGGAGTTGCTGGATCAGCGCTTCGATGCGATCGCCGCGGAGATGACTCGCGAGGAGGGCAAGACGCTGCCCGAAGCGAAAGGCGAAACGCGGCGCGCGATAAACATTTTCCGCTACTTCGGAGGCGAAGGCTCCCGTCTGCCCGGCTTCCTGGTTCCCTCCGAACGAGATCGCGTCCACATGTTCGCCTTACGCAAACCGCTGGGCGTAGTGGGCCTGATCACTCCCTGGAATTTTCCAATCGCTATTCCAGCCTGGAAACTCGCCCCCGCGCTCATCTGCGGAAACACCGTGGTGCTCAAGCCCGCCTCCGCGTCGCCGCTGTGCGCCTGGCGCATCGTGGAAGCCTGCCACGATGCAGGAATCCCGCCTGGCGTCGTGAACTTCGTGGCGGGCTCCGGCGGGGAATTGGGCAGCGCCTTGCTGAACGCCAAGGCGTTGAGGGCAGTCTCATTCACCGGGTCCACCGAAATCGGCCACTGGATTCACGCGGAGGCAAGCAAACGCCGGTTGCGCATTCAACTAGAGATGGGCGGCAAGAATCCCACTATCGTTCTGGCTGACGCGAACTTCGCCGCCGCTGTTGAAAACGTGGTCAACGCCGCGTTCTTTTCCACCGGCCAGAAGTGTACCGCCACCAGCCGTGCAATCGTGGAGGAGCCCATCTATGATCGCTTCCTCGATGCCCTCATTGAAAGGACGAAGAAGCTGAAGGTGGGCGACGGAATGAGCGCCGGCGTTGACATCGGACCGGCCATCGATCAGGCGCAACTCGACACCAACATCCGCTACTGCGAAATCGGAGCCAAAGAGGCTGGAGCGCCTCGAGTAGGCGGCAAGCGTGTTACCGGACCCGGCTATGACAAGGGCTTCTTCTTTGAACCCACCATCTTCGCCGATGTCACATCCGAAATGCGCATTGCCCAGGAAGAGGTCTTCGGCCCGGTTCTTGCCGTCATGAAGGCCAAGGATGCGGCCGACGCCCTTCGGATCGCCAATGAGATTCCCCTTGGCCTCTCGTCGTCCATTCAAACCTCGAGCCTAAGCCATGCCTTCGATTTCATCTATGGCGCGGAAGCCGGCCTCTTGACCGTTAATCTTCCGAGCGCCGGCGTTGAATACCAGCTTCCCTTCGGCGGCACGAAGGACTCCAGCTTCGGGCCGAAGGAGCAAGGCCCGGCGGCGATGGAGTTCTACAGCGATCTGAAGACCATTTACCTGAAGTATTGAGGGTCGGCGGCACGCCGCAGCTTGACTCCTGCTCGCCAAGAGGGGTCTGTCCCATTTCCACGGGAAGCTACTTGTCCCCTTTTCCCGTGAAGCTACGGAGCTTAAAAGGGGTTTATCCGTTTCCGGCGGGGAGGCTGCGCTTGGCTTCGAAAAGCAGGTGTACAAGATCCACCGGCTGCGTAGTCCAGCGCGGGCAGTACTGAACCCAAGAGCCCACCGCGGCCCCAAACTTCCAGTACTGTCTGAGCCGCTTCCGCTTTCAACTGATGCCTTCTTCCCTGGGTTTGACGCCGGTTCCCGGGGCAGAGTGGCGCGTTCTTAGCCAGCCGGGGTGTTGCAAGGAAAGTCATATCCCGGCCAAGGTTGGCTGACTAACAACAAGGCCCCCCGGCGCCCGCATCGCAGCCGATGTCGAGATCGATACTTGGTCCTAAAACCAGATGGCTCTTTTTCGGGAGCCGCCGCACGGAGCTAGCAGATCCCCCACTAATAAGGTCCACCGGTACCCTAACGTGCTAAGTGCTGGACGAAGCCAAATCCATGGTAGCTTCCAGTTTGGAAGATACTTTATGAGGGCCTGGACAGCATTCTATTTCGTTTTATCTTGCCTTATAGCCGCTCCTCTGGCATTTGCGACCGAGACCTCTGATCTCGACCTAAGGCCGAGTTTCGGACTCGCTTTGGACGGGCTCGCTGGAGCCCGCGCCGACGCCACTACCCCTTCGAGTTTCAATGCCGGCATCGACGCCGCAATTTTGGAGGGCAGTGATTCATTTGCGGTAGATGTGACGCCTGAGGCGAACGAGGACAGCAGCGATCTAGCCGACACGCTGGCGCCGGGACTCGTTTCAACTGAATTACCGAGTGCCGACTCCGAAAGTAAAATGAAGACGCTTCTCTGGTTGTGCAGTCTGGCCGGCATGTTGGCGTGTGTCGCATGGACTCGAATGATCAAACACAACAAGCAAGTCACTGCGTCGGCGCATTGCAAATGTTCAAGATGCTTCTCAATGAAAACGTTGACGTCGCGATGGCGTTGGTTCGAGCTACCACTTTGGCTGTTTGCGGTCCAGCCCATTCGTTGCTTCTCGTGCCAAAGCCGCCAGTTCGTGTGGGCTTGGCAGCGCTGGCACCTCAAGCAACGAACCGGGCAACTTGGGCGGCACTTAGTTCCCGCCCGGTAAGACCACAATCGCTCATGATCGGGATCGAACGATCGGAGTCAAAGCCCTCCGGCATCTGCTTCGTCTGATGAGACCTGCCGTGGTTCGCGCTGAGTCTCACGAAGTGACTTGCAGCAGCGGACGAGGCAGTGCCCGTTTGCGCGCTTGCTTGCGGATTGAACAGGATGTGGCTTGCGGGCCGACGGTCCCCCGCGCGGATGGTCTCGCCTCGGCGCTCATAGTCATGGTCCGCTTGCCCTCCAGAAACCACCAAGCTAACTAGCCAAGGCTTCGCCTTGATATCCCTGCGGGATATGGGAGTCGAGGAAGTCAGGAGCCAGAAGCCAGAATCGCGGCGGCGTACGCGCTGAGGAGCCGACTGACCTCCTCCAGCGAAGGAGCCAGTCGTTCGGTATCGCCATAGCCGAGGTCCTTGACGAGGATCAGAAAGTAGCGGCATTCCTCGACCGATCCTTCGGCGATGTTCATGAATCGAGCCTTATCAGCTTTGCCGCGACGACGGAATCCTTCGGCGATGTTGGCCGGAATGGATACGGCGGCACGACGCATCTGCAGGGACAGCCCGTACGTCTCCTGCTTGGGGAAGCCCCCAGTGAGGGCGTATATTCCCAACACAAACTCGTGAGCCTTCTGCCATACCAGCAGATCCTGAAACGTCCGCGCTGGTTTGGAAAGGGCCATAGATCAGGAGGCGTTCACGGCGGTATGCTCCTGGTATCTCACCACACAGGAGTGAGCTATGAACGCCTTCGTCGAGCATCACAAGGATAACATCCAGTTCGGGTATCGATGTTTTGATCGGCTCTTGCTGAATGGATTGATCCAACCGTTTCAACAGCCCGAGCGCGTGCTGGGCTTCTTCAACACCTATCGCGATGGAAAACGAGTGACTAGGAAGACCTTGACGGAAATCGCCGATCAGTTCCAGTGTTGGGTGAAGAACCGATCCGAGAAGTGGGGCGCTCCGATTCTCGAACCTCCCGACGGCACTGGTGACGACAGTCGGCGGGACAAGTTTCTGGACCCCTACTTCCAAAATGCCAAACCCGATCAGGTGGTGGCCATCGTGAAAGCGCGGGAACCGGCCCGCATCCTGGTGGCCATTGGAGACAAGGACAACGACAGCCCTCATCTGGAGTACAAGCAGCGCTGGGTGAACCAGTTTAACTTCTACCTGAATGATTCGCACTGGGGCCGGATGTTTGTCCGCATGTGTCCTTACTTCCCCTTCTCCGCGCGGGTCTGCCTCAACCAGCATCACTGGCTGGCGATTCGCATGCAAGAAGAGGGTATCGACTTTCGACAGTGCACCAACGCGTTTCTGAAGTGCG
>CAJCIT010000038.1 GCA_903970405.1 Acidobacteriaceae bacterium | reverse complement strand
ATCCTGAGCCTATTGCCGCTGCCGATGGCCGGCCAGGCCGCGCCGCCGAAAGTCACGGTGATCCGCGCCGCGAGGATGCTCGACGTGGAGTCAGGCCGCCTCGTCGCGCCCGCTGAGATTCTGGTTGAAGGCGATCGAATCGCCGCCGCCGGCGCCTCGGTCAACCATCCCGCTAACGCAGAAATCATTGACCTTGGAGACCGCACCCTGTTGCCCGGCTTGATTGACGCCCACGTTCACCTTTTCCTTCATCCGGGCGATGAGGAGTTGCAAACCATCGAAGAGTCCGTGCCGATGCGCACCCTGATCGCGGTCAACGCGGCCAAACAGGACCTTATAGCCGGCTTCACCGCCGAACGGGATATGGGTACCGAGGGCGCCGGGTCCGCTGACACCGCCGTTCGCGATGCAATTAATAAGGGCATGTTCCCGGGGCCGCGGATGCGCATCAGCGGCAATGCCATCGACCTGAACGGCGGCCATGAGGATACCAACCACTTCAATCCCGAGGAGCATCTGCTCTCCAATGCCACCCGCGCCAACAACGTCTTCGAGCTGATCGGTGTCATCCGCCAGCAATTCAAAGAGGGCGCCGACTTCATCAAGATTTACGAAACCGGGCATGACTCCCTCGTCGACGGCAAGTTCTCTACTCCCTACCAATACACGGAGGCCGAACTGACCGCCGCCGTCACCGAAGCCGCGCGGGTCGGCAAGAGGGTCGCGGTACACGCGACCGGCGAACCCGGTACTCTATTTGCCGTCAAAGCCGGGGTCGCTTCGGTGGATCATGCCAATCAGCTCAGCCCGGAAACCATGCGCCTCATGAAAGAACGCGGCATCTTCGCCGTGCCTACCTTTACCATCTCGGAGTATTTTGCCGCCGCCGGCGATCGCTACGAACCGCTGAAGTACCACTCCGAAGAGTTCCGCAAGCAAATCGCCGCCGGCGTGCCGTTCGCGATGGGTTCCGACGTCGGCCCGTTTCCGCACGGCACGCAGGCCCGCGAATTCGAATTGATGGTGAAGTACGGCCTGTCGCCGCTCGCCGCCATTCAGGCGGGCACAGTGAACGGCGCGAAGTTGCTGGGATGGGAAGGCAAAATCGGCGTCATCAAGGCGGGCTACCTGGCGGATATCGTCGCCGTGCCGGGCGATCCACTCAAAGACATCTCCGCCCTGGCCCATGTCTCATTCGTGATGAAGGGCGGAACGATTTACCGGCGCGATTGACCGCTACCCTGCCCGATCATGCGGGGTTTCGCCACCAATACCTTTTCTGGGTCGGCCCGCGCATCGAGCACCAGTTCCAGAAAGGCAATATGCATCTCGTCTATGGTCTGGTCGCCCCAGCGCACGGTCGCCTGCGGATCGGGATTGGACTTGTTGTTCGCCGAGTTGTCGAAGGTTGCTCGCGATTCCAGCTTCGTTCCGGCCGGTAACTGCAGCGGCTCGCGGTAGACGTAGGTGGTCTGCCAGTTGAAGTCATACCGCGGGACGCGCACCAGCGGCTCCACGTGTCCATCGGGCAGAATCGCCTGCACGTCCATGCTTGCGCCGCGCCGGTGCATGTGCGGCTGCACAGAGAGCAGCTCCACCGCGCTGCCCAGCGTAAAACTGGTGTTCGAAACGTACTGCGCGTCGCCAGGCGGAATGTTCAAGTCCAGGTCGCGCAGCGTATCGATGGCCAGCACCCGGTACTTTGGCGGCGCCGGCGCAAAGTACAGTGCCAGCTTCGAATGGTCCACCGCCGCTTTCCCGGATGGGCTGTAGTGCATCTCAAACACGAGATCCGATCCCGCCGGCAACAGCTTGCCCCCATCGGGAAGCCACGCCATGGGCTGATAGCCGGGCTCATAACCGAGCAACATCTGCCGCCGGTCAAACACGCGCTCGCCCTCGCGGCGGCGTCCACGTTCAGCCACGGTCGGTGAAAAAATTCTGTTCGCGGGCTCCCCGGCGAGAAAACTCGATCCCGCCGGGCGCACGTAGGCGTTCATGTGATGCACTGAGGCCGCCTGGTCAATCTGAAACTCGGCCGCGCGAATCCAGGTGTCGTGCTCCAGATGAAGCGGCACGATCAAGAACGAATACGGCAGCAGCCCGGTTGCCGGAATCGAAAACCCGGGGACCTCCACCACCACATCGGGCTTGCCCAGCTTCCAGCCGCCGGCCACTGCGGCCGGTTTTAGCGGCGCGCTCGGCGAACCCTCCGGACACCCGGCTTCCACCCACTCGGCCAGCGTTCTGATTTCGCCTTCGCTCAACGCCCGATTGTTGCGGAACTCATGCGCGGGATTCGGCTCGGCGTGCCACGGCGGCATGGAGCGCTGGAGCACCGCCTGCCGGATCGCCCTTCCCCACGGACGCGTTTCCTGGTAGCTCAGAAACGCCATGGGCGCGATTGCGCCGGGCTGGTGGCATCCCACGCAATGCATGGCGATAATCGGCTGAATGTCCCGGGAATACGTGGAGCTTGCGAAGCCTGACATCGAAGCCGCGAAACCGCACGCCGCTAGCAGGAGGGTTTGCCGCATGTGGCCATGCTAGCGCAGCAGGGTGACTGGAAGGGCCGCTTGCGCGGCCTAGGGTGGGTGAAAAAGTCGAAGCCAATCGGAGCATTACGAAACGAACTCGAAGGGCCGCGCCATTCACGCGTGAGCGGACTTTCGCCAATCGGGAGATTGGCGTTCCCAGGGGGGCGGTACATTGCCTTCAGGAGCATCATTATGCAATTTCGTCTGCTTCGGGGAAGCATACTCGCTGTTTCGCTGAGCCTGGCGACGGTCCCGGCCTATTTTGCCGGGGAACCCAATCCGCCTTGCGGCACGGGCGCCGCGCAATCGCCTATCGATATCAAGACCAAGAAAATCAAGACTGCCGATCTGCCACCGCTTCGGCAGGATTACAGGCAGGTGACGCTGAACCTGATCGATAACAGCCACTCGATCCAGGTGAATTACGCCGCCGGCAGCACGTTGACCGTGGGCAACAAGGTTTACACGTTGAAGGAGATCGACTTCCACCATCCCAGCGAAACTCGCGTCAATGGCAAGGCTGTTCCCCTGGAGGCCCATCTAATCCATGCGGACTCCGGCGGTAAGGTGGCGGTAGTGGCGGTCTTGTTCGATTTGGGCAATCCTAACCCCCTGCTGGATGTGTTGTGGAGGAACATTCCGACGGAGAAAGGAAAGGCGGTCAACGTGTCGGCGGCATCCATCACGGCGGCCGATCTGCTGCCGGCAGCCCCCGGGTACTATACCTTCACCGGCTCGCTGACTACTCCCCCCTGCACCGAGGGCGTCATCTGGTACGTCCTGAAGGCTCACAAGACCGCTTCCAAAGAGCAATTGGATGACTTCGCAAGGCTGTATAAGAAGAACGTAAGACCTGTGCAGCCGGTGAACGACCGGCAGATTTTGCAGACCAAATAATTAGGGTCAGCAGGCAGAGAACCACCGAACCGGATAAGATGGAATGGCCCCCTCAAAGCGAGCCGAGTCCCATGACGCCAGGAGGGTAGGGAGGGAGAATTTCGATGCCAAAGGGTAACATTTCGAACTCCCAAACGCCTATCCTAATGACAACAAGCAGTGAGCACGGTCAGACTGTCCCCGGGTTGAGGCAGAGACCGGTCAGACTGATTATCTGAACAATCCCGTGCACAAAGTCTTCAAATTCGTTTCGGCGTTTACCCTCCTGGGGTTACCTCCCCTTTTCTCGGCGACGGCGAGCCCCGCGGACAAGACCCCCGCGGCAACCGGCGCGGCCGCTCCAAAGGCTTCGATCCCGTCATTTGCCGGCACCATTCAGCCTTTTCTGCAAAAAAATTGCGTTGCGTGCCACAGCGCCAAGGCTAAAGTGGCGGGGCTGAACCTGGAGGCGCTTTCGAATGAAAGCTCGCTGGTGGATAAGCGCGAGACCTGGGAGACGATTGCGCGCCGCGTGAAAGCGGCCGAGATGCCGCCGAAGCCAATGCCCCGGCCGAAGCCAATCGATGTCCTGACGTTCACGAAGTACCTGGAGGATTCGTTTGAGCAGGCTGACGCGAAGGCCAAGCCGCAAGCCGGCCGCGTGACGGCGCGGCGGTTGAACAAGGCCGAGTACAACAATACGATCCACGATTTGCTGGCCGTGAACCTGACGCCCGCTGACGACTTTCCCCAGGACGATTCGGGATACGGTTTTGACAATATCGGCGATGTACTGTCGCTCTCGCCGGTTCTGATGGAAAAGTATTTGAATGCGGCGGAAGCAGTGACCCGCACCGCCCTCTTCGGTCCCGCGCCGCTCAAGCCGAGCATGGCGAAATTGCAGGGAGCCCGGTCGAGGGTTGATCGGATCGAGCACGTACCGGCCGATTACGACAAGTCCGGCTTGACGCTGCCCAACTCCTTCAGCACTACCTATAAGTTCCCGGTGGATGCCGATTACGATGTGCGCGTGAGGATGACGGGCGGCCGGCCCATCGGCTCCGATCCCATCGAAGTGACGGCTTGGCTGGACGGCAAACCGTTAAAAACTGAATCGGTGTTAGGCGGGCGCTTGCCTGAATCCGCGCCTTGGAGTCAGGATTTCGATGGGAAGACGTTTACGCTCCGAATCCATGCGACAGCCGGAGAGCACTGGCTGGCGGTAGCGATTCCGCATCTCTACGACGGCTTGCCTGCGGCCTTCAACGGGCCGAATCCCTCGAAACAACCGGCGTCGCCGCCGCCCGACATTGAAAGCTTTATCCGGCAACCGAAATCGAAGGACCCAATGCGGATTGCGCAATACAAGGTTCGGTTGGCGGAAGCCATTCACAGTTCGAAGCAGGTGAACGCCGTGCGGGTCAACACTGTGGAAATGTTGGGTCCGTACAACCAGGACCGCAAGACATCCCTCGCTTCGCTCAGGAAGATTTACGTGTGCGGCCATTTGAATGGCCAACACAATGCCAGTTGTCCGCGCCTGATTGTGGCCAGCTTCGCGAAGCGCGCGTTCCGGCGCCCTGTCACCACGGCGGAAGTGAACGAATATCTGAAGTTGATGACCGAGAGCCAGAAAGACGGCAGCAGCTTTGCCGAGGCGCTGAGCGTGGCGCTGGAGGCCGTGCTTGTTTCCCCCGATTTTCTATTCCGGATTGAGAATGGCGGGCCGGCTCTGCAAACAGCGTCGAATGAACCGCGCCGCATCAGCCAGCACGAACTGGCTTCGCGGCTGTCTTACTTCCTTTGGAGCAGCATGCCGGACGCGGAGTTAATGCACGCCGCGGACGCTGGCGCGCTTCGCAACCCCGACGTGCTCAAAGCGCAGGTGTTGCGCATGCTAAAGGACA
>CAJCIT010000037.1 GCA_903970405.1 Acidobacteriaceae bacterium | reverse complement strand
CTTCGGCGGAAGAACGCGTTCGGTTGTCGGCATCGCCCTCTCCACGACGCACGCCTCAAGGCTGGCGGGCGTGTAGCCGTTGAGGAAACGCGCGGTTTCACTGTCCACGCGAAAAGCGTGCCGGGTATTGCGCGGGACCACGACGAAGTCACCTTTTCGGGCCGTCTTGATTTCGTCGCCGACGAGGAAGGTGATCTCACCGTCCAGCATGTAATAAGTCTCGTCGGACCAGGTGTGTTTGTGCGGCCCCGGGCCGGAGCCCTTAGGCGCTAACTCCTCCATCAGGGAATAGCGACCGCCTGTGTCCTTCGCGTCTGCGAGGACGATCCAGAGTGTGTCGATCCACCAATAGGCGGGCGCGGAGTCGATGTTATGAATGAAGGGCTCCGAGCCGGGCATCGGCGGGTCGGTTTTTGGAGTGTTTGTGTTCATGGTAGTCTCTGTGGTCACGTCAGGCTCGCGGGAAATTCTTTGCTGGAGCGTCGTCTTTACTCCGGGAGCAAATGGATGGCCATCGCACTGGGCGCAGGATCGGCTTGCGACGGAAATCTCGCGTTGAAATCAACTGACCGTATTCGGTCAAGTTCCCGACTGCTAGTGAGCGATAATCGCCCGAGACTCCACAGAACTACGGCTTTTCGATTTCCTGTTCTTAGAGGCGCTGTGCGCCCCGAGCCTGCCCGGCTTCGCCGTAAGACGCGTCGGGCGTGCGATGACGAAGTCGAGGCCGCTCTCCCGCGTCATGCGCTCCTGAACGTCGTGATCGCGGTAGACGCCTTTCAAGAGACCGTGGATGAAGACCGATTTCATGAACCAGCGCTACTGGTTCGCTGTCTCCGACGCCGAACGCGGTGAGGACCACGAGCCGCTTCACGCCGTCCTTCATTGCCTCGATGCAGTATTTCGTGCCGCGCGAGAAATAGTCAGGCGTGTCCTTGATCGCGCTGGGCTTCGGGGCCGCGCAAATGATCAGGGCGTCGTGACCGGTGACGGCACCGCGAACCGAGGCGCCATCGTGGAAGTCACCGGTGATCTTCGTCAGCGCGGCATGTGTGATGTCGAGCTTCGCCGGATTGCGCGAGAACGCGCTCACCGAGTGCCCCCTCGCGAGCGCTGACTTGACGCACAGCGCGCCTGTTCCTTGTGAAGCTCCGACGACGAGAATTTTCATAGTCCCTCATACTGAGAGCCCGTGAAACAATCGGGTTGACTTAAGCGCTGGCGCTTCCGAGCCGCGACCGTTAGGGAGCGACCGGTTGACACGACAGGAAGAACACAACCGGTAGCTCCCTGACGGTCACGGCTCGGACGAACTGGAGACTGCATCGGTCGCTCACGGACGCCCGTGAGCCGCTCATCTTGATGGTGGAAAAGGATCTGGTGTGTGTGGACGGCCCTGCCGGGGAACGCGATCCCCTCGCTTTCCCGCGCGCCGACCAGGCCGTCTGCAACTGAAGAAATAGAACTTCCCACTGAACCGCTGGACACGAGGCACTAACCTCGCGTCACAATAGAACTCGGGCGTTGCATAACCAGATCGGGTCCATGGACGAACACATCGACAGCGAGGCAATCGGTCCGAACAACGTAGATGTGTCCACTCTTGAAGCGCTTATGCTGCACTACCAGGCAGCGGACGCCGCCGCCACGGAGCGGCTGCTGGGGGCCTTGTGTCCCTTGTTGATTCGCTTCTTCGCAAGCATGCCCGATACACGGCCAGTGGCGGACGATCTGGCCCAGGACACGCTGCTTCGGATCCACAGGGCGCGTCAGACCTATCGCCCGGGCGAGCCCCTGCTCCCGTGGGTGTATGCCATCGCACGGCACACCCGGATCGATCACTTCCGCCGAAACCGGAGCCGCCGCGCAAAAGAGGAACCGGTGGACGCGGCGGATCTGCAGAAGTTCGCCGCGCCGCCACAGGAGTCATCGAATCTGAGGGAGTTCGATGCGCTCCTGAGCAATCTGCCGGAATCGCAGCGCGAAGTTCTAACGATGCTCAAGGTGCTGGGCATGACGGTGGAAGAAGTGGCGCGGGCAACCTCCTCAACGCCGGGCGCGGTAAAACAGAAAGCGCACCGGGCGTACGAGACTTTGAGATCCGTATTAGAGAGGCCTTCCCAAGGCCAGTCGACAGCGAAGGAGCGTGCATGAACGGACCGCACCTCCAATTCGATCCGGAACGTCACACGCTTACCGAAGCAGAGCGGCGGCATCTGGCCGAATGCCGCTCCTGCCAGTTGCTGTTCGGCTCGGCGGAGCCTCTTGGCGGGGCGTCGCGCCCGAACGCCGCGGTGGTCAACACGATTCTCAAGGACCTGAAGCCGGTGAAGCCGTTGCCAAGCGTGCCGCGGCTGGCGCTGATTTTCGGCACGGTCCTCATTGCCGTCCTCGCCATCTTCACGTATTTGACCGGCGCGAAGGGCTTCTTCATGCTCTCGCCCATGGCGCAGATGTTGATGTTCTCCATCATCGGCGTGGGGGCGACGGTCTTCTCATTCTCAGTGGCGCAGCAGATGATTCCGGGAAGTCTGCGGCGCGTTCCGCTGCTGCCGGTTGCGATCGCCTTGTGTGTTGCGTTTGCCGCGGTGGTGGGGCTGCTCTTCTGGGACGTCACCAGTTGGGCGCCGCCGCAAATGATTCACAGTTGCTTATGGATTGGTTTGGGCGCCGCGGTAGTGACGGCCGCCATCGGATCGCTGATTGTGCGGCGCGGCGCTTGGACTGACTGGTTCTCTTCCATTGTCAGCATTGGCGCGCTCTCCGGCGTGTCGGCACTGTTGGTGCTCACCGTGCATTGCCCCATTCTTAAGGCTTCCCATATCTTCTTGTGGCATGGCGGATCCATCGTCATCGTGATGCTTGCGGCGTGGATTGTGGCGCGGCGGTACCGGTAGAGGCCTGAGTCAACTGTTGCGCTTCGCTTCGTATCTTTTGAACAAGAGCCACCCCAGCACTCCGAATAAGACGCTTCCGCCAATAACCTTGGCCTCGAACGTGGCTGCGGATGCTGCCTCCGGCGGGGGCATCGCCGATAGGGCAATCGCCAAGAGCGTTACCGCCAGTCCGGACACGGCCGCAATCCGGCTCGCGAACCGGAAGCCTGCGCCGAAAATATACAGGAACGGAATGAACGTCACCATCACCATCATGTCCACCATGATTTGGTAGGCTGCCTTGACCGTCTCTCCCAGTTGAGCCATCAGCAGGAAGAGCGTGGCTGCAACCGCCTGAACCAACAGTGAGACATAGGGAGTGCCCCAGCGCGGATGAATGCGCCCGAACGCGGCGGGAAGATAGTTGTCGAGCCCGATAGCATACGGCAAACG